>DYPP01000044.1:16779-23782 GCA_020719845.1 Treponema denticola | reverse complement strand
GGACCGGGCCTACCTCTTCGACTACGATTTTGAACAAGGAATAGCCTCCAATACCAGGGAATGGTGCGCCCCGGGGGTCAGTTCCCAGATGGCCAACCTGCAGGGCATCCCCCTTGATGCGCTGGCCGAGGCGGTGGCGCTGCACCGCCGCAGCCGGGACCACTATATCCCGGACGTCCAGGCGCTGCCCGAGGGTCCTGCCCGGGCCCTGCTGGAAGGCCAGGGCATCAAAAGCCTGCTGACCGTGCCCCTGATGAACGGCGACGACTGCCTGGGTTGCGTCGGTTTCGACGCGGTCCGCGAACCAAGCACCTTTTCCGGCGACGAACGGGCGCTGTTGACCGTTTTTGCCCGGCTGCTGGTGAACGCCCTACGTCGACTGTAGTCCGGGGCGGAGCTCGGCACCATGCACGGCCAGAGCCCCGTGCCGATGTGCGGACTGAACCAACGCCGACGCGTGGTGGACCAACGCTAACGCATGGTGTTCACCAATCCGGCCCTGGCAGGCGTTCCCGGAAACGGCTGCTTTTAAGCCTGATCGACATCACGGAGCAGAAACGGGCGTTGAAGGCGCTGCACGATCGGGAACGCTACCTGAGCGCCATTCTGGAGACCACCCAGGACGGGTTCTGGGTACTCGACGCCGCCGGCCTCGCATACAGCATGATGCGCCTCTACGACGCGCTGTACCGGGCCGACGCCGCGGGCGAAGTCCCGGTCCGGGTATTTCTGCCCGCCAGGGCAGGCAGGTCGGGAAGGTTCAGACCGGCTGTCGTACCCGGAGCATACACCATCGGGCTTGAAAACCGCCAGCGGATCCGATATAGGGTCGGGCCGCGCTTGTCCCGACCCGGCCCTTTTTGCTACACTGGGGATATGGATACCAACGCACCCCGGGACCCGGGCATAGCCATCGTCACCGGCGCTTCCTCCGGAATCGGGGCGGCCTTTGCCCGCCATCTGGCCGCCGCGGCCACCGGCCGGGAACGCTACGCCGGCCTGCCCCGCTTCGACGAATTGTGGCTGATCGCCCGCCGGGGCGAACGGCTGGCCGCGCTGGCGGAAGAACTGCGGGCCGACCTGGGCGGTTCGGGCGGCCAGAACGAAGAAAAGCTCATCATCCGCACCATCGCCATGGACCTGGTGGCCGAAGGTTCGGTCATGACCCTGGCGGCCAAGGCGGGCAGCACGGGCAAAGCGGTGCGGCTGCTGATCAACAACGCCGGCTACGGCACCTACGGGCCCTTTTCCGCGGTGGACCTGCTCTGGCAGCTGCGGCAGATCGACCTGAACTGCCGCGTCCTGACCGAAACCTGCGGCCGGCTGGATTCCCTGCTGGCCGAGGGCAGCGTGGTCGTCAACGTGGCCAGCCTGGCCGCCTTTGCGCCCCTGGCCGGGTTTGCCGTCTACGCCGCGACCAAGGCCTACGTGCTGTCCTTTTCCGTCGCCCTGGCCGAAGAGTGGCGGAGCCGGCGCATCCGGGTGCAGGCGCTCTGTCCGGGACCGGTGGAAAGCGAGTTTGCCCTGGTGGCTTCCGGCGGCGCGCGGAAAAAGGTTTTTTCCGGCTGGAGCGCCGACCTGACGGTCAAGGCCTGCCTGCGGGACGCCGGCCGGGGCAGAAAGATCAGCCTGCCCAAGTTAACCTGGCGCCTGCAGCGCCTGGCCGCCAAGCTGGCGGGTCCGGTGCTCAGCGCGCGTTTTGCCCAGCGCTTCCTGCAGCGCCCCCACCCGGAAACGCCCGCAAAATGACAAAAGAGCCTCCGTCCGCGGTACCGGCGGTCCTGCTCGGCGCCTTCCTGGTTCTTTTTCCGGGGTTCCTTTGCGCCCATCCCCACATGTCCCTGGAGTCCCGGGTGGAATTTGAGTATTCCGGCGCGGCGTGCACCGGATTCTGGCTGGACTGGACCTTCGACCCGTACTTTTCTGCGGCGATCATCCAGGAGCACGACCGCGACGGCGACGGCCATTTCAGCGCCGCCGAAGCGGCCACCGTCCAGGAGCGGGCTTTCTCCAACCTCCGCAAGTACGGCTACTTCGTCTACCTCCGCTCGGGGAAAATCCGCCGCCAGCCCCAGGAAGTCCGGCGGTTTTCTCCGGAAATTCGGGGTGACCTTTTAGCCTACCGCTTCCATATCGACCTTTCCGGGCAGGGGTACGGCCGGGACTTCAGCATGGCCATTTTCGACCCCACCTACTATTGTGCCGCAGCATACTACCCGGAAGCAGCCCTGATCCGGCAGGTGGACACCGGCGCCCCGGCGCCGCAGTGGGAACGCCGGGTGAACAAGGAATACCCGGTGTACTACAACCCCCTGGGCACCTCCACGGACATGACCAGCTACAACAGCTGGAAACCCGGGCTGGCGACGGCTTATCCGGAAGAAATCCGTGTCTGGTTTTAAACGTCTGCTGCGGGCCACCCTGATCGGCATCGCGCTCTGGGTTCAACCCTGGCCGGCGGCGGCCAATCCCTTTCTTGGTTCGGATGCGGCGCCCGCGCCCGCCGCGGTCGCCGCGCCGGCGGGCGCTCCGGTATTCATCCAGACCCAATTGACCTTGCGCAACCGCATCGCCCAAGCGCTCCGGAACCTGAAGGAACAGAATAGTCCCGGGGCCTTCGGCTTTCTGCTGGCCGGAGCCTTCCTCTACGGCATCCTGCACGCCGCCGGACCGGGACACCGCAAGACGGTGCTCTTTTCCCTGTTCCTGACCCGGAAAACCCAGGTCTGGGAACCCCTGGCGGCGGGCTTTCTGTCCGCCGCCGTCCACGCGGGCACCGCCCTGGCCCTGGTGGGCGTACTCAGCGCCGCCGCCGGCGCGACGGCCTCGCTTTCCACGGTCGACTCTAGCGCCATGCGCATGGAAAGCTACAGTCTGCTCATTCTGGCCGCGCTGGCCCTGGCGCTGCTGGTGTTGAAGGGTCGGAGCATGCTGCTCAAGCGCGGCCATTCCGAACATCCCGCCAACCTTCCGGGGAAGGGCCGTTTCTACGCCGTCATCGCCTCGTCCAGCCTGGTGCCCTGCCCCGGGGCGATCATGTTGGTCATGCTGGCCATGTACCTGGACCTGACGCTGTTGGGGATCGTCGCCGTCGTGGCCATGTCGGCGGGTATGGGGGTGGTAATATCAGCCGCCGCCTACCTGGCCTGGTTCGGCCGGGAAAAAATCTTCAACCGGTTGAAAGCCCGGGCTTTGAGCATCCAGCTGCTGGCGGACACGCTGGAACTGGGCAGCTACGCCTTCATCGTATTTTTATCCCTGTACAGTGTCTGGCCCTTTCTGGTTTCCCTGGTCGCCTGACCTGCTGCGCCAAGCTTGATCCGGTTCCGTCGAACGTCTACTATGCAGGCATGCATTTTCTCAAGCGTGCCTGCATCGCCGGCCTTTTGTTGATCTGCGCCGCTAGTCCGCTGTTCGCCGACCTGGAAGATTTCCGGGAAGACGTAATCGCGGCGGAACAGGAAGCGGAAGAAGAGGGTCCGGAAGAAGAAGAAGCGGACACCCGGACGGAAGAACAAAAGCAGCTGGACGCCGAGCTGTTCGCCGCCATCCTGCGGATCTGGTTCCTGGTCAACGTGGCGGTGGACTACGATGCGTACCCCTACGCCGACGGCCCCTACATCGGCTATCGGGATAAGGACCCGTCGACGGGTCCCGGAAAATTCTATCGGTTCGCGATCGGCGGCGAAGCTTTTTATGCACCCGGCACGGGTTCCGGCTTCCACGCTTCGTTCGAGGGCAAAGCTTTTCCGCTGATCGGTCCCCGTTTCGAGGTAACCAGCCTGTTCGACGGAACGGAACAGCTGCACCTGGTCAGCCTGGGCGCGGCGTTCAGCCTGCTGCAGACCAACCTGCTCTCCGGCGACCTGTACGTACAATGGACGAGCATGCAGGGCGTCCTGACCCGCACCGGAACGGCTTTTGGGCTGCTGCTCACGTCGTATCCGTTCAAGCCGGTCAGCCTACGGGCCAGAATCGGCACCCGGAACTACTCAAGCGGTGTGGAATTCGAAGACTGGAGTTTTGCCCTGGGCCTGCACGTCCGCCGTTGGGAATTCTACGGCGGCTGGCGCGCGCTGCAGACCGACGACCTGGCGTTGGCGGGTCCCTTCATCGGCGCCGCGGCGCACTATTGAAGGGGCGGCTCCGGCTTCCGTAGGGTGCAGCCGTTGCATCCGGCGCAATAACCGCCGGTGGCGCAGCTGCTTCCGGCCGCCCCCGCCGCCGCGTCCGGGCCGTTCTCCGTGTAGCAGGAAGGTTTGCCGCCCCGCAGCGCCGCCAGCACCCGGCGGCCGATGAAGACGGCGGCGGCCAGCACCGCCGCGGCGACGATGAGGGTCTCGATCAGGGTTTTCACGCCAGCCCCGCCAGGGAACCGACCTGGTAGACCGCAAATCCGAGCAGCCAGCCGAGGGCGAGCAGGAAGGCCACCAAAAAGCCGAGCCACCCCCAGCCGAGTTCCGCCTTGACGGTGGCCAGGGTGGCAAAACAGGGTGGAATGACCAGGATGAAGAGCATCATGACCAGCGCCACCAGCGGGTTCCAGACGGGATCCTTCCGCAGCGCCGTCCGCAGGCCTTCGCTTTCTTCGGTTTCATCCGTACCCACCCGGTACAGGATGCCCAGGGTGGACACCACCACTTCCTTGGCGGCAAAGCCCGTGACCGTGGCCACGGCGACCTTCCAGTCAAACCCCAGGGGACGGACCACGGGTTCCAGAATCTTGCCGATCCGGCCGGCGATGCTGTATTCCAGGGAACGTTCCACGCCGACGGTATCGATCCAGGCGTCCCGGGCGGTTTGGTCCGCTTCGGGATGGGCCGCGGCGAACTCGGCTTGCAGCGCCGCCATTTCCGCCGTCGAGGGCGAATAAACCGGAAAACTGGTGACGGCCCAGATCAGGATGGAAGCGGCCAGAATGACCGTTCCCGCCTTCTGTATATACTGCCAGGATTTTTCCCAGACGTGCCAGAGCACCCCGCTGAGGGTCGGCGAGCGGTAGGGGGGCAGTTCCATCACGAAGGGCGTGGGATCCCCCCGCAATACCGTCCGTTTGAGCACCAGCGCGGAAACCAGCGCCAGGCCCACGCCGACGGCGTAGACCAGCATGACCATGTTGGCCGCGTGGGCCGGAAAGAACACCGCCGCCAGCAGCACGTAGACGGGCAGTTTGGCCCCGCAGCTCATCAGGGGTATGATCAGGATGGTGATGATCCGGTCCCGCCGGCTTTTCAGCGTGCGGGCGGCCATGATGGCGGGCACCGAACAGCCGAAACCGAGCATCATGGGAAAAATGGACTGGCCGTGGAGGCCGAAGCTGTGCAGCAGTTTGTCCGTGGCAAAGGCCGCCCGGGACATGTAGCCCACGTCTTCCAGGATGGACAGCATGAAGAACAGGATGATGATCAGGGGAACAAAGGAAAAAACACCCCCTACGCCGCCGATGACGCCGTCCACCAGCAGGGACCGGAGCAGGCCCGGCCCCACCACGCTTTCCACCCCCCGGCTTAAGAAAAGGAAGAAGGTTTCCAGCCAGCGCATGGGGTATTCGCCCAGCAGGAAGGTGACCTGAAACGTGGACCAGAGCACCAAAACGAAGATGGGCAGCGCCAGCAGGGGATGCATGATGAACCGGTCGATGGTCTCGGTCATCGTAAAATCCGGTTGCCTGACGATCTGCACCGCTTCCTTGACCGCGCCGCGGATGTAGCCGTAGCGCTGTTCGGAGACGATTATTTCCGCGTCCTTGCCGTAGTGCCGTTCGATCCAGACGACCGCGTCCCGGGCCGCCTGCGCTACCCGGGGGGCATCGGGATGCGTCCCCAGGCGCTCCACGGCGTTGGCGTCCTTCTCGATCAGCTTGACCGCCAGCCAGCGCCCGGGAAAGCCCGGGTCCGCGGCGATCAGCTTTTCCAGCGCATCCAGCTTGGATTCAAGTTCTTCGCCGTACCGGACGTAGCGGTCGGATTTCCACCGGCCGTCGACGATCAGGTCGATCTGGTCCAGCAGGGCGTCGAGTCCTGCGCCTTTGGGGCCGACGGTCTTGACCATGGGAATACCGAGTACCGCGGTCAGGGCCTTGTCGTCGATGCGCACGCCCTTGGCTTCGGCTTCGTCGCTCATATTGAGGGCGCCCACCACGGGAATGCCCAGCTCCTGGAACTGCAGGCACAGATAGAGGTGGCGCTCCAGATTGGTGGAATCCAGCACGTCCACGATCACGTCGGGTTTTTCATCCAGCAGGAAGTCCCGGGCCACCACTTCGTCGATGGAATAGGCGGTCAGGCTGTAGATGCCCGGCAGGTCAATAAAATGATACTTCCGGCCGTCCCGAACCCGCGTTCCTTCCCGGCGCTCCACGGTCACGCCGGGGTAATTGCCGACTTTGTGGTGGGCGCCGGTGAGCGAATTGAAAAGCGTGGTCTTGCCGGCGTTGGGATTGCCCGCCAGAGCCACCCGCAGGGGCCGCCGTACGTCGACGTTCACTTTGGATCGTCCTTTTCGCCCGCCTTCGGTAGGTCAAAGGAGGCCTGACCCCGGCCCAGACCGAGCCCCCGCGCGCCGTGATGACCGGGCTGTCCGCCGAAGCGGCCGAAGCGGCCGAAAAGCCGGGAAGAATCTTCCGCCGCCGTCCAGTCGCCGACGGGTTCCACCTCGATGCCTGCGGCTTCGCAGCGGCGGATCAGCAGGTCGTAGCCCCGGATGCGTACCTGCAATGGGCCGCGGAACAGGACGCCCCGCACCACGGCACCCTCGGCACCTTCGGTAAATCCCATATCCGCCAGTCGTTTGCCCACCTCTTTGCCGAGCAGGACCCGCAGTACCTTAAAAGAAGCGCCGTTCGGCGCGTCGGACAAGAACATCCGTGCCCCCAAAGCAGACCAAATCTGTTAGAATAGTATAACAACGTCATTGTTCCGTCAAGGGGAGGCGGCGCAGAACGGCCATGATCGGCAGGTGGTCGCTCAGGCCCTTGCCGGTCCGGGCGTCAAAGCTGTCGGGC
>DYPP01000044.1:11881-16679 GCA_020719845.1 Treponema denticola | reverse complement strand
GCCGCCGCGGCGGCTGAATTCATCGGCGTTCTCGTTGAGGTCGCCCAGCACCAGGCAAGCCGGAGCGGGGGACGCGGCGCCCAGTTCCCGCAGACGCCGATGGATCACCCCGGCGGCGGCGCGGCGGATGGCTTCCGTCTCCCGGTCGCCGCCGAGCTTGCTCTTCCAGTGGCAGACGAACAGGACCAGCGCGGTGCCGCCGCCTTCCAGCTGCACTTCCAGCACCGGCCGGGGTGTCGCGTCGCCGAACACGGACACCCCGTGGGACCGGACCCGGGTCAGGGGATAGCGGCTGAGCACGCCGAGGCCCAGGGCGCCGCCGGGAGCGGCGGCGAAGGCGCGGTAGCGATAGCCCCGGGAGGCCAGGTCATCTTCCGCCAGGTCCCGCAGCACCCGGGGGTTTTCCACTTCCTGCAAAGCCAGAATGTCCGCCCCGCCTTCGGGAAAAGCCAAGATCCCCCGGGCCAGGGCGGCCCGCTTCCCCGCGTAGTCGCCGGCGTCCCAGCCGGACCGGCCGCGGTAATCGTCGTATTCGGTGCCCGTTTCTTCCCCATCGAACAGGGTCTGCAGATTCCAGCTGACGATGCTGAGCCGATCCGGATCAGCCGCAGCCGCCGGGCCGGAAAAGAGCGGCGCCTCGCAGGAAGAGCAGGCGCCGGCCGAAAACACCCCTAAAAGCAGCGGCCAAGCCCGCAGGCTATACCGGCTTATCCGCGCAATCCTCCGCCATGGTGCCATAGGAACCTCCGCCCTAGGTACGGTTCCGCCCCGCGGGGTGCTTCAACCCGGGGCGCCGATTCGGCGGAATTCAGGTTTTTTTGTCCAGGCCGATATAGTAGGTCTCAAATGATTCGGACCGGCAGGCTTCGGGCTTGAAGCTTTTGGCGGTGTTGAAAAGAAGGCGAAGTCGCTTGAGCAGATCCGCGGTATCGCCGCCCTGGAACACCTTGACCACCAGGTTGCCCCCGGGAGCCAAGGCCTGTTCGGCGTAGCCGACGACCTCTTCCGCCAAGCCCAGGGAGCGGAGGGTGTCCACGGACCGATTGCCCGTAGTAGCCGGGGCGACGTCGCTCAGGACCAGCCGGTAGGGTCCCCGGGCCAGCAGGATCTCCCGCACCGCCGGATCGGTGACGTCGCCCTGCACAAAAAAGAACGACTCCCGGTCAAAGAGGCCCTTGTCGTGGACCCGGGAAAGCGGCGCCAGGTCGACGGCGGTCAGGCGCGCGGCGGCTCCGAGCTTGCGCAGCACGTAGAGGCTCCAGCTGCCCGGCGCGGCGCCGACATCCAGAATCCGGTATGAATCTTTGGAAGCCCCCCGGAAGAGGGAAAACTTGGCGTCGATTTCTTGCAGTTTATAGACCGATCGGGCGGGATAATTTTCTTTTTGCGCTTTCAGGGCCCAAAAATCGGGCTTTTCGTAGGACGACATCGGATTCCTCGTTTCCAGCTTCCATACTTGCCCCGCATGGTTTAGAGTTACGGTATGGACGCCCAGTATACCCAACGGCTTAAAAAGATTGAAGCCGTGCTCAAAGCCCGGCTCCCGTTGCGGCCGGATGCGGTCTGGATTGCCGAAACCTTCGGCGAACTGGACCCGACGCCGCCCGCCGAGCTCGTGCAGACGCTGACCCGACCGGCGGAAGACCTGCTGAACCGGGGCGGCAAGCGCTGGCGGCCCCTGCTGATGACCCTGATCTGCGAAACCCTGGGCGGCGGCGACGCGGCGCTGCCCCTGACGCCCCTGGTGGAATTTCCCCATACGGGCAGCCTGATCCACGACGACATCGAAGACAATTCGGACGAACGCCGGGGCAAGCCGGCCATCCACGTCCAGTACGGCCTGGATACGGGGGTCAATTCGGGCAGTTTTCTGTACTTTCTGCCCCTCGTCTGTCTGCGGGACTGGGACGCGCCGGCGGAAAGGAAAAACCAGGTCTACCAGACCTGGGGCGAGCACCTCCGGCGCATCCACCTGGGGCAGGCCATGGATATCGCCTGGCACCGGGACTATTCATCCCTGCCCAGCGTTGCCGAATACGAACTGATGTGCCGGCTCAAAACCGGCGTCCTGGCCCGCATGGCCGCCGAGCTGGGCGTCTACGCGGCGCCGGCGGCAACCCACGGCCTGGCGCGGGTCTTGGGCATCGCCGCGGAGAACCTGGGGGTGGGATTCCAGATTCTGGACGACGTGCGCAACCTGCGCACCGGCAATCCGGGCAAAAAACGCGGCGACGACGTGGTGGAGGGCAAAAAGAGCCTGCCCGTCATCCTCTACCTGCACCAGCAGGCGGACCAGGGGGGATTCGTCGAACGCTGTTTTTCCGCCGCCCGGGCGGGGGGTACGGCAAGCCGGGAAGTGGAAGAACTGATCGCCGCGCTGGAGCGCGCCGGCACCGTCGAAGCCGCCCGGGCGCGGGGCGCCGCGCTGATCGCCGAGGCCGCCGGGGTGCTCGCCGGGACGGCCTTCGACGGCTACCCGGTGGACGTCGCCGCCCGGCGACTGCTGGCGGGCATGCCGGAACTTATCCGATGAAAGGGGGCACCCCATGAATACCCTGGTAAAAGCGGAAATTTGGACCATCGCCCGCACGGATCAGGGCAACGCGGTCCTGATTCGCCCGATCGGTTCGGAAATCGCGGTCCCCATCTTTATCGGCCAGCTGGAAACCCAGTCCATCCTGATCGGCTTCGGCGACGTTTCCATTCCCCGGCCTTTGACCCACGACCTGATGCTGGCGCTGATCCAACGCTTGGGGGCGGAGATCCAGCGCATCGAAATCAACGATCTCCGGGACGGCACCTTTTACGCCCGGCTGATCATTGCCGGTCCCGAAGCTACCGGCCAGGCGGAATTGGTCCTGGACGCCCGGCCTTCGGACGCGTTGGCTCTGGCGGTGCGCAAGAAGTGTCCCGTCTATATCGCCGAAAACGTCGTGGACGCCGCCGGCGTGGCGGTCAACCTGATCGTGGACGCCGCGTCCATGGACAATCCCGCCGCCCTGGCCGACCAGGATCCGGACGCGGCGGCCGACGGCGAACAAATGACCCGCCTGGGCAATTCGCCGGCGGAGCGGGAGATCCTGCAGGCCGAACTGGAACAGGCCGTGGCCGCCGAAGACTACGAGCGGGCCGCCAAAATCCGCGACCGCCTGGCCGCCCTGAACCGCGGCGCCGGCTGAACCGGAGAGGCCGCACCCCGGGCCAGCAGCCCCCGGGGCGCCTAGCGCAGGTTCACCTCAATTGCCAATCTATAAAAGCCGATATACAATAGACGTACGTTTGTCTGGGGAGTATCGCCGTGACGGATAATTCATCTTTGCCTGCCAAAATTGCCCGCGGAGCGCTGGTTGTTTCTTTTGCCCTTGGTCTGACCTTGCCCCTGGCGTATCAGGCGATCGGAGAGAAAAAACCGGAAGAGCCGCCGGAAAACGGCGTCGGCATGTCGGATCTGGAAAATCCCGTCCAGGAGCTTCCGGTCGGAACGGACGGGCAGGTCGCGGGGATTCAGGTACCTGAATCGTTTTCCCGGGTCGAACCCCTTTTCTATACCGCCTACCGGGTTCAAAAAGGAGACATGATCGGGACCATCGCCGAACGTTTCGGCCTGAACCAGGATACGCTGGTGTCCTTCAACGGCATCAAGAATTCCCGCTTGCTGCAGATCGGTCAATTCTTGCGCATACCCAACCAGGACGGCATCCTGTACACGGTGAAGCCCAAGGACACCCTGGCCGGCATCGGCGAGGCCTACGAGGCGGACACGGCAACGATCAGCTACGCCAACGGCTTCCAGGTGGACACGCCGGCCCCGGAAACCAGGCTGTTCATCCCGGGGGCGCGCATGGCCAGCGTCGACCTGCAGGAGATCAACGGCGACCTCTTCATCTGGCCCGTCCGGGGGTGGGTGACCTCGCCGTACGGCTACCGCACCAGCCCCTTTACCGGCGCGCGGCAGTTCCACTCGGGCATCGATATCGGCGCCGCCCTGGGCACGCCGATCAAGGCCGCCATGGCCGGCCGGGTGAGCTCTACGGGGTATGATATCAATTCGGGCAATTACGTCGTGGTCAGCCACCACTCGGGGTATCGTACTTTTTACGGGCACCTGAACGTCATCCGGGTCGAGACCGGCGGCTACGTCAAGACCGGCGACCGCATCGGCGACGTGGGCAGCACAGGCCTCAGCACGGGCAGCCACCTTCATTTTACGGTGTTCAAGAACGGCGTTACCGTCAATCCCCGCAACCTGATGAAGTAAGCGCCGGGATCAGAGCACCGAGTCGACCAGGTCCTTGAGATTGGGATCGAAGCCCTCGTCGTCATGGGGGTGATAGACGGTATCCGCCACGTAGGGGATACCGTTTTTTATCTGGATGGCGTCGGCCGTATCTTCTTCCAGACTGAGCAGGTCCGCCGCGTCATCATCGGCCTGAACTTCCGCAGAGTCCGGTTCCATGGCCTCCAGCATCGTGGGTTCCAGCGCTCCGCCGCCGTTGAAGGGATTGTGCACCAGGGGCGATTCAATCTGGGGGCCCATTTCTTCCAGCTCGGCGGTATTTTCTTCCGGTGCCGCCTCGATCGTCGCCAAATCCTGTTCGGGCACGTTCCGGGTCGGTGAATCCACGTCGAAGAAATCCGACAGGATCGTATCGAAGGGTGAAGTTATTTCCAGGTCATGCACCGTTTCCACCGCGTCCGCCGATTCGGGCAAGGGGCTGTACTCGATGGTACGCGTGACTTCATCGAGCAGCTGTTCCTTGCGCAATTCGGCGTTTTTCTTGCTTTCCCGGGGGACGGC
>DYPP01000044.1:0-11781 GCA_020719845.1 Treponema denticola | reverse complement strand
CTCTTCTTCCAGCTCTTCCAGAGCCGTCGGTTCGTCCTGGTTGAGGAACTTCATCACCGACTCGAGGTCCTCGTCCACCAATTCCAGCCCCGAGGATTCCACGATATAGGGAATATCGTCGTCGCCGAAGACCACGTGGATATTGGACTGGCGGAGGGTTTTCTGGAATTCCGTCAGGTCGTAGCCAGGGGCGCCGGATGGAGCCCCAAATTCGTCCGCCGCTTGCGCGGGCTCGAGCTCCACCACCGGTTCCGCTTCCGCAGACTCCAGTTCCGCTGCGGTTTCCCTTTCTTCCGTTTCCTCGACTGCGGCGGCTTCTTCCAGCTCTTCGACTTCTTCCAGTTCCGGCACCGCTTCGATTTCTTCAAGTACTTCTTCCGGCTCGGCGGGTTCCGGCTCGGCGGCTTCTATCTCTTCCAGTACTTCGTCCGGCTCGGCGGACTCCAGCTCGCCGGCTTCCGGCTCATCCGCCGCTTCAACTTCTTCGAGCTCTTCTTCCGGCTCCGACGCCGTTTCCGGCACAAATTCTTCAAATGCGTCCTCACCGGCCGAGGGTTCGGGCGCTGCGGCCGCGACCGGTTCGGCTGTTTCCAATTCATCCAGTTCTTCGACCGCCTCTACTTCCTCGACCTCCGCTTCCGCCCCCGTCTTGCCGGCAACCCCTTGGACGGCCAACGTCGCGGCGGGCGTAGGGCCGACGCTCGCCGGAGCGGAAACAAGAGTTGCGGCAGGCGCCGCCTGGGCGGAAGCGGCCAGAACGCGGCCCAGGATATCCTGCAGACGGCCCTCGTCGATGTTGGCGGAAACCAGGGTAGCCGGCCGCGTCTCGGACCGGCCGCCGATCACGGCGACCAATTCGTCCCAGGACTTGTCGATCAGTTCGTCCAGGTCCCGCTCGGCTTTGGGCGGTTCCTTTCCTGCCGCCGCGCGTTTGCCCGGCAAACCGCGCTTGAGTTCCTGCCGCACTTCTTCGCGGCGACGCTCCAGCTCCCGGGACCAGCGGTTCCAGTCGTCGTCGCTTTTGCGGTCGTAGTACTCCTCGAGCATGGTTATCTGCAGGCGCTTGAGCCGGTCCCGAAGGATGGTGATGGTGTCCTGCCGCAGGTTGAGGAGCAAAAACACGGTCAGATAGACGGTCAGGAAAAAGGAAACCAGCAGGATACCCTTCATGGCCGGGGGGAATTCAAACACCGACTGGTCCAGCAGACGGCCGACCAGGACCGAATCGGCGGTTTTTCCGGAGATGAGCGCGAAGGCCGCGCCGGATTCGCCCACCGCCAGCGGCGTCGGCCCCAGTATTCCTTCGCCCCAGATCAGCGCCACCGCTTTGACCAGCTCCGCCCCGGCGACCCGGGGCAGGCCGGACACAAAGCCCAGCGGAGCGGGCACCAGGGCGACTTCCTCGCCGACCCGCAGCCGACCTTCGGCGACCAGCCGATCGGCTACCGCCCGGGTGGACAGGTAGAACAGCGCCGTGCCCTTGTAGACGTTGAAGGAATCGTAAAAAGGAAAGGAAAAAATGATCCGGTCCGCGGCGGGGTCGGGCGTTCGCCGGGGCGGGACGTCGGCGCCGGCGGCGACGGTCTCGAAGGGCAGATCCTCGGCGGCTTCCCCGTAATTGCGGTAGGCGACGGATTGGCGATCCTGGCGCAGCAGGTCCGCCCGGGCGGTTGAAAAGTGGATCCGGCGTCCGCCGGAATCGACAAAACGAATCGTCTGCAGCCCCGCGAAGCCTTCCAGCAGCGTGCCGAAAACCTTGGACCGCTCAAAAATATCTTCCGCGCTCTGGTTGGGCAAGAAACTGCGCTGCACCGCGTCCAAGCCCAGGGCGGCCGCAAAGCGCGCTTCCAGTTCCTCAAGGTATTCAGCCACCGTCCGGGTATCCCGGTCCACTTCTTTCGACAAGCCGCTGATAATGGATGGATTATAAAATCTGGTCTCCACCAGATCGAACAGACCGGTAAAGGCCAGCACGGCAAAAACCGCAAAGAGGAGAACCGATATAAGCAGTGTGACGGCCACCTTGTGGGAAACCGTCATGTTTTATCTTCCCGCATGATTAGTCATTTCATTATCGGCTCGATCCTTACTTGAGTATAGCCGGAAATGGCCGCTAGAGGCAAATACTCAAGGGGGAGCCGTCGGGCGCGGCGTGTTGACCCGGAAGGCCAAAGAGCCCCATACTCCCCTGAGTATGCAGCAACTTCATGAAACCGCCCCCGTTCCGCGCCGGGCCTACCTGATCGGCATCCGCGACGGGTCGATGGACGAAGCCGAAGCCGAGTCGATGGGCAAGGAACTGGCCGGCCTGGCGCAAACCCTGGGGGTCGACATCGCCGACCGGGAAACGGTCCGCATTCGGGGCAAGAATCCCCAATTCGGCATGGGCACGGGCAAGGCGGACGAATTGGCCGCCCACGCCAAGGAATTAGGGGCGGATTGCCTGATTTTCGACCAGGACATCAGCCCTTCGCAGCAGCGCAACTGGGAAGAACTGACCGGCATCTCCACCCTGGACCGGCAGGAGGTCATCATCCAGATCTTTGCCGACCGGGCTAAAACCAAAGAAGCGGAACTGCAGATCGAACTGGCCCAGCGCAAACATTCCCTGCCCCGGCTGACGCACAAGTACATCGACCTGTCCCGCCAGCGGGGCGGACGCTACGGCACCAAGGGGTCGGGGGAAACCAAACTGGAACTGGACCGCCGGGTCATCCTGAAGCGGATTCACCTGCTGGAAGAAGAACTGCAGGAAGTCCGCAAGCACCGTTCCACGCAGCGCAAGAAACGGGACCGGATTCCCCTGCCCTCCTGCGCGCTGGTGGGCTACACCAACGCCGGCAAATCCTCGATCCTCAACGCCATGACTGCGGCCCAGACCCTGGTGGAAGACAAGCTGTTCGCCACCCTGGACCCGACCACCCGGCGCGTGGAGATCGGCAAAGGCCGGCCGCTGCTGCTGACCGACACGGTCGGTTTTATCCGCCGCCTGCCCCACGACCTGGTGGACGCTTTCCACGCCACCCTGGAAGAAGCCACCCTGGCGGACATTCTGGTCCAGGTCCTGGACGCCGCGGACCCGGACGTGGACCGCCACTTCGACACCACCATGACGGTGCTCAAGGAGCTGGACGCCGACCAGACGCCGATGATCGTCGTGCTGAACAAGATCGACCGGATCGACGACCCCCTGCGGCGGGAAGAACTCCGCCGGCGCTACGCCGACGCGGTGTTCGTATCCGCCCTGCAGGGCAGCGGCCTGGACGAGCTGGCCCGGCGGATCGACCTGGCGGCGGCGGGCAAGGTCTGCACCTTCCGTTTTCCCGCCAACCGGCACGACCTGGCCGCCCAGCTGCACCGCTCCGGCACGGTCCTGTCGGAAAACTACACCGACGACTCTATCGAGATGGAAGCCCGCCTGGGCGACCGGCAGCTGGGCGCCCTCAAGGAATGGATGGTGAGATAGGGTTTTGCCCTACTGACACGATCTGCGGGTTGTGCTATAGTGTGCAAGCATTAGTATTCCCTCGTCTTTTCGGGTTTTTTACGGCATTGAGAGGGAGCCGTTCTTTTGCGGCGATTTTCGTCCGCATCAGGACCGTACCCGGCACTCACTCCGTCGCGTTGCAGATTCAAAAACGATACGCGCACCCGTCGAGTCCCGTACATTCTAGAGCATACCCTTCCCTTTACAGGAGATGATTGGTGCAATCATCCAATTCACGTCGTTTTACCCCCGGTGCCCAGCGTCATGAGGCGCATTCTTCCCGCAGCGTGCGCGGTCCCGCTCCCCGGGGCGGCGGCGGCGCCCGCAACAAGCAGTACATCAACCCTTCCCGCTTTATCCGCGAAGCCCGGATCACCGAAAAGGCCGAATACCAGCCGGTCAACAGCTTTGAGAATTTCGCGGTGCACAAGAAGATCCAGGAAAACATCCGCGCCAAGGGCTTTGTCCAACCCACGGCCATCCAGGACCAGACCATTCCCCTGGCGCTGGCCGGCAAGGACGTCATCGGCATCGCCAATACCGGGACCGGCAAGACTGCGGCCTTTGCCATTCCCCTGATCCACGACCTGATCGGCCACATGGACCACCGGGCGCTGATCATGGCCCCCACCCGGGAGCTGGCGGAGCAGATCATCGAGGAAAGCTTCAGCTTCGGCAAAGGCTGCGGCCTGCGCAGCGCCCTGCTGATCGGCGGAGCTTCCATGCACCTGCAGAAGCGGGACCTGCGGCTCAACCCGCGCATCGTCGTGGGCACCCCGGGGCGCATCAAGGACCACCTGCGCCAGGGCACCCTGAACCTGACCTTCTTCAATTTTGTGGTCCTGGACGAAGTCGACCGCATGCTGGACATGGGCTTCATCAAGGACATCGGCGACATCCTGTCCCTGGTGGCCAAAGAGCGGCAGTCCCTCTTTTTCAGCGCCACCATGGACCCCAAAATCTCCGGCCTGATCGAGAAATTTTCCCGCCAGCCGGTCACGGTGTCCACCAAAGAAGGCACCACCGTGGACAGCGTCAGCCAGGACGTGGTCTATTATTCGGGCACCAATGAAAAGATCGAAAAGCTGCACGACGTGCTGATCGGCGGCGCCTGCGCCAAGACCATCATCTTTGACGACACCAAACACGGGGTCGAAAAATTGGGCCGGGAACTGCAGACCCGGGGATTCAAGGTAGACCAGATCCACGGCAACAAGAGCCAGGCCCAGCGCAGCCGGGCGATCAAGCGCTTCAAGTGCGCCGAAATCGACATCCTGGTGGCCACCGACGTCGCCGCCCGGGGCATCGACGTCTCCGACGTCACCCACGTCATCAACTATTCCCAGCCCAACACCTACGACGACTACGTCCACCGCATCGGCCGCACCGGCCGGGCGGGCAAGGGCGGCACCGCCCTGACCTTCATCGCCAAGTAGGCCGCTTTTCAGAACGGGAATCGATCGCGCCGCGAAACCGCAAGGGGCTGTCCGGGAACTATTCCGGACCGCCCCCTGCATCATTGTTTTAACCTGCGTGACACAGCCGAGTCAGGTTGAACACTTTGTTCGATGTCTCTTCCTACTTGGATTTCTGTATTTCCTCGCCTCTCTTCCGCCGAAGCACAGGACTTGCGTAGGCGGTCTTTAATTCTATGCTGCTTTATTTGCATACAGCAACCTTTGGAAAGCAATAAATGTCTGTCTTATCTTCTCAACACCACCTAATATTTCAGCTGCATCGCATGGTATTTCAATTCAAGTAGTTTTGGAAGTTTTTCTTGATCCGAAAGGGACGACGTTCAGGGGTCCAAAAATTGATCTCGTGCATCGGTCTATCGCCGCATACGGTTGCCGGCTGCTCGATGCACTTTGTCACGCTCGCGCTTGCCTACGGCCAAGACCAGCACTACCACCCTATCTTCCAGAACCTGGTAAACCAGCCGCACTCCCATTTGCCTCAGTTTTATTTTGTAGCAACCAGCCAACTCGCCGTGCAGTTCGGCGCCTGGTACAACGGGGCTTAAGAGGCGTTTTGCCAATAAAGGCTTTAGTATCGACCGTACCGATCCATCCAGAGCGCGCCATTCATCAAGCGCTTCCGGGATGAATTGCAGCGTATACATGGCGGGTTGGCCCTTAGAGGCTGTCAATATCAACCGCGATGGCGCGCTCCCGTTGTTGCATGCGTTCAACAAGCACGGGAGCAATGCTCCTTTCCCATGCCGCTTCCATCATATCCTCGTACACGGAAGGCTCTACTACGTAGAAAGCGGCCTTATTGTGGCTCAGCACCGCCACGGGCTCGGTTCCGGCTTCGCGTAATACTTTTGATGGGTTCTTCTTGAAATCCGAAATGCTCACAGCCAGCTCGGTTAAAATGGTGTCCATAACGGCTTCTCCTTTGTCTCTTAATTTAGTACTATTTTTAGCTCTTTACAAGCAGGAACCCATCCTGTCCTATTGAGGGATCGGAGCATCAGCCATGGTCGCTACCCTTTACTTGATCCTTTTGTATTCCTTCATCTCTTTGCGCAGCCGCTCGCCGAGTTCCGCCCGGGGCACGCGCACCTGCTCCATGCTGTCCCGGAAGCGCAGGGTGACCGTGCCGTCTTCCTTGGACTGGTAGTCCACGGTGACGCAGAAGGGGGTGCCCGCTTCGTCCTGGCGGCGGTAGCGGCGGCCGATGGCGCCGGACTGGTCGTAGTCGGCGACGTAGTCTTCTTTCAGTTCCTGGCGGATGTCCTGGGCCAGTTCGGCCAGGCCGTCCTTCTTCATCAACGGCAGGACGGCGACGGTGATGGGGGCGATGGCGGGATGGAAGCGCATGACCGTGCGCCAGTCGTCGTTCGAACGCGGGGCGTTCGAATTGGAGTTTCCTTCGGTAACTCCGTCAGCACCATTCTCACCAACATATTCCTCGTCATACGCATCACAAAGGATCATCAATACTTCCCGGGTCAGGCCGGCGGAGGTTTCGATGATGCAGGGGGTGTAGCGTTCGTTGTTGTTGTCCTGGTCGATGTACTGCAGGTCCTTGCCGGAGTACTGCATGTGCCGCGTCAGGTCGTAGTCGCCCCGGTTGTGCACGCCTTCCAGTTCCTTCCAGCCCATGGGAAAGAGGTACTCGATGTCGTAGGCGTCCCGGGCGTAGTGGGCCAGTTCGTCCTTGCCGTGCCGGTGCCAGCGCAGGGCTTCCATCTTGACGCCCAGCTTTTCAAAGTATTTCCAGCGCCGCTCTTTCCAGGTGTTGAACCACTGCTCGTCGGTGCCGGGTTTGACGAAGTACTGCATTTCCATCTGCTCGAACTCGCAGGTGCGGAAGATGAAGTTCTTGGTGACGATTTCGTTGCGGAAGGCCTTGCCGATCTGGGCGATGCCGAAGGGGATCTTCATGCGGTTGCTCTGGATGATGTTCTTGTAGTTGACGTAGATGCCCTGGGCGGTTTCGGGGCGCAGGTAGATGACGTTGGAGCTGTCTTCCATGGCGCCGATGCTGGTCTTGAACATCAGGTTGAACGTGCGCGTCTCCGTGAGCTCGCCGCCGCACTCAGGGCATTCCTTGCGGGCCAGCTTGTCCGCGTCGATCTGGTCCGCCCGGAAGCGGGTCTTGCATTTCTTGCAGTCCACCAGCGGATCGGTGAAATTCTCGACGTGGCCGGAGGCTTCCCAGACCCGGGGGTGCATCAGGATGGCCGCGTCCAGGCCGACGATGTCGTCGTGGAGCTGGGTCATTTCTTTCCACCACAGGGCGGCGATGCGGTTCTTGAGCTCGATGCCCAGGGGTCCGTAGTCCCAGGCGCCGTTCTGGCCGCCGTAGATTTCCGAAGACTGGTAGACAAAGCCGCGTCGCTTGGCCAGGGACGTGATCTTTTCCATAGTGGCCGGGCCGGTGTACTCGGTCGACTGTTCCGCCATTGCGTGACTCCCCGGCCTCCGGGGTGTGGAGGCCGTCTGCTGTAGATGGCCCGGCGAGTGGGGCCGCAGGTTACGGCCTCTCCCGGACAGATGCAGAAGTATATCGAAGATGGGACGGGTCGGCCAAGGGGGAAGGGGAAACGCGAATTTGAGGCGAAACCCGTTATGGGCACGAACCGACAGCGGAGGCGGTCCCGGGGGACCGCCCCTACCCGGACTTACCCGGCGGCGTCGACTACCTGGGCGCCGGCGTCGGCCTTGCCTTGCTTGGTAATATATTGTACAATTGTACTATGGATATTGTCATTGATGCTTCGGCATTATTGGCCGTGTTGCTCAACGAACCGGAACGGGAGCGGATAATCGCCGCCACAAGGGGCGTCGGATTATCAGCGCCGGCCAGTCTTGAGTATGAAATCGGCAACGCGCTCAGCTCGATGCTGAAGCGCAAGTCCTTATCCGTCGCCGAATGCGTCGCCGTGCATCAGGCCACCGTCCAAGTGCCGATCCGCTTCTTGAAACCCGACCTGCAAGCCGCGATCATCGTTTCGGGGGAAGAAGGCATCTACGCCTACGATGCGTATTATATCGTATGCGCCGAACGTCTGGGCTTGCCTCTGCTGAGCCTGGACAAACCGCTGATCAAGGTGGCCCGCAAGCGCGGCGTTCAAATGGTGGAGGCCGTATGCTGGTAGTTACCTATTCGGAAGCCCGCAAAACCCTGGCTTCAATTCTGGACCGGGTTCAAGAAGAGGGGGGGGTAATCATCAAACGCGCGGACGGAAGCCTATTCCGCTTAGTCCCGGAGCGTAACGCCATTTCTCCCTTTGAGGGCATTTCTACCAATATCCATCTAAAGCAGGGAGAACTGGCTGCCGCTCTGGAAGCAAGTCGGGTCTTTGCCCAGAACCGTCATGGGCACAGGTAGACGGAGAGGGCGGTCCCGGAGGACCGCCCCTGGCCGGACTTACTCGGCGGCGTCGACTACCTGGGCGCCGGCGTTGGTCTTGACCGACTCGATGCCGTTGATGCAGGAAGCTTTGGTCTCGTAGGCTTCGCTGGTGGCGATTACCTGGCCGTTGGCGGCCTTGAGCCGGAAACGGAACTTCTTGGCCTTGTCCTGATACACTTCGTACTTTGCTGCCATGGATTCCTCCTGGTTCTATAATACTGTAATTGAGGCTGTCTGATAACTGACCGAGTTATCAGACAGCCTCAATTCCGCGCCCGATTCTAATGCTTTTTAAAATCCGTCGCCCTCAGCGCTTGCCGCGGGGTAATCGAATACGATGATATCATTGGTGTGCAATAGCCGCCGCTCAGGCGCTGGCTGTCGTTTCCGCCTTTGTTTCCGGGGCGGCTTCTTCCAGGGGGATTTGAACCCTGAAGACCGTGCCCTTGCCCTGCTCGGACTGGATCTTTACCGTTCCCTGCAGCTCCTTGATCCGGTCCCGGACCAGGCTGAGGCCCATCCCCCGGCCAGCGTGCAGGTCAGCTTCGGCGGCGGTACTGAATCCGGGTAAAAAGATGGCCTTGAGCAGCATCGACTTGTCCTGCAGCTGCTCTTCGTTGGTGATCAGCCCCAGCATCCTGGCTTTTTCCCGGATCCGGTCAAAGCGGATGCCCGCTCCGTTGTCGCTCAACTGCAGGAGCAGTTTGCCCTCCCCCGCGCCGATGTTCAGCCGGATTTCTCCCGTTTCTTCCTTGCCGAGCCGGACCCGTTCCTCCGGTTCCTCTATGCCGTGGTACACGGCGTTGCGCACCAGCTGCACCAGCACTTCTTTTATGATCCGGCGCCGGCTGTCGTGGATCGCCGCAGGGTCCAGCCGTTCGACGGTCAGGCGCGCTTTTTTTCCCAAATCCCGGGTGGTTTTTTCGACCACCCGTTCCAGGGTCTGGACCAGCACGTATTCTTCCTGCATGCGTCCCGAGCCGAACTGGAAGGAACGGATCTTGTCCAGGAGATCCTTGAATTTATCGTTCATCCGCAAGATTTTTTCCATTCTTACCATTATGTGGATCATGTCCTGCAGGGGGACGGCCGGTTTTTCGCGCAGCAGGGCCAGTTCACGCTCCAGCTCGTGCAGGGCAGCCGCAAAATCGCTCAGGCCCAGGATGGCGGCGTTCGACTTGACCGCGTGGACCGACTGGTAAATTTCCACCATCGCCGTCGGGCTGTCCTTTTCCGCGTCCTTGAGAATCTCGTTGATGCGCTGGAATTCATACGCCCCGTCTTCCAGAAAATCCTGCATGACCCGGGGATCGACGTGGATGACCTCAAACAGGGCACGCATGTCTTCCTGGCGCTTGCGTTCTTCCGCTTCGAGCTGCCGCTCCAGCTCCGCCTCGCGGGTGCGGTCCTGCACGGTGCCCAGAATATAGGTTTCTCCGTTCTCCCGATCGATGGCGGCGAAGGAACACCGCAGGGTCTTGGGTTCCGCCTCCGCCGTGCTGGTGTACTGGAATTCGTGCAGGGGATTGATGTCTTCCAGCATCTGGGCGTCAAAAGCGCGCTTGGCCACCATCCCGAAATAGTCTTTGAGCGTATCGCTCTCTTTTTGCTGGATGGAGTTGCTCAAAATATCCAGCAGGCTGCGGGATTGGAGCTGATCCGTACCGAGAATCTGCTCCATGGAACGGGAATACTGCCCCTGGATGGTCAAATCCCGGTCCATCAGGAACAGCCCGTCCTTCAGATTGTCCTTCATGGCGGCGATCTCGTCCCGTTCCGACTTGAGCGAACGGTTCAAGGCCGCCAGGCGCCGGTCCTTTTCGATCTTGGTCTTTTCGTACACCAGGGTGCAGGCCAGCACCAGGATGTAGACCCCCACCGTCCGGAGCGCAAAGGACCGCTCAAAGGCGATGGCCGCAAAACCGGGGACCAGGACGCTCAGGCCGGTGAACGCCCCGAGCAGGGCGGAAAGAATCGTTCCGGGCCGCATGCCCAGGATAAAAATGGCCAGCAGCGGGAAGGAATATACCCAGAGAACCCCCGAGCCCTGCACGCCCCCCGAACGGGCCAGAAAGCCGCAGAGGAACATGAAGGCGATCACCGTCAGGTAGCCGGACACCAGAAAGGGCGTCCTGGTCCGCAGCAGCACAAAGGCCACCAGGGTGGTGATCCCCATCGCCAGGTCAAAGGCGCCCTGCAGCGCCGCTCCGACCCGGAAGCTCTGGTAGCTGAACAGGAACAGCAGGGCCGAACCCAGAAAGATCATGGAATTGAGCAGGATGTAGCGGATGGTCATGTCCATCTGGGCTTCGTCCGCCCCGTCCGGCGACTTGCCGCTGGTCATGATGTTGATGAACAGATTCGGTTTTTGGTTCGTCATGCTAGGCCCCCTGGGCGGATTCAATGGCTACGGACAGGCAGAAGGATTCTCCGGCAAACACCTTGAAGGGAATGCAGATGATCCGGGTCTGATCGCTGGGCCAAAGTATGGCATGGTTCCGGCCGCTCACAATCGTCGGCAGGGAAATGACCAGGTGGAAGGCTTCTTCCAGGCCCCGCTTGGCGTTCCCGGCGATGATGTTCACCAGCTCCCCGACGGCGTCCACCACTTCGTCGTCCGGCCCGGTGTGCGTCGCGCCGGTCAGTATTCCGGTCAGCTTCAGCGCCAAGCCCATCCTCATCGAGATCACCACCGCGCCCCGGGCTTCCCCGGTCAAGCCGATCACCGCCGAGATGTCCCAGTTGTGGGCATCGTTCCGGTCGGAAAAATAGGGCCGTTCGGCTTCGAGCCCGCACTGGAGCATGTCGCGGAAGACGGAAGCGCAGGCGTCGACGAAAGGCTGAATATACTTTTCCATAGATGGGACTCCCGTCGGCTAGAGCTTGATTTTGGAAAGTTTTTCCCGGAATACCCGTTCGTTCAAAGGCTTGATCAGGTAATCCGTGGCTCCATGCTTCAGCGCCTCGATCACGTTGTAGCGGGCCGCTTCGCTGGTGACCATGACGATGGGCAGATCCTGGTACCGGTCCATGGCGCGCACCTTCTTCAAGAATTCGATCCCCGAAAGTTCGGGCATGTTCCAGTCCAGCAGGATCAGATCGATGGGCTGTACTTCCAATTGCCGCAGCGCGTCCTTGCCGTTGGGCGACTCCACAAAGTCGCAGGGAATATTCATGGACAGGAAGGTGTTTTTGACAATGTTCCGCATGATCCTCGAATCGTCCACGACGAGTACTTTCTTCATGCCCATGGAGCCTCCGAAAATTTGGTACTTGCCCCTACTATAAAGACTCGGCGTCCATAAAACAAGCTTGATTCGCCATTTTTACCGCACTCCCGGCAAATCCGCATTATTTTATGACTCCCCTGAAATAATTGAGGCTGTCTGATAACTCGGTTAGTTATCAGACAGCCTCAGTATTTTCTC
>DYPP01000135.1 GCA_020719845.1 Treponema denticola | reverse complement strand
TCGTGGTCTCGTGCTTCGCGGAGTTGGTGTAGGGCGTCAGGTGCTTCTCGTCGTTATGGCTGCCGGAAATGGTCACGTCGCTCTGGAGCTTTTTCAGGCACGCGATATCAAGCTTTTGCGGGTTTGCCTTTTCCAGCGCCGTGATGGCATCGGCAACCGCCGCATCGACATGCGCTTTATATCGCACCGCCGCCTCGCGCGAGGTCGCCACGATCTGGGCCTTGTAGCCGTTGGGGAAAACATGAGTGAGGTAGTGCCCCACCATGTCCTTGGCCTTGGCCGCGATGGTCGTGTCGCTCTCCAGATAGGCCGTGCGCGAGCCGTAGCCCAGGATCTCCATGCGCTGTTGGAGATTGTAATCGCTGAAGACATCCGCAAACGCCGTGTCCATCCCGGCCTTGTCCGTCACCTCGGCATTGTGGGTCCGGCCCTCGTAGATGATCTCCAGCGTCACGCCGTCTGCAATCGACTGGCGCATGGTGTATTTGTCGATGTAATCGCCGAAGACCCGCTCTGTCTTATCGATCGGAGTCCCGCTGTAGCCGATGCGCGAGGCGTTGGGCACGCCCTTGTCCAGGTTGGCGGCCAGCAGGGAATACTGAGACCGGTGTGCCTCGTCGGTCATCAGGAGGATATGCGGGCTGGTATTCAGCTCGGGGAATGTCTCCGTCAGGTCCGCCTCGCGGAACTTGTGGATCATCGCCATCACGAGATCGGAAGCATCGCTCACCAGCAGCTCCTTTAACTTTTTGATGCTGTCGGCCACCTTGACGGTGAAGCCGATGCTCTGGCTTGTTTCCGCGAGCTGTTGCTCCAACTGCGTGCGGTCGGTCACGAAGATGACCTTCCACTTCGAGAGGGAAGCGTGCCGATACATCTCCCGGACCATGAACATCATCGTCAGCGATTTTCCGGAGCCCTGGGTATGCCAGATAATGCCGCTGCGCTCGCGCGGGTTCTTCCCCTCCAGCAACCTCTTTACGGCCAACTTCACGGCGCGGAATTGCTGATACCGGGCCACCACTTTGATCATCTCGCCCTTGTCGTTCGTGCTGAAGAGCGTGAATGTCTGGATGAGATCCAGCAGGTTGGCATGATCCAACATCCCGGCGACAAGACGCTGCTGGTCATTGGGGCTACTGCTGCCGTGGTCGAGATCGTTGAGGGTGCGAGGGAACGGATCCGCCCACCGGAAAAACTGTTTTTCGTTGTGGGTGGTGATCGTTCCGAATTTCGCCTCCTGGCGGCAGGTGGTGACCAGGAACTGATTGAAGTAGAAGAGCGGGGCACTGCCTTCCCCTCTGGCCCCCCGCTGCTCCCCGTATCGCAGCAGTTGCTCGATAGCCTCGGGGATCGGTTCCTTCACCTTCGGGGATTTGCACTCGACCACCACCACGGGCAGGCCGTTGAGAAAAAGCACGATGTCCGGGATGATGTGGTGCTCGGTTCCGAGGATCCGCACCTTGAACTGGCACACCGCGATAAATCGGTTGTTCCGCCTGTCGTTGAAATCAATGAACCGCACCGTCGGGCTCTTCTCTCCGGTCTGGCGATTTTCCGAAACGCTGGTCCCCTCCAGAAACAGGCGGAAGACATGCTGGTTGTTCTGGAGCAGGTTTGAGCCGGGGAAGCTGAGGCATTTGACCGCCTCCTCCACCTGGTCGTCCTCCAGCCACGGCTGGATCACCTTCAACTGCGCCCGCAGCACCGGCAGCATCACAACCTCGGTGAAGTTCGTGCGATGGCTTTCGCCGGGATGCTGCTTGGCATCCAGATCGATGATCTCCCAGCCAAGGCCGTCCAGTTGGTCCAGCAGCGGCTTCTCGACATGGTTCCGCTCGTCGAGGCGGATCTGGGCGGCATTCGTGCTCATGGTTTGTCGAGCACCTCCCAGTGGCCCGCTTTCGTTGCCCCCCGGTGACGGATCTTTCCGTCAGTCTTGAGTTTGTCCAGATGGTATTTCACTCCATCCGGCGTGATGCCGATGGCCTTGGCCAAAGCGATCCGGGTTGTCGCCGGATTCTCCCGCAGCAGGGCAATTATTTTTTCTTGGGTAGTTTCTTGGGTAGTTTCTTGGGTAGTCTCCCCGGCGGTGGATTCGAGACCCTCCGCCCATGCCACCGCCTTTTCATGCACCGGCAGGCGGATGAGGAAATAGGAATGGTCGTCGTCGGTCTCAAATTCCGGCGCGGGCGAACCGTTCGCCGCCATGGCCTTGATGATCTTGGAGATGCCGGTCGAGCGGCCTTCGGTGAGGTCCAGCTCTTTGAGGAACTCCCCGATCCGGCGGTTCCGGTAGCGGCGGGAGACGGCTTTCCCCCGGCGCAGGTCCTCCATCTTGATCGAACGGTCGGGTCCGGGGAAGCTGAGCACCACCAGATCCTCGCGGGAGATGCGGACCTCGACCGGCTCCCGGATCTCGTAGGAGCGGTGATAGACGGCGTTGACCACCGCCTCCTCGATGGCGGCCTGCGGGAAATTCCAGAACCGCTCGGCTTCCGGACGGTCCGGGTGCTTGATGACCGTTTCCTTGAGATAATTCCGCTGGATGAAGCTGATGGCGTCGCGGGTGATCCGGCCCAGCGGCCCTTGGAACACCTTTTCTTCAAACCGGTCGCCGCCGGCCCCCTCCGGAAACCATACGACATCGATCTGGGTGACCGGGAAAAAGTGCTCGGGATGCTCGTTGAAAAACAAAAGGCCGACGTTCTGCGGCAGGGGGGCTTCGCTCGGGCCGGACACCACTTTCATCTGACGGCCCAAGGCTTCCGCCGGAAGTGCGGGCACCTCGTCTGCTAGGCCGCTGCCGACTTCGCGCAGGAATTCCTCCATCAGGCGCGGGGAGAGGTCGCCTACGGTGGCCGTCTGGTTCACCCGGTCATCAAAAGGGACCTGCGCCGTGAGGCTGATCAACTCGCGCTCGGTTTCGCCCTTGGCTTCGACCGTGCTGGCGTAGCGGCGGACGTAATACCGGTATTCCTTGATCTTTGCCGACACCGACTTCGGCACCTTGTAAGGCCGGGTCAGCCCGCCCGGTGCCCAGAGGACAAGCAGGTTGCGACCTTCAAAACGCTCCACGCTCAGCAGAGGAAAATACGGAGGCTGGATCAGGTTGCAGAATCCGAGCAACTCCTGCTGGATCTTGTCGAGCTGGGTATCCGGGACACCCACGGGAGGAAACTCCGGCCGCCCGTTGGCATCGCAGTCCTGCCCGATCACCACATAACCCCCGCCCAGGTTCTCGAAATCGTTGGCGAACGCGCACAGTGTCCGCAGGATCGCATCCGGGTTCCAGCCCGCCTTGTATTCGATCCGCTCGCCTTCCACCTGCCTCTGGCGCAGGAGGTTTTCGAGGTTGATGGGGAGTTTCGAGGTCATGGATTTAATCCCACACATATTTTTCATCCCATGTCTCACCGTGCTTTTGCAAGAACGCCCGTAATTCGTCTTGGAACGTTACTTTGCGATGGTGCTCGATCTGCCCGTCAATGTAGGCGGTGACGGCATCCAGATTGGAAACGCTGACAGAAAAACACGCATAGCCAGCCTGCCAAGCGAATTCGGACAATGGCGCGGTCGGCCCATCCGGGGATGGCGGCGATGCCGGTTGTTCCTTGAGCCAAAGATTCGAGGCCCGCTTCATTTCCTTGATCCATTCGGCTTGCGTGATTGTCCGGCCCAGCCGCGCGAGGATATGCACGTGATCCTCCACGCCGCCGATGCGCAGCGGCGCACATTCCAGATTTTTCGAAATGCCTCCGAGATATCCGTGCAAGGATTCGCGCAAGGCAAGATCGCGCAAAAACGGACGGCGGTCCTTGGTGGAAAAAACCGCATGCAAATAAACGGCGGAAAGGGATTGAGGCATGGTGTTACAATCGTTGCCGGTGAACCGCATCGCAGTCGGCCACATTCGATGCCCAACGGGTATTTCGAACAACAAGCCCAACGGGCTTGAGCCCTCCAGCCCAAGGTTGGCCGAATCTTATGAGGCCTACCTTGGGATTGCCGGGGATGGAAAAATCGAACCGCAACGCGGTTCCGCCCGGTGCGGGTGGCCGGTTGTTGCC
>DYPP01000043.1:14398-24067 GCA_020719845.1 Treponema denticola | reverse complement strand
GTGATCGAGCGGAAGCGCCGCGGCCCCGGCCCGGCGCGATCCGGAAGTATATAGGAGGTACGCGGTGAAGAATATCGATTTGACGATCCCCCTGGGAATCGGCACGCCCCCCTGGCCGACCTACATCCCCCTGCAGGTGCAGTATTTCAAGCGCCTGGCGCCCAACGGCGCCAACGGCCAGGTGGTCACCCATTCCAACCATATCGGCACCCATCTGGACGGTGAAATCCACTTCTATACCCCGGGCAAGGACATCGCCAGCCTGGACCAGGACTTCCTGGTGCACGACGGCGCCATCGTGGACCTGTCCGACGTCTGCGCCGACTACGACGTCTATACGTCCAAAATGGTGGAAGAGCGGGTGGAAGTCAAAGAAGGGGACATCCTGCTCATCCATACCGGCTTCCACCACTACGGCTGGGACCAGCCCACGGGGGACGAGATCCGCTACATGATCAAGCATCCCGGTCCGGACCGGGAATTTGCCGAATGGGCCAAAAAGAAGAAGCTGCGCTGGATCGGCGTGGACTGCGGCAGCGCGGACCATCCCATGAACACCAAGATCCGGGAATGGATGCCCAAGGAAGCCAAGCAGTGCGACGCCCACTTCCAGAAAAAATACGGCAAGACCCTGGACGAGATTTTCAGCGAAGACAAGTACCAGCTGATGCACATCGAAATGTTCGACAAGGGCCTGATCCACGCCGAATGCGTGGGCGGCGACATCGACCTGCTGCTGAACCAGCGGGCGACCATCGGCTGCTACCCCTGGCGCTTCGTGGACGGCGAGTCGTCCATCGCCCGCATCGTGGCCCACATCGATGACGACCGCTACGAGCAGCTGATGAAGAAGAAGGCCAAGGCCGAGCTGACCAAGTTCGGCGACGTGGCGGGCGCCAGAAACGCCTGGCTGCACGAAGAAGCCCGCAAGGTAAAGTAGAGCGATTCCTGTTCGGGCGCGCAACGCATCATGGGATGCGTGAAGCGCGCCGGAAAGCAATGATCAAGGAGAACCACTATGGCTATCGACGAAATGGAAAAGAAACTCCGGCCCCCGGAAATTGAGCTCAAGCCCTATCCGGCCAAGGTCATCACCCTGGCCTCGGGCGAAAAGATGGTCGTCCGGGAAGCCAAGCGCGAAGAGATCGGCGTCCTCCTGGGCACCGTGGCGCCGCTGATCGGCGTGGCCGCAGACTACTACGATATCGTCGCCGTGCGCATGTACTCCGAACTGCTGGGCTGGTACCGCTACCGGGTAGCCAACGAGTTCGTGCTGGTGGGCGCCATCGACGGCGTCATCGCCGGCATCGTCACCAGCCGGCACGTTACGCCCAAGCTGGGCATGAGCCTGCACACCATGACCATCAAGCGCGGCCTGCGCGTCGGCGCCCAGCTCTTCGCGGCCAAGATGGAGCACCACATCGACTACCTCGGCGAGGACGAGGTCTGGATCGTGGCCGAAAGCCCCAACGGCTTCAAGCGCTGGATGATCGAGTACCAGCTGGAAGACCGTTCCGCCCAATTCCCGGAAGTCCGCCACGAGCTGGGCGGCGTGCCCACCTTCGTGCTGACCAAGAAACTGTGGAACGACGTCAAGGCGGTCAAGTGCACGGGCAGCCGGCCGGTCTCCGACGCGGACCTGAAATCGGCTGAAAAACTGATCATGCCGAGCAGCTATCCCCAGATTCCCGGATTCAAGAGGTAAACCATGGCCGCCAGAGTCGGAATAGTCGGAATCGGGCATACGCGTTTCGGAAACTCCTCCGAATACGACCTGGCGGACGTTATGGCCTACGCGGCCACCGACGCCCTCCAGGATGCCGGGTTCCTTGAAAAACGGAAGGAAATCGATCAGGTCGTCGTGGGCAACATGGCCGCGGGGATGTTCAACCACCAGACCAGCGTCGCTTCGTCGCTGATCAGCCGTCTGGACATGGAGCCCGTCCCGGCGGAGCTGGTGGAAAACGGCCCCGCTTCCGGGGCCAGCGCCATCAAGATCGGCTACATGGCCGTCGCTTCGGGCATGGCCGACGTCGTCCTGGTGGTCGGCGGCGAAGTCATGCGCAAGGTCAGCGGCTGGGATTCCACCGACATCGTCGCCACCATGCTGCACACCGAAGCGGAATACAACATGGGCCTGACCCTGCCCGGGTTCGGCGGCATGTTCACCCGGATGTATATGGAAAAATACGGCATGCAGGAACGGGATCTGGCCCTGCTGGCGGTCAAGAACCACGAGAACGGCGCCAAGAACAAGTACGCCCACATCCAGGCGCCGTGCACGCTGGAAGCCATCGCCGACGGTCCGGAAGCGGACGTGGTCAACAACTACGTCGCCGAGCCGCTGCGCATGTATTCCACCTGCCCGGTTTCCGACGGCGCCGCCGCGCTGCTGCTGGTCAACATGGATTCGCCCCGGGTCAAGGATTTCAAGAAGAAGCCGATCCGCATCGCCGGCGTGGCCAGCGCCACGGACACCCACTGCGTCCACAACAGGGCGGATCCGCTCAAGCTGGAAGCGGTGCGCATTTCCGCGGAAAAGGCCTTCAAGATGGCCGGGCTCAAGCCGTCGGACATCTCCTTTGCCGAGCTGCACGATGCCTTTTCCATCCTGGAACTGTGCATCAGCGAGGAAGTCGGCTTTTTTGAACGGGGCAAAAGCTTTCTGGCGGTCCGCAAGGGCGAAACCCGCCTCGACGGCCGGTTGCCGATCAATACCTCGGGGGGGCTCAAATCCAAGGGGCATCCCGTGGGCGGCACCGGGGTCTCCCAGGTGGTCGAGCTGGTGCGCCAGCTGCGGGGCGAAGCCGAAGCGGGCCGGCAGGTAAAGGACCCTAAGTACGGCATGTCCGTCAACTTCGGCGGTTTCGGCAACAACGTCGTCGCCGTCATCTGCGCCAAGGAATAGGGGGGCGTCATGTTTATCGATTTTAGCCAGTACGAAGTCAAGGCGCCCAAGATCAAGGCCTACAAGTGCCAGTCCTGCGGGGCCATCTACTATCCGGCGCCGATGATCTGCGCCAAGTGCAACGCCCGGCGGGACCCGGTTACCGGCAAGGGCTGGGAAACCTTCGACCTGGAAGGCGCCTGCACCCTGCTGTCCTGGACCCGGGTCTGGAACCTGCCCGAGGGCTACACCAAGAACTATATGCTGTTCGGCATCGTCCAGTTCGAGAACGGCCTGCGCGCGTCCGGGCGGCTGGAGGTGGAAAATCCCCAGACCGGCATGAAGCTGACCGCGGCGGTGGAAGAATCCGACGAGCGGCCGGGCAAGCCGGTGAAGGTCTACATTTTCAAATAGAGGTTGGCATGGCCGGACGGAATTTGAGCGGCGACATCTACGAAACCCTCACCGCGCGCATCACGGCGTGGGATTATCCGCCCGGCCATCGCCTGACCGAAGAAGACTTGAGCACCGAGTTCGCCGTCAGCCGCAGCCCGGTGCGGGAAGCCCTGAACAAGCTGGTGCAAGCGGCGCTGGTGGAAAAGGAAGAGCGCAAGGGCTACCGGGTGCGGCGCATGGACCTGCGGGAAGTCAACGAGCTCTACGATACCCGGCTGGTGCTGGAACTGGCGGTCATGGACCTGGTCTGCAGCCACGGCTTCGACCCGACCGTCCGGCTGAAGCTGGAAAAACGGTGGCGCGAATTGCTCCACGCCCTGCCGGCCATGGCCCACGAGGCCGCCCTGGAGGACGAGCACTTTCACGAGGCGCTGGCCGACGCCGGCGGCAATCGGGTCATCCGGCAGCTGCTCAAGGACATCGACCGCAAGATCCACTTCGTGCGCCTGTCGGACATCACCGATCCGGAACGGCTGCGGACGACCTGCATGGATCACCTGGAAATTCTGGACGCCATCGGCGGCGGCGACAAGGCCGCCGCCGCCGCGGTGGTGCGCCGGAACATCGATTGGGGCCGGGAAAAAGTTTCCGCCGCCTTGAAGGACGCGTTGGCCCGTGCGCACGGCATCATGTAAGGTTCGACTGACCAGTCTGGGTTCGGCCTTTCCCGCGGCGCCGTTCCGGTGCACGGTGCACTCGGTCTACGCCTCGGCGCTGAACCTGGCGGTTGCCGGCAGCGGCGACCTGGCGGCGCTTTTGACCCGGCCGGAGCTGTCCCATCCGCTGTCGGCCACGGTGGGCGACGGGTACGTCGCTGAGGGCTGTAACGCCGCCCCGCCGTTGGACGCCCTGGGCTTGAGCCGGGGCATGCCGGCCTGGACGGAAAGCGCCGCGCTGGTTTTCGCCAACGGCGCGCGTTTCGACCTGTCCGGAGCCCGCCGACGATCCGCCGACGCAGAGGTCGCGCCTCGGGCGGTCGCGGCCGATCCGGAACGGCTGCGGCGCCGGGGCCAGTCCCTGGCCGAACGGCAGCAGGTCGCGGCTACGCTGCTGCGCTGGACCCTATTTTCCGGGGAAGCCGCGGATACCACAACTAAAAAGACCCTGCAAAGCGCCCTGCTCGGCCGCTTCGCCGCCGCCGCGCCGGGCATCCGCGCCGCCCTGGCGGCGGACCGGCCCGGTGACGCCGCGGCGCAGGCGTTGCGGATCGTCGGCCTCGGTCCGGGACTGACGCCGGCGGGGGACGACTTTCTGTGCGGCCTGGCTCTGGCCGCCTGGACGCGGACCGAGCGTCCGGCGGACCTGTCCGCCGCCGTCGTCGGCGCCTGGCTGGACCGGCTGCTGGCGGCGATCGACGGCGGGTCTGTCCCCCTGACCGGGGACGTTTCGCGCTCGTTTCTGCGGCAGGCCCGCGCGGGCCGGTTCTCCCGGGCCCTGGTCGACCTGGCGCGCAGTTTTACCCCTGAAGCCACGCCTCGGGGAGAAGCGGACTACGAAGCCGCCCTGGACGTCCTCGGCCGCCTGGGGCACAGCTCGGGCTACGATGCGGCGACGGGCTTTTTATTCGGATTGGAAGGAGTAGGAATACATGGGTAGTACACGTAAAATCGCCGTCGTCGCCGTGGGCGGAAACGCGCTGATCAAGGACGCCACCAAGACGGGTCTGCAGGACCAATTCGATTCCGTGCGGGTCACGGTGCCCCACATCGTGGACCTGGTCCAGGACGGCTGGGCGGTGGCGGTCACCCACGGCAACGGGCCGCAGGTCGGCTTTTTGCTACGCAAGAGCGAACTCAGCGCCGGCGAAGTACCGCCGGCGCCGCTGGACTACATCGGCTCCAACACCCAGGGGTCCATCGGCTACATGTTCGAGACCGCCCTGTACAACGAATTCAAGCGCCGGGGCATGGACAAGCGGGCTGTGGCTTTGGTGACCGAGACCATCGTGGACCGCGCGGATCCGGCTTTCAAGAATCCCACCAAGCCGATCGGTTCCTTTATGGACGAAGCCACCGCCGCGGCCCACCGGGACCAGGACGGCTGGTCGGTGGTGGAAGATTCCGGCCGGGGCTGGCGCCGGGTGGTGCCGTCGCCCAAGCCGACGCGCATCGTGCAGGAAGGCATCATCCGGGAACTGCTGGAAAAGGGCGAAACCGTCATCGCCGTGGGCGGCGGCGGCGTCCCCATGGCGGAAGAGAGCGACGGCACCCTGACCGGGCTGGAAGCGGTCATCGACAAGGACTTCGCCTCCAGCCTGCTGGCTCAGGCCATCGGCGCGGACCTCTTCCTGATTTCCACGGAAGTCGAGAAGGTGGCCCTGGACTTCACCAAGCCCACCCGGCGCTGGCTGGATTCCATGACCGTCGCGGAAGCCGAAAAATACCTGGCCGAAGGCCAGTTCGGCAAGGGCAGCATGGAGCCGAAAGTGCGCGCCGTCGTCGCTTACCTGAAACAGGGCGGCAAGACCGCCATGATCACCAATCCTGAGAACATGCTCAAGGCGCTGCGGGGCGAAACGGGAACCCGCATCGTCAACTAAGGGGGTGCTATGCTGCACGAATTTACCTACGCCGCGCCGAAGAGCCGGGCGGAATTATTCGATCTGTTGACCGCCAACCAGGGCAAGGCCAAAGTGCTGGCCGGGGGGACGGACCTGCTGGTGAACATCCGCAACGGGGTCATGAAGCCCGCCCTGGTGGTGGACCTCAAGAAGGTGGACGGTTACGCGGGCATCACCTGGAGCGAGTCCGAAGGACTCCTGTTCCGGCCGGCGGTCACCATCAACGAAGTCCTGCGCCATCCCGTGGTGCGGGACCACTTTCCCCTGCTGCAGGAGTGCGGCCACGACCTGGCTTCCTACCAGATCCGCAACCGGGCCACCGTGATGGGCAACGTGGTCAACGCTTCGCCCTGCTCGGACATGGCTCCGGGGCTGCTCTGCCTGGGCGCCAGGGCGGTCATCGCTTCCGGCCGGGGCAGCCGGACCATTCCCTTCACCGAGTTCTTCACCGGGGTCAAGCGCACCGTGCTGGCCCCGGACGAAGTGCTGGAAGGCATCCTGATCCCCGCGTCCTCCAAGGACGCCAAGGGGGAATACAAGAAGCTCAAACGCATCGCCGGCCACGACCTGGGCATCGTCGGCGTGGCGGTGGCCATCGTCGACGGGACGGTCAACATCGCCGTCAGCTCCGCCGCGCCGACGCCGGTGATCGCCGCGGGGCTGCCGCTGGACATCAGCGCGGATGAGGCGGCTACGGCTACGGCCAAGGTGATCAACCCGATCAGCGACGTGCGCTGCACCAAGGAATACCGGGAATACATGGTCGGCGTGTTCGTGCGCCGCCTTTTAGGGGAGGTGCGGGGATGAAAATCAAACTGACGGTCAACGGCGACCTCTACGAGCGGGAGGTGGCGGAAAACCGGACCCTCCTGCGCTTTTTGCGGGAAGACCTGGGGTTCACCGGACCCAAAGAGGGCTGCGGCGCCGGCGAGTGCGGCGCCTGCACGGTGTACATGAACGGGACCACGGTCAATTCCTGCATGGTGCTGGCGGTGGAAGCCGACGGCGCGCAGATCGAGACCATCGAGGGCGAAGCCAGGGACGGCCTCCTGTCCAAGCTGCAGCAGGCGTTCGACCGCAACCACGCGGTGCAGTGCGGCTTCTGCACTTCCGGCATGATCATGTCCGCCCGGGAACTGATCCACAACCATCCCAAACCCACGGTGGACGAGATCAAGGAAGGACTGGAAGGCAATTTCTGCCGCTGCACGGGCTACCAGCAGATCATCGAGGCCGTGCTGGACGCCACGGATCAGCTGGGCGCCAAAGAGGGGGTAAAGTATGCTGGAAAATAGCGATCCCGGGCAGCTGAAATACGTGGGACACGCCGCGGCCCGGCAGGAAGCGGTGGATAAGCTCACCGGCGCCGCCACCTACGTCAGCGACATGATCCTGCCGGGCATGCTCTACGCCCAGATCAAGAAGAGTCCCCACGCCCGGGCCCGGATCGTCAAGATCGATACCGCCAAAGCCGAGGCTTTGCCCGGCGTGCGGGCGGTGCTGACCGGCGAGGAGCTCAACTACCGGCTGGGCCTCTACATCGTGGACAAGGATATCCTGGCCAAGGGCGAAGTCCGGCACTACGGCGAAGCCGTGGCCGCGGTGGCCGCGGATACGCTGGAAATCGCCCGGCAGGCGGTGGACCTGATCGACGTCCAGTACGAAGTGCTGGAAGCGGTGCTCAACCACATGGACGCCATGAAAAAGGACGCGCCGCTCATCCACCCCGACCTGGGCCAGTACGACTACTTCAAGCCCGCGTTCTCCCCCCAGCCGGGCACCAACATCGCCAACATCACCAAAATCCGCAAGGGCGACGCGGACAAGGCCTTTGAGCAGGCTGCCTGGATCGTCGACCGGGAGTACACCAACCCTTCGGTCCAGCACGTACCCATGGAAACCCACGTGGCCATCGTGCAGTGGGGCAAGAACGACGACATCACCATCTGGTCCAGCGCCCAGTCGCCCTTTACGGTGCGCAGCCTCTTCTGCTACGCCTTCAAGCTGCCCCTGAACAAGGTGCGCGTGCTGGTGCCCCACGTGGGCGGCGGTTTCGGCGGCAAGGCGGGCATCCATATCGAGCCCCTGACCGCCGTGCTGTCCCGCAAGGCCGGCGGCCGGCCGGTCAAGTTCCAGGCCAGCCGGGAAGAAGAGTTCAGCCTTTTGCCCTGCCGCAGCGCCCTGACCTACCGCATCAAGACCGGCGTCGGCGAGGACGGCAAGATCCTGGCCCAGCATATGTGGATGTACTGGGACGCCGGCGCCTACGCGGACTACGCGGTCAACGTAACCCGGGCTTCCGGCTATTCCGCCGCGGGCCCCTACGAGATCCCCAACGCCAACGTGGACGCCTATACGGTCTATACCAACAAGCCCTACGGCACGGCCTACCGCGGCTTCGGCCACGTGGAATTCCACTGGGGCCTGGAGCGGCACATGGACCTGGTGGCCAGGGCCATCGGCATGGACCCGCTGGAGTTCCGGCGCAAGAACCTGCTCAAGCCCGGCTCGGTCACCCTGACCGGCGAAACGATCACCGACCACACCGGGGACGTGCTCAAGTGCATCAACGAAGCGGCGGCGTCCATCAACTACGGCACGCTGACGGCGGAAGAGAAGGCCCGGGAAAAGAAGACGGGCCGCAAGATCGGCAAGGGCGTGGCCGCCCTGCACAAGGCGCCGGCCATGCCGTCCTTCACGGCCACCGCGGCGATCATCAAGATGAACGGCGACGGCACGGTCAACGTCAACGTGGGCCTGATGGAAATCGGCCAGGGCTCGACCACGGCCTATCGGCAGATCGTCGCCGAACGCCTGGGCTTCCGGCTGGACCAGGTCAAGGTGACGGTGGAAAAGGACACCGACCGGGATCCCTACGACTGGCAGACCGTGGCTTCCAAAGGCCTGATCATGACCGGCAACGCCTGCATCCTGGCCGCCGAGGACCTGTTGAAGAAGGGCTACGAAGACGCGGCCCAGGTGCTGCGGGCCAACGTGGTCGATCTGGCCCACGACGCGGACAAGATCTACGTCAAGCACCGTACTTCCGAAGCGGTCACCTGGGCGGCGCTGTCCCTGGGCTACGTCTACCCCAACGGCAACGGCATCGGCGGTCCGCTGGTGGGCGTCGGCCGCTATATCGCCCAGGGCCTTTCCAACCTGGACAAGGAAACCGGCCAGGGCAATCCGGCCCTGGACTGGACCTACGGCGCCCACGGCATCATCGCCGAAGTCGATCCGGACACGGGGGAATACAAGATCATCAAGATCGCCTCCGCCTTCGACGTGGGCAAGGTGATCAACCCCGAACTGTTCCGGGGCCAGTCCATCGGCGGCATGATCCAGGGCTTGGGCACCGCGGTCTGCGAAGGCTACATCTACGACGCCAAGGGGCACCTGCTCAATCCGTCGTTCACGGACAACAAGATCCCCACCGCCAAGGATATCCCGGAGATCATCGAGACCATCGCCGTGGAGACGCCCCAGCTGGACGGCCCCTACGGTGCCCGGGGCGTGGCCGAGCATCCCATGATTTCCGTGGCTTCCGCCCTGGGCAACGCCATCCAGGCGGCGGTGGGCGCCGAGTTGATGCACATGCCGATCCGGTTCGAGGACGTCTGGCGGGCCATCCGCAAGAAGGAGCCCGTCGACAACTGGATCACCAAGACCCCGACGGGTTCCTGCCGGTCCGATCCGGCTGCCCGCAACCACAGTCCCGATACGGCGATAACGCCGTAAGGGGAGTCGTTCCGGCGCTGGTTCGGCC
>DYPP01000043.1:0-14298 GCA_020719845.1 Treponema denticola | reverse complement strand
ATAGTTGCGTATACCGTCAATACGTGTATACTGGTTCTGTGGTCGATGTTCCGGAGCCCTCCCTGGGGGGGCAACCGGTTCTGTCGATGGCTTAAGGAGGTTGCTGTGGCAGAGAAAGACCTCTCTGGAAAGAACGTAGTGCTGGGTCTCCAGCACACGTTCGTCATGTTCGGCGCGACGGTGCTCGTTCCGATTATCACCGGGCTCGACGTCGGCGTCACCCTGTTCGCCGCCGGTCTGGGTACCCTGTTCTTCCACCTGGTGACGGGTTGGAAGGTGCCGGTATTCCTCGGTAGTTCCTTCGCCTTCATTCCCGGCCTGGTGGCCATCGGCGCCAGCGAAGGCTTGCCCTACGCCCTGGGCGGCATCGTGGTGGCCGGGCTCCTCTACGTGGTGGTGGCGATCATCTTCAAGTTCGTCAGCTACGACAACCTGCACAAGATCCTGCCGCCCCACGTGACCGGGCCGATGATCATCCTGATCGGATTGATACTGGCTCCCGTGGCCATACAGAACGCCCGGGGCGACTTCAGCAAGCCCATCGTGGACGCCATCACCGTCAACGGCGCCTGGGGCATCGCCCTGTTCACCTTCGCGGTGGGCATCTTCGTCAAGATCGCCCTGCCCAAGTTCGGCCTCAAGTTCATGTCCAACCTGCCGGTGCTCATCGCCCTGATCGCCGGCTACCTGCTGTCCATCATCATCGGCGTCGTGGACTTCAAAGCCGTCGGCGAAGCCGCCTGGATCGGGATTCCCAAGTTCACCCTGCCCAAGTTCTCCGCCAGCGCGATATTCTTCATGCTGCCCATCGCCATCGTCACCATGGTGGAACACTTCGGCGACGTGCTGGCCATCGGCAACGTGGTCGGCAAGGACTTCATCAAGGATCCGGGCATCCATCGCACCCTGATCGGCGACGGCGTGGCCACTTCCCTGTCCGCCCTCATCGGCGGTCCCGCGAACACCACCTATTCCGAGAACACCGGCGCGGTAGCCCTGACCGGCTCGTTCAATCCCATCATCATGCGCATCGCCGCGGTCTTCGCCATCGTGCTGTCCCTGGTGCCCAAGTTCACCGCCCTCATCAGCACCATCCCCGGACCGGTCATCGGCGGCATCTCCATCCTGCTGTTCGGCATGATCTCTTCCATCGGCATCAAGAACATGGTGGACGCCAAGGTCAACCTGTCCAACCCCAAGATCCTGATCATCGCCGCGGCCATGCTGGTGCTGGGCCTCGGCGGCGCCACCTTCGAGCTGGGCGCCCTGAAGCTTTCCGGCCTCGGCCTGGCGGCCATCTTCGGCATCGTGCTCAACCTGATCCTCAAGGTGAAGGACGCGACTTCCGCTGAAGGCTGATTTTTGACGAGCTGTCAAGGATCCGTAGCCCTCGGCTATGGATCCAGCCCCCGGCGCCCTCTGGGTTCCGGGGGCTTTTTTTAGGGACCCGGTCTTACCCTACGACCGGCCCATCAGCACTTTTTGGGTAAATTCCGGATCGCCCAGGGCAAGGGCTTGTATATCCTCGGCCAGGGGGTAAGAACCGGTCCCGGCGTGCACCACCGTCAGCCGCTGCAGACCTAAATCCTTGAGGGCGATGCGCATGGAGGAAGTGATGGAAGGAGCGCTGGTCATCTTGAACTCCAGACCGTATTTGCGGCCCGAGGCAATGATCAGGAGGTCCAGCTCCGCGCCGTTATGGGTAGCCCAGAAGTAGGCTTCGTCGTGGAGGCCGAGACCCAGAACGTGCTCCAGGGCAAAACCCTCCCAGGCGGCGCCGCAGCGGGGGTGCGCAACCAGGTCGCCCGGGGTCTTGATGCCCAACAGGGCATTCGCCAGACCGGCATCCTTCAGGTACAGTTTGGGCGACTTTACCTGCCGTTTGGAAATATTCTCGTGCCAAGGCGGGAGCAAGCGCACCAGGTAGAGGCCTTCCAGAAATCCCAGCAGGTTCCTGACCGTCGTTTCGCCCAATCCCAACGACCGGGCGGGCTCCGCGGCGTTCCAGACCTGGCCATGGTAGTAAGCCGCCATGCCGAGCAGGCGCAGGAGCGTGGCCGGGCTCTGTCCCGTTCCCAGCTGGGGGATATCCTTTTCGGCCAGAAGGTTCAAAAAATTTTTCCGCCAGCTCAGGCTGTCCTCATCGCTCGCGGCCAGGAAGGAAGGGGGTAAACCGCCCCGCAAACGTAGTCGGTCCAGGGTTCCCGCGCCGGTTTCTTCCAGTCTCAGACCGCCCAGCTCGACGAGTTCAACCCGCCCCGCCAGGGATTCGGACACGCCTTTGATGACCCGGGGCGCCGCGCTGCCCAAGATGAGGTACCTGCCCCGCCGCTCCGGGGAATCGCAGAGGACCCTCAGCAGGGGAAAAAGATCCGGACGGCGTTGAATCTCGTCTATGACCGTCAGCGGCGTGTCCTGGGTCAGCGCCAGCTTTGGAGCCTGCAGGCGACTTTCGGTATCCGGATCTTCCAGGTCAAAATACGCCGGGTGCCGGGGATCCAGAAAGGTCCGGGCCAGAGTGGTTTTTCCCGACTGCCGGGGGCCGGCCAGATAGCAGATGGGAGCCCGGGAAAGGGCTCGTTCGACCAAGGCGCGGGATCGGTTTCTTTGAATGACCATGGAGCATATTACCATGAAATACCTGATTTGAAAAGAGGTATTTCATGGTAGAATTTAAAAGGAAAGCCGTATACCCCTTACGGCAAGGGCAGAAAGATCGATTTGCGGGGCAGGCCGTCGGGGGAACGGGACTTGTGCCCCTTGCCGGTCAGGTCTTCCACCAGCACGACCTCCCCGGGACCGAAGGTGCGCAGCTCGCCGTCGGAGGTCTGGATTTCCACCAGGCCCGCCAGCATGACGATGTACTGCCGCCGGGGCGACACGTGCCAGTCGTAGTCGTAGCCGGGTTCGTTTTCCCGGAAGATCACGGAAGCAACCGCGATCGGGTCCGCGGTGCGCCCCAGTGGGCCGGCGGCGGTAAATTCGACTGAAATATCCTGGTAGTGGGATTCACCCTGGTCGTCGGTCCAGATGCGGGCGATGTTCATTGTTGCTCCTGCTTCGTGTATAATCGGTCTTCTATTATGCCCCAAGAATCATTTTTCGGCAATAAAGACCTTCCCCGGTACGACTGCATCCTCTGCGCCGCCGGCGCCGGGAGCCGCATGGGCGACTTCAAGCCCCTTTTGCCCTGGCAGGACGCTACCCTGGCGGATGCGGCGGTCCGGGCGGCGCTGGACGCGGGATGCCGGGTTTTGCTGGTCGCCGGCAGCCGGGGCGACAGCCTGGAAAAGCGTTTTGAAAACCAAGACCGGGTGCGGGTGGTCCGCCACGAAGGATGGGACCGGGGCATGGTCTCATCTATTCAGGCCGGCGCCGCCCTGGTCAGGTCGCCAAGGTTCTTTGTAGCCCACGCGGACATGCCCCTGATCGGCGCCGACGTCTACCGCAGGCTGGCCGACGCCGCCGCTGCCGCCGAAGGGGAGGGCGACGCGGACCGTCCCCGGGCCTGGCGGCCGGTCTACCGGGGCCGGCCGGGGCATCCGGTGCTTTTTTCCCGTCCAGCTCTGTCCCTCATCGCCGCAATGCCCGACGGCGAATCCCTGAAGCCGGTCCTGTCGGCCTGCGACCTGCGCCTGCTGCCCGGCGACGACCCGGGCCCGGTGCTGGACCTGGACGACTGCGGCGCCTACCTGCGGGCCCTGGGCGGTCCGGGCCGGGCGGCGGGCCGCCCCGTCGGCGACGGTCCGGTAGGCGGAACGTCTGCCGGCGGGCGGCTCGACGGGGGAAGCGCGGATTTGCGGGTGCTGGTCGTGACCGGCGGGATCGGTGCGGGCAAGACCAGCGCGGCCCGGCGCTTCTTTTTCCGCGCCGTGGCGGCGGGCCTGGCCGCGGGCCTGGTGTCCCAGGTGCAGACCGGCCGCCGGGACGACGGCAAGGCGGCGGGCTTTGACCTGGAACTCTGCCGCTGGGCGGACGGCGCCGATCCCGAAGTCCGGCGCCTGCCCCTGGCCCGGCGGATGGACGCCGAACCCGATTGGCGGCCCGGCGGCGCGGCTCTGGAACTGGGCATGTACCGCTTTGACCGGGACGCCTTCCGGCAGGCGGCGGACTTTGCCGCGGCGGCGGCGGGCAGCCGGGTCTTTGTCCTGGACGAGATCGGCCGGCTGGAGCTGGAGTCCCGGTCCGGGCTGTATCCCGCCCTGGGCGCCGTCCTGGCCCGCACCGGACCCCGGCTGGTCGTGCTGGCGGTCCGCAAGGACGCTCTGCCCCGGCTGGCGGCGGAGCTGGCGTTGGCGGCGGCCGCGGTCGGTTCATCAGGTGGTGGCGTTCCCTATGCCCTGATCGACCTGGACCAGCCGGAAATGGATATCCACCGTATTGACGCGGCGTGGAATGAATGTAAAATGCAAGCAGCGTACCTATTGCCGTCCGATCAGGAGTGCCGTGCATGAAAGCCGAATCCACCCGTAAAGAACCAAAAGCGAAGAGCATCGAGAAACGATTTCTGGTCGGCGCCTTGTCGATGCTGATCCTGTTCCTGCTGCTGCTCAACCTGGTCATGTACAACGTCGATACCCGACGGCAGCAGGTCGCCCAACGTCAGGACGCCGCCCAGGTACTTGCCCAGTCCAGCGCGGCGCTGGAGAACTGGATCGACGACCAGATCCGGATCGTCAAGGCCATCGCCCAGGATCAGCGCGTGGTGGCCGCCTGCGCCGATCCCGCCGACGCCGCAGCCGTGGCGGACGCCACCGCCTACCTGACGGGCATTCATAACCAATTCCCCTACTACGAGAATATCCCCTTGTCCGCCTTTCTGCCCAAGGGTCGGACCATCCCGGTCACCGTCGGAGACAAGTCCCTGGAGGTCGCTTCGGGGCAGTTCTTTACCGACACCACGGGAGGCAAGACGATCGGCAAGGGCGGCTTTGCCATGAGCTATACCCAGGCTATTTTTGACGGCAAAGACTATTTCATCAGCCAGGTGTATAAAAGCCTGCTCAGGGGCAACCCCATTTTCGTCATCGCCGCGCCGGTCAAGGATGAACGGGGGACGCTGGTCGGCATGGCCTTGATCGCGCCGCAGATGAGCTACTTTACCAAAAAGTTTGTGGATCCCCTCAAGGTCGGCCAGACGGGATACGTCATCTTCATCGACGACCGGGGACTGGTGATTGCCCATCCCGACGGGGATTATATTTTGAACGAAGAAAAGGCGCAGCTGGTAAGCCCCATCACCTCCCGGGTCATCAAGGGCGAATCGTCATTTATGGAAATGTTCGGCGGCCAGAGAAAATACTACCACGGTCTAAAGGTCGAACTACCTCAGGATAACATCCTCAACGCCTGGTACCTGCTTTTTTCGCAGGATGAAGCGGAAATATTGGCTTCTTCCCGCCAAGAAATAATCTATTTGACGACTTCCGCCCTGGTGTTCCTGCTGCTCTACGGTCTGTTCTTTGCTTTCATGACCCGGCGGATCGTGCTGCCCCTGCGCGGCATGGTGGCCATGCTCCGCAACATCGCCGAGGGCGAAGGGGACCTGACCAAGCGCCTGGAAGTCCGGAGCCGGGATGAGTCGGGCGAGTTGGCCCGCTATTTCAACCTGACCCTGGACAAGATCCGCAACCTGGTGCTTTCGGTCAGACAGCAGGTGGAAAGCCTGTCCCGGATCGGCGTCGACCTGGCGACCAACATGAGCGAAACCGCCGCGGCGGTGCACCAGATCAGCGCGAACATCGAGAGCGTCAGGAACCAGACCATCAACCAGTCCGCCGGCGTCACCGAGACCAACGCCACCATGGCGCAGATCAGCCAGAACATTCAGAAACTGGACGTTCTGGTGGGCAACCAGATGGACAACATCAGCCAGTCCTCCTCGGCGATAGAGGAAATGTTGGCCAATATCAATTCGGTCAATACGACTCTGGCCAAGAACGCCCAGAACGTCCAGGAACTGTCCAAGGCCACCGAAGAAGGCCGTTCGGATTTGCAGAGCGTTTCCAACAGCATCCGGGAAATAGCCAAGGAATCGGAGAGCCTGCTGGAAATCAGCGCGGTCATCGAGAACATCGCCGGCCAGACCAACCTGCTGTCCATGAACGCTTCGATCGAGGCCGCCCACGCCGGAGAGGCGGGCAAGGGATTTTCGGTGGTCGCCGACGAGATCCGCAAACTGGCCGAATCTGCGGGGGAGCAGGTAAAGATCGTCTCCGCCGTCGTCAAAAGGGTCAAGGATTCGCTGGGCACCATTACCAAATCCACCGACGTGGTGCTGGTCAAGTTTGAGGACATCGACAAAAAACTCAGGTCCGTGGCCGATAGGCAGCAGGGCATCAAGAACGCCATGGACGAACAGGGCAAGGGCAGCGCCCAGATCCTGGAGTCCGTGGATCAGCTCAAGGACATCTCCGCCCAGGTCAAGTCCGGTTCGGATCAGATGCTGGGCGGCAGTCAGGAAGTCATCCGGGAAAGCGAAAACCTGGAGCGGATCACCGTGGAAGTGAGCGGCAGCATGAACGAGATGGCTGCGGGGGTGCGGGAAATCGGCCGGGCGATCAACAAGGTCAACGAGATCAGCCGGGACAACAAAGTCAGCATCGAGGCGCTGATCCGGGAAGTGGGGAAATTTAAGCTGGACTAGGCGCCGGACGGTGGTGCTTCGCCGGCAGGGACGCGGCGTCCGCGTCGCCCAGGTACAGGCCGATGAGCATGTCCCAGTCTGCGCCGGTAAAGACGCCGCTAGTCCGAACTTTGCCGCGCCGACGCTACTCCGGGCAGGGGACGGAAGGCGGCGTAGATCAGGTATTTGAAGGGATGGATATCCAGGGGATTCGGATACCACCCGTCCAGTTCGTTCAGGTCGATGATGTTCACCGCCGGGGTGTACGAAATGGGCAACACCGTGCCCTCGTCCAGGAGCAGTTTTTCCGCTTCCGAAAGCGTCTGCCACCGCTCTTCGCCTTCCTGGGCCATGGATTTTTCGATCAGCGCCTCGTAGGCGCCGTCGTCGTAGCCCGCGTCGTTGAGGTTCGAATCCCGCAGCCACATCTGCAGAAAAGTGTAGGGGTCGGCGAAGTCGCCGATCCAGGTGGTGGAGCCCACCGTGTAGCCGTCTTTTTTCAGGGAATCGAAGTAGTCGTCGTAGGGCACCACCTCGATCCGGACCGGAATCCGCAGCTGTTCCTTCCAGGCCTGGGCCATCAGGCCGGCGATGCGCGCCGCTTCCGGCGCCGGGGTAATGCGCAGCACCGTTTCCGGCATGCCCACCCCCTCAGGATACCCGGCTTCCGCCAGCAGGGCCTGGGCGCCGGCCACGTCCGTAGGGCCGACGCCTTCGATCTTGGGATATCCGGGAATGGGGAAGATCAGCGTGGTGGCGGGCAGGTAATGGTCCTTGCGTATTTCTTCCCAGGGCAAGGCCAGGGACAGAGCCCGGCGGACGCGCTTGTCGTTCCAGGGCGCGGCGGCGGAACGGATGAAGTAGTAGTGGGTGGCGAACATGGCGTTGACCGAGATGCCGCCGGTATCCCGCAGCGCGTCCAGGTCGATCTCGCCGGCTACCCACCGGGCTTCGCCCGAGTCCCACAGGGAGGCGGCTTCGGCGCCGTCCTGGGCAAAGCGGATGGTCAGGCGCTTGAAGGCGACCCGCTTGGAATCCCAGTAGAGCTCGTTCCGGGCCAGGATCAGGCGGTCCGGCCGGCGTTCGAGGATGTAGTAGGGGCCGTTGGAAATCAGCGCCCCGGCGGACCAGTCTTCCACCGCCAGCATGTCCGGGTGCACGGGGCTGAAGGAATGGTGGCAGAGCATGCTGGAAAAGAAGGCCGCCGGTTCGGTCAGCTTGATGATCAGGGTTTTGTCGTCCGGCGCCGCAATGCCCACCGATTCGGGATCCGCGTTCCGGCCCAGCCGGTAGTCCCGGGCGCCGGATATCAGGTCGAACAGGGACGAATAGGGCGATTCCCGTCCCGGGTCGATCAGGGAAAGCCAGGCGTCCCGGAAGTGCTCCGCCTTGAGGGCCGCGCCGTTCCAGTAGCGCAGTCCTTCCCGGAGCGTAAAGGTCCAGACGCGCTTGTCCTCGGACAGCGTCCAGCGGGCCGCCGCCGCCGGAACGGGCTGCAGGCTGAGAGGATTATACGAAAAAAGACCCTCGTACAGGGCGGTAAAGAGCTGGGCTTCGTCGGCGGAATAGGATTTGCGGGGATCCAGCTCCAGCGGGCCCGCCGAAAAGGCCACCGTCAGGTCTTCCCGGTCCGCCGGGTCGGGGCGTTTTTCCGCCTGGGGGACCGTTTGCGGATCGGCCTCCGCCGGAACGGCGGCTTCCGGGACGGCCGTCGCCGCGTCCGCGGGTTCCGGAAGCGTGCCGCAGGCGCTCAACACCGCGCCGGCGGCCAGCAGCAGGGCAATAAAACGCCGCCCGGGGCGGGTATAAACGTGGTTCGAATGGCGTAAAATCATGCGCGGTACTCCTCGTCAGGCTTCGTCTTTGATGCCCAGGCGTTTCATCTGTTCCTGTTCTTCCTTCTGGGCGATGAACTCGTGGCGTTTCTGGTTGGCTTTGACGATGCCGTTCTTGATCGCCGACAGTTCAGGTTTGATCCCCCGGATCCGCTCGCGGTCATCCCGGGAAACCTCGGATTTGAAAAAAACGTCCAGCGCGGCCATCACCTTATGGAGGGACTGCAATTCTTCTATGTTCTTGGCTAAAATATCCAGCGCCTGGTCATCCGTGGCGGCTTCCAGCTTTTTGAAAGCCGTAGAACCCTTGCCGGCCAGGGTGGCCAGAAAGCGGGATTTCCGCTCCACCTCCAGCCGGAAATTGGTGTAGTTGAGGGTTTCGGCCTTGGTCGTGCCCTTGACCGGATCCAGGTATTCCACCCCGTACTGCACGGAGTCGGATTCCTTGTTCAGCATCTGCTGGATCAGGCGCCTGACTTTATCCCAGACGCTGTTCTTCCGGCTCATGATCAGGGCGCTGTTTTCGTCCAGTTTGCGCAGCGTGTCTTCCAGGGAGAAGGAAAGGCTGCCCAGACCGCGTAGGCCGTCGATCAGCAGCGTTTTGAACGAAACCGGTTCTTTTTTGGCCGAGGGGGCATCGTTGGCCACTTCCAGGCGTTTCAGCAGATCCCTTTTCAGATTTTCGCCTTCCCCGGAATAATCTTCCCGCAAAATTTCTTCCACCAGTTCGGGATAGAAGGGGCGGTCGGAGACGGACTCGGCAAACTTGCGCTTGAGCTGCAGCAGGGTTTCGTCTTTTTTGGTAAAGACGACCGCCGGATCCAGGCTCTGGGCGTCCAGAAAGCGGATACGTAGTTCCACCTTATAGTTTTCCCGCTGAAAATCGGTCAGCTCCTTGAGGATCCGGAATACTTCCTTGGAGGACTTTCCCAGGTGCTGCAGGGCGTCGGCGATGAGTCCGATGGAAAGCTGGTCATTGCCGCCCTTCACCAGGTTGATGATTTCCACCAGCGAACGGGTGTTGATGTACGGCGAGTTGGTGCTCAGGTTGGTCCAGGCGAAGTATTTGGTCAACCCCAAAACGCGCTTGATCCGCTCCAGGGTAAAATGGTCCGCGCTGAATTGGAAAAAATTGACCAGAAAATCGAGCTGGCCTTCAAAATGGGACAGGCGCATGCTCATCTGGTCGATTCTTTCGTTTTCAAGGAAGGGCTTTTCCGAGGGAATCTGCAGATCCCCGATTTTTTCTTCATTTTTATAGGGATCCTCATGGATGATCCCCTTTTTCAGGAGTACCTGGTACAGACCGCCGAAAGCGGACTGGTAGACCCGGAATTCTTCTTTGAGCCGGGGCACCTCGGTCCGGTCCAGCCATTCGCGGCGGCGGTCGATGGCCTCCAAGAGGGTATTCTGGAACGGGAGCGCATCCTTCATCGTGCTTTCAGTATGAAATATATCGGCGATTAAAGCAATCCGCCGGATCGGGCCGTACCAAGGGCATGAAGAACCGACGGATTCCATCCCGACTGCTTAGCCTCGTGCTGCTCGGCGCCTGCGGGTTCCCGGATCTTTCCGGCACCCGGGAGGTCCGGCTGCCGCCCCTCCCCACCGCCTGGGAAGCGGTCCTGGGCCGGCCCCGCTGGCGGCTGGAATGGCTGGACCGGGAGGGCCGCCTGCGGCGCGCGGAGCTGACGGAAGCCCGGGGACTGCTGGAGCTGGACCCGCTGCGGGCCGGCGCCGTGCTGGCCTGGCCGTACTGGCCCGACGCCGCCGTCCTGCCCGGAGAAGTCCGCCCCGCGGGGGCGGTCTATCCCTTCGACCTGGAAGATGGGGAACTTTGCCTGTCCTGGCCGGGCGGCGTGGCGGCCTACTTTTTCCGGGAACTGTCCCGGTCCGGGGGGGATGGGCAGACGCTCCCGGAACGGTTCGACTGGTCCCGCTTCCGCGCCCTGCTGGCCGACGCTTCCCTGTCCGCCGCGGTGCGCGCCGATCCCTGGCTGGTGGACTGGCCCGGCGTGGCCCGGCGGACCCGGGCTTCGGGCTTCGATCGGCGCCGCCTGGTGGCTGGGGGCGCGCAAACCCTGACCCTGACCGTACCCGCGCCGGGGCCCTGGATGTCGGAATCGCCGTTTGCGGTGGTCGACGACTGGCAGGCAGGCCAAACGGTGGATCTGGACCTGCCCGCCGAAGGCCGCACCTATTTTTGCCCCTCCGGCCGCTGGCGCTGCGCCCCGGGCCGGACGGTGTTTTTTCCCCGGCCTTGAGCGTTCCCGGCGGGCGGCGTATACTGCGTTCATGCTGATTTTTACGCGGATACGTCGCCGGTCGCCGGCCTTGGTGGCCTTGTTGCTGGGCATCCTGTTTCTTTTTTCCTGCAAGCCGCGTCCCGAGGCCGAGTGGGTGGCCCTGGAAGGCCCTTTTGACCCCTACGGCGGCGCGGCGCCGGCGCTCCGTCTGCCCGCGGCGCCGGGACCCCGCTGGTTCGAGTTTGGCCCCGAGGGCCCGGCGGCGGTGCCCGCCCCCGACGACGCCGGGCTGGTGCCTTTTGCGCCCTGGCCGCTGGCGCGGCGGTCCGCGGGGCTGGCGGTCGGCGCCGACGGCATCGCCATCGGCGTCAACCGGGAAGGTTTTCTGGCCGTCCACCCGGCCCCGGACGGGACGCTTGCCTTGTACCGCATCGTGGACGCGGAATTCGCCGCCCCGTACAGCGTGGCTGCGGTTTTTACCCTGGACGGTCGGCCGGGGATCCTCTTGTACCGGGACCGCTTCTTCGTCGACCCCGAGGCGCCGGCGCCGGACCCGCGGGTGCTGGTGCTGGCCCGCGACTCCCCGCTGCCCGTACCGGCGGATCCGGCGGCCTTTGCCGACCTGCCGGCGACGGCCGGGTGGGACGTGGACGCCCTGCAGCGCGGGACGGAGGGGCGCTGGTATTTCCGGGCGTCCCGGTCGGACAGCGCGGAATCCGGAGTTCGGTCCTTCCTTTCCGTTTCCGGACTGGACCGGCGGGCGCAAGCTTCCTCGGCGGCGGAATTCCTGGCCGCCGGCGAACCCCGGCGGGTCGCGGCGGCGGAAAAGGTGCTGCGCGCCGCCCTGCTGGCCGCGGAACAGGCCCTCGGCGGCGCCGCGGCGGTGGTCAGCGTGGTTTCGCCCGAGCACGCGGGCACCCGCAGCTACCGGCTGGGCGCCGGCGACGGGGAGCGCATGCAGCGGCTCTGGGCCTGGGCGGACGACCGGCGGGCGCTGGTGCTGCTGGCCGACGGCACGGGCATCCACGCCGGAACCGCCGGAGCGGCCCCGGCGCCGATCCGGTTCCCCCCCCTGCCGGCCGGGTTTTTCTACACCGGCGTCGCCGTGGCGGGGGACGTCTACCTGGCTACCTGGGAAGAACAGGACGGCTGGGCGGTGGGCGCGGCGGGTTTTGTCCTGCTCTACGAGAAAACCCCGCCCTGAGGTGCAAAGCCGCCGGCGCCGTGGTATACTGATGGGTATGAGGTTTTTTTCCGGTGGAAACCGCAAAGGCATGACCCTCGCGCTGGTCTTCGGCGCATTTTCCCTGCTTCCCCTGGGGGCCCAGGATTTTATGGACCGTCTGGATTGGTCGTTCGGCGGATCGGTGCTGCTCATCCCGGAGGACAACGGCCTGGAGTCGGACCCCATGCCCATTCTGGCTTCCCCTGGCGTGGCCGCGGCGTATCCCCTGTTCGCCCTCTTCGACGTCGAAGCCACCCTTGATTTCTACGGCACCAACTATGGCTATTCGGAAACTCTGGAACGGGCGGTACCCTTCGCCATCGAAAACCGGTCTTCATTTGTCGTCGGGACGGTATTGGGGATTCAGGGGTTGGCCCATTTTCCGCTCCCCGGGGACCTGCGTCTGCGGGTCTACGCCGGACCGGCCTTCGACTTGCGCCTCTGCCTGACCGCCGGCGGACTGGAAGGCGCGGATCTGGAAGACGCGGCGAAAGAAACAGGATTGATAGCGGACTATTTTTGGGGCAGCGGACGCTGGATCCTGCCCGTCGTCGGCGCGGGCATCGATTACCCGGCTTCGGAAAAATTCCTGCTGGGCCTGGACGCCCGGCTCTGGATGCCCCTCTACCGCGCCTGGAGCGGCGAGGGTCTCCCCGCCGTGGAAGGCTGGCGCCTGGCGGCGGGGCTCAGGGTCTCGATCCGCTGATTCGCCTGCGGGATTCATACCCCGAAGCTTGCCGCGCCCTTCGGAGCCGATCCAGTTAACTGTTTCATCAAAGGCAACGGTACGGGGTAAGAATCCCGCGTACAATCCATACCTTACAGACCCAACATACCCTGCCCTTTAGGGCGGGGTATGTTGATCAGCGGGTCAGGGCGCGGTCGATTTCGGGTTTGTTGAAGCCGATGATGATCCGGCCGTTGATGTCGACCACGGGAACGCCCATCTGTCCGGACTTGCGCACCATTTCATCCGCCCGGCGCTTGTCCCGGCCGACGTCGAAATCGTTGAAGGCGACTTTCTTGTCCCGCAGATAATTTTTTACCATGGTGCAGTAGGGGCAGCTCTGGGTTGAATAAACGCTGATGGCCATCTGATTCCTCCGATCTGAATTCTATATGTAGAAAATATAATATATAGATCGGAAAGTCAATAGCGATAGCGCAGGCTGCTGCCGAAGGCGAACTGGATGCCCAGGGGCGCCTCGCCGACGTACATGAACTCGATGTTGTTGGACAGGTGCTGGAGCAGGACGTTTTCCATGCCGATGCCGAAGCCCAAAAACCCCTTGGGATAGTAGCCGCCGTCCTCGCCCTTGTAGCCCTGGTGGGCGACCAGACCGGCCAGGTACAGGCCGCCGGAGAACCAGTCGGCAAAGTCCTCCCGGAACAGCAGGTAGTGCAGACCCAGCTGCAGGTTGTAGTCGTAGTAGCCGTCGTCGTTCAGGTAGACGACCCCGGCGGCGATCTGGTAGCCCAGCGGACCGTGCCAGCGCTGGAAGGACAGGCCCCCGGTGGCGCTGCTGTTGAAATACGCCCCCAGGGAGCGGGGGTACCGTTCCAGCACGACGGCTTCCCCTTCGGCGGCCAGGAACGCGCCGCTCTGCAGAATCAGCAGCAGGCACACGATGCGACCGATATGTCTACGCATGACGACCTCCTGATGGGGACCTCGAAAAACTTCAGTTTTTTGAGGTCTACAAATGAAAAACGCAAATCCTGTCAGGATTTGCTAAAGCGCCTCTAAAAACCAACCGGGTTTTTAGAGGCGTCCTGATGGTACTCCTTAAGTATAGTACTTTCAGGTGTCGATTGCACCGCGCGATGACGCATCCGCAGGAGGATTTATGACCGTAGCAAAAACCCCGCACTCTGTTTTCCTGCTTCAGCTTGCTTCCGGTGTCTTTTTTGTGTTTCTCGGCTTGCTGGGCATCTTGCCCCAGTACGATGAAAGCTTCTTTTCTTTAACCAGCAGCGTTTCCGGGCAGCCTCTGGAAATCGTCGTCGGACTATTCGAACTTGCCATCGGCGCGGTTCTTATTCTGGGTCTGGTTAAATTCTTGACGTTGAAGCTTCTGAGGACCATAACCCTGGCGGCGTTCATTTTCTGGCTGGCGCGCCTGGTTTTAACCCAGATCATCTACAAGCTTGGCGTCATGGACGGAATTGTCAACCTGAACAACATGAACCCCGTGTGGGCTCTGGAAACCGTCCTGATGCTCGTGCTGGCGGCCGATCTTTGGACCCTCTATCGCCGATACGCCGCCGCCTGACGACCCTGCCTCCCCTTTCGGAACACTCCGGTTCACTCCGGTTTCTTCTTGCCCGCCACCATCAGGATGGCGATGTCCCCCTGGCGCACGCCGG
>DYPP01000042.1:18484-24346 GCA_020719845.1 Treponema denticola | reverse complement strand
GTCGGCACCGGCACGTCCAGCACCTTTCTGGCTTTGGCGTATTTTTTGTAGCGATCCGCCGCCGCGTCGTAGAGTTCTTCGGCGTCCGTGTTTATCTGACCAGGCGGAAGGATCTCCGCCACCATGCGCAACAGCGTTTGTTTGTCCAAACCCTTCTTCTCCCTTGGATGATCTGGAACCGATGATAGCCTTGGTTTTTGCGCTTGTCAAGAAATATTTTCTATATTTATTTCATTTATGCTATTTTTTTGGAAAATTTTCATACGACAACACCTAAAACCCTTCACAAATAGCTCATTAAGTGGTATGCATAGAAGGCGGAGAGGCCATGTTCAACGTAGACACCACCAAACTGAACGCGCTGGAAAAAAAAGTCGTCGACACCCTCGTGGCCTACAAGCAAACCGGGCCGGCGCCCAAAATACCGGAGGCGGCCCAGCTCTGCGGCTGTTCGGTGTCCCAGGTTTCCAAAGCCATCAAAAAAGCGGGGTTCAAGGGCTACAAGGACTTTATCCAGCACCTCTATCTTGGCAAGCCGCCCCAGGCGGAAGGCCTGGAGGAGCTGGAGCGGCTGAAGCGGGTCATCGATGACTTCGACCTTTCCACGGTGGACGAGTTTGTCGAGCTGATCTACGCCCACGAAAAAATAACCCTCTTCGGCTACGGTCCGTCGCTGATCAGCGCCCAGTATTTTGAGTACAAGCTGCGCTTCTGCTTCAGCGCCTTCGTCACCACCGCTCCGGACGAACAGTCCGCCAAAAGCCTGCTGGACCGATCCAGCCTGCTGGTCATCTTTACCACCACCGGCCAATACCGCTCCTTTGAAGCCCTGACCCAGGAAGCAAAACGGAAGGGCGCCGATGTGGTGGTGGTTTCGGAGGAATTCAATCCCCTGCTGCTGGAGAACTGCAACCGCTACTTCGTGCTCACCCGCCACACCCAGAGCGAGGCCCTCAAGCCCTATGAAAAAACGCGCACCGTGTTCTTCATCTTCTTTGAGCAGGTGATCCAGCGCATCCTGCTCCGCGCAGAAAAGCGGTCTGGTCCATGACTATTTTTACCGGACGGATAGCCGCCGCTACCGTGGCCACGCTGCACGCCGCCATCGCCAGTCCCGTGCCGATGGTGATCCTGCTGGACGCGGACATCGGCGTCTGCCTGGACGCGCAATTCAGAAGGCTCATCGCCGCAAAGCCACTTTTTATCCACGCCGACCTGATGAAGGGCATCGCCGCCGACCGGGAAGGGCTGACATTTTTAAAAAAGGAAGTCGGCGTCGCCGGCATCGTGTCCACCCGGACCAACGTCCTGCGCCTGGCCCGTTCCGCCGGTCTTATGTGCGTCCAGCGCACCTTTCTGATCGACACCATGTCCCTGGAAGGCTCCCTGGACGCGCTCGCCAAGAATCCGCCCGACGCGGTCGAGTTCATGCCCGGCATCGCGCCGTCGGCCATCGCCTACATCAAGTCCCGCCTGTCCATCCCCATCATCATGGCGGGTCTGATAAAAAACGAACAGGACGTCCTGACCGCCTTTGCGGCGGGGGCGGACGCGGTTTCGATGAGCGCCGTTGAATTATGGGATGCGCCTGAGGCGCGTCAATAGAATTCAAGTATCCCGGCGCTTGCCACACGGTCATCCTTGATCAAGAAGCGGTTGATCGCCTGGGACGCGTTGGAAAACCAGACATTCTGGTATCTTTGAATACCCGTCGCGTCGTGCACGTGCCCGAAAAGGCAAAGCTTCAACGTAGGGCTCGCGTCGATAAAGCTTCTGAGATGCGGGCAGCCGGGGCTCGATTCACCGACGCTATGGAAGTATGAACCCCGGGACACCAGGTCGCCGATGCCCCGGGGCGGGGCGTGGGTGACCAGGACCTGAACCGACGCGGGGATGCTTTCTATCGCGTTCCGCAGAATCGGGTCGTCCGGGTGCACCGCCCAGGCGGCGTTATTTTCTTCCCAGTTCCACTCGGGTTTATGGGCAACCCAGGGCATGCCGTAAAAATGAAGCCCCTCCAGGGTGACAGAGCGGTCGAGCGGCAGCAGGATGGAGCGCTGCGCGCATTCCCCGGCAAAGTCCGGTTGATGATCAAAGGCCCAGCGGTCGTGGTTGCCGGGGATGATGATTTTTTCTGCGCAGGGATACGCTGCGATCCAGTCCAGCACTTCCAGCAACTCATCCCGCGTACCCGACCGGGACAGGTCGCCGCTGACGACCAGGATATCGCCGGCATGGTGTCCGAGCTTATGCTGGTTGCCGTGAAGGTCGCTGGCATGCAGCAGCGCCAGAGCATCGGCCATCTACTTCAGTCCTGAAGAGAAGGTAAAGCTGTCGACAAAATTGCGCTGAAAGGCAATGAACAGCAGCACCAGCGGCAGGGTGACCAGGAAGGTCGCCGCCGAGACTTCGGTCCATTGCGCCCCGGTTTCAAAACTGGTGGCAAAAATGGCCAACCCGACGGTCATCGGCCGCACGGTATCCGAACTGGTCACGATCATCGGCCACAAAAAGTCGTTCCAGTGGGTGCTGACCGACACCAGGATGAACGACACGTACGCCGGAACCGACATGGGCACGTAGACATGGCGGAGTTTTCCCCATAAACCGCAGCCGTCGATTTCAGCGGATTGCTCAAAGTCGACGGGGATGGACTTGAAGGTTTGGCGCAGCAGGAATATGCCGAAAGCGGATGCAAAAAAGGGAAGCATAATGCCCTGCAGGGTATTCAATGCGCCGAAACGCGACAGCGTCTGATAGTTGGGGACGATCAATATGTCGTTCGGAATCACAATCTGGACCAGCAGCAGCATAAAGAGCACATTCTGAAAGGGGAATTTCAATCGGGCAAAAGCATAGGCAGCCAGGGTAGCGGTGACGCACTGGACCAGGACAATGCCGACGACCAGCATGAGGCTGTTGAAAAAATACCGGCCAAAGGGCGCCGCCCGCAAAACCGTCCGGAAAGCTTCCAGGCTCAGCCGCGGCAGGTCCTGCCCGGGTACGGGTTCGGCCAAAAAGGCGTTCGCCAGCACCCACAGGTAGGGTACGGTCCAGACCAGGGCGACCAGGATCGATCCGATCGTGACGGCGTAGCTGTTTCTTTCTATGCGCATGGAACTACCCCTGATAATGGATGCGTTTGTCGAAGTAGCGCAGATTGAGCACGATGAGCGCGAACATCAACGCGATCAGCACGACGGTCATGGCAGCCGCGCGCCCTATATCCCAAAAGCTGAACGCGGTTTCAAAGATATAATACAAAAGCAGGTTGCTGGCATTGTCCGGCCCGCCCCGGGTCATGATCACCAGATGGTCCACGGTTTTAAAAGAAGCCGTGGCGGCGATGATAAAGACAAAAAGCAGGGTCGGCATCAGCAGCGGCAGGGTGATGCGCCGCAAGACCGTGCCGTACCGGGCGCCGTCCAGTTTGGCCGCCTCATAATAATCGCCGTTGATCTGCTGCAGGCCCGCCAGAAAGAACAGCATGAAATAGCCGGCCTGTTTCCACACATAAAAAGCCACCAGCGCAGGCAGCACGGAATCCGGACTGCCCAGCCAGTTGTGTCCGCGTATGCCGACGGCGCCGAACAGACTGTCCAAGAGGCCGTAATCGGGGGTATAGATAAAAAGCCAGATATTGGCGGCCGCCACCAGCGGAATTACGGTGGGATAGAACCAGAACAGCCGGATGTAGGGCCTGAGGCGACGAGAGCAATGCTGCAGAAGCAGGGCCAGCGCCAGGGCAACCAGCATGCTGAGGGGGACCGTGGCCGCGGAAAACCAGATGCTGTTGCCCAGCACCTTGCGGAAGACCGGATCGGCGTACAGATCCCGAAAATTGCCCAAACCGATAAACAGGGGCAGGGACGTGGAAAGATTATCCCGGAACAGGCTGGAAACGCAGGCGCTCAGAACCGGGTACAGGGTGAACAGCCCGATCCCGGCCAACGAAGGCAGAACCAACGCCCAGCCGGTCAGGGCCTGGCGCAGATCTTTTCGGTACTTGCTCTGCATGGCGGGGAACACTCCTATAGCCGCCGGTACGGATGCCGCGTCGGGGCAGGCTTCCGCACCGGTTTCAAACCTTATTTTTTAAAGGGCGCCAGAATTCGGTCCGCTTCCGCCTGGGTAGCCTGCATCGCGTCGGGCACGTTTTTGGTCCCGATCAAGGCCGCCTGTATGCCGTCGTTGACGATTTTGTACATCTGGCTGTTGGAATGGGTCGACAATTCAGCCTTGGCGTACTGCAGCTGATCCCGGGCCACCAACGCCTGGGGGAATCCGGTGGTATAGCCCTTCAGCATATCCGTCTCAAAAGCGGATTTGCGGGTAGCCACATAGCCGGTGGCCATGCTGAATTTGGCGGCCTGGATGGGGGACGTCGCGAATTTCATGAAGCGCCAGGCGGCAGCCTTCTTCTCTTCGCTCAAGCCCTTGAACAGGTAGATATTGCCGCCCCCGGTGGGGGATCCGTAATTCTTGCCCGCCGGCAGGTAGGCTACGCCGAAATCAAAGGTAGCATTTTTCTTGACGTTGGTCAGGTTGCCGGTGGTGTGGAACATCATGGCCGTTCTTCCCTGGATAAAGTCGGTGGGGACCGTCGCCCATTCGATGACGCCTTCGGGCATGACCTTGTGGATCTTGGTCAGATCAAGCCAAAACTGCAGCGCCTCAACAACCGCCGGGTCGGTCAGATACACTTCGGTTCCCGCCTGGTTCATGATCTGCTTACCGTTCTGCAGACACAACGCCTGGAGCATCCAGTACTGAAAGCCCGTGCTCGGGATTTCGAGGCCCCAGGTTTCCGCGCTGCCGTCGGCCTTTTTGGCGGTCAGCTTTTTGGCAAAGGCGGTCAGCTCCTGCCAGTTGGCCGGCGCCCGGGAAGGATCCAGCCCCGCCTTCTTGAACAAATCCCGGTTATAATAAAGGACGATGGTGGAGCGCTGGAAGGGAAGGCTCCAGGTCTTGCCGCCGGTACGGGAGTTTTCCATGAAGGCGGGATAGAAATCATCGATGAACGCCTGGTCCTGGTCGGCGGCGATCAACGCGTCCAGACTTTCAATGGCGTCCATATCCAGCAGAGTAAACAGCTCGGTCGCCTGGATGACCGCCATCTCCGGCGGATTATTGCCCTTGATGCCGGTCTGGGCTTTGATCATGGTATCCGCGTAGCTGCCGGTGTAGACGGCGGTCACCTTGACATCCGGGTTTTCCTGGTTGAAGTCCTGGCAGATTTGGTCCACGATCGCGGTGACCGGGCCGCCGACGGCCACCGGAAAGAAGAAGGAAACTTCGACCGGTTTTTCCGGCGCCGCGGTTGCAGCGCTTTTTTCTCCCGAGCCGCCGGCGAATACCGGGGCCAGAAGCGAGATCGCCAGTACGGCGCCGCAGACGGCTTTTCGATTAATGATCATTCAAATGCCTCCTCTTGGATGGGTCAGTTTCCGGCAAAAACAAAAAAACCATGCCCCGTCTGTACCCACCTCCGCATTTAAAACTCCGGCACGACGCCAAAGCGCTTCAATTCGGGGATTATCGGTACAACGGCGACATGGTTTTCTCAGTCTCTACCATTCAACTGCTGTTTGTAGGCCGAGGATAAACCGGCTATGTTTTGTTTAGATGAAGATCCCGTTGTTTCTTGATGAAGTTGCGTGCCTGTTCTGCATTTGCATTCTCTCCCCGGGTCAACCTACACTGGAGGCATGATGCAGACCCTGCTCCGACTTCAGATCAACGCGCTCTGCGTAGCCGTGCTGGCGGTGGCGTTGTTCTCCGTGGGCAAATCGGGTTCGGACCGCCGCCGGAGATGAGTTCGTGCTGCTGCTGCCCGGGGCCACGGAAACGTCGCTGGGCGAA
>DYPP01000042.1:0-18384 GCA_020719845.1 Treponema denticola | reverse complement strand
CGGAGATGAGTTCGTGCTGCTGCTGCCCGGGGCCACGGAAACGTCGCTGGGCGAAATTGCCGCCCGCATCAGAACGATCTCGGAAGACGACGCCGCCGGCAGGGGGCAACCCTTTGCTTTGTCGTTCAGCATCGGCGCGGCGCTCTACGATCCCCGGCGGGATACCGGCGCGGACGGTTTTCTGGCGCGCCTGGACGCGGCGATGTACCAAAACAAAATGATGCGTAAAAAAGCCAGCCAACCGGAACCTTGAAGCTCCCCGACGCTGACCGGTGGCGTCGCTACAACCCCTTCGGCGGACCCAGCACCTCGGCCAGCACTACCGCCCGCCGCAGCGGGGAAAGGTAGTCCAGGTTGGCGGGGAAAGCGGCCGCAGGCCGGGCCGGCGTCTTCGGCGCCGGCCTTGTTCCATCCACGGGCAGGGGCGGCGCGCCCGCCGGAGCCGTGATCCCCGCAACCATCGGGCCCGCGTCCGCCAGGCTGAACGCGCCGTCGCCTGCAGGGGGTACGGACTCGGCGAACCTAGGCGGTTCGGCGCTGGCAGGCTCGGGGATGATCGGTTTGGCGACCGGCGGCGGCGCCTTCATCCGGGCGGCTAAAAAGGCCTGCAGCTTGCCGCGTTCCGCGGATTCGGCCTTCTTTCTTTTGGACGCCGCCACCCGCAAGGCAATGATCAGGGCGATGGGAACCAGGGTCAGCAGGGTTTTTAATAGCTCGTCCATGGCCTAGGTCTTGTTCGGCGCGCCGCCGATGGCGCTGCGCATGTCCGTGTCCGCCTGGACGTTCTTGAGCCGGTAGTAATCCATGATGCCCAGGTGCCCCTGCCGGAAGGCTTCGGCGATGGCCAGGGGAATTTCCGACTCCGCCAGCACCACCTTGGCCCGGTTTTCCTGCACCAGGGCCAGCATCTCCTGTTCCTGCGCCTGGGCGGCGGCGCGGCGTTTTTCCGCTTCCGCCTGAAAGCGGCGCATGTCCGCCTCCGCCTGGTCAGCCTGCAGCTTGGCGCCGATGTTGGCGCCCACGTCGATGTCGGCGATGTCGATGGACAGGATTTCAAAGGCCGTGCCCGCGTCCAGACCCTTCTGCAGCACCGTCTTGGAGATGCGGTCCGGATTCTCCAGCACCGATTTGTAGGATTCCGCGGAACCGATGGTGGTGACGATGCCTTCGCCTACCCGGGCGATGATGGTTTCTTCCGTGGCGCCCCCGACCAGGCGTTCGATGTTGGCCCGCACGGTCACCCGCGCCTTGACCTGCAGCTGGATGCCGTCCTTGGCCACCGCGTCGATGGTGAACTTGCCCTTGGATGAATCCGGGCAGTCGATGACCTTGGGATTGACGCTGGTGCGCACCGCTTCCAGCACGTCCCGTCCGGCCAGGTCGATGGCCGCCGCCCGCTGGAAGGGCAGCGGAATGTTGGCCTTGTTGGCCGCCACCAGGGCCCGGCTGACCTTGAGCACGTCGCCCCGGGCCAGGTAGTGGGTTTCCAGCATGTCCGAATCCACGTCGATGCCCGCCTTGCTCAGCATGATGCGGGAATCGACGATGACCGACGCGTTGACGTGGCGCAGCCACATCCCGATCAGCTTGCCCATGCCCACGGCGGCGCCGGACAACAGGGCCCGAAACCAGAGGCCGAAAAACTTGAAAAACAGCAGCAGAAAGCCCAGGGCGGCCAGGCCGACCACGGCCATGGTGATCAAGTATACCATCATACGCTCCTTACAAAAATCGTATTTCCCCGCACGCGGATCACTTCGATCGGCGTGCCCGAATCCAGGAATTCCCCGTCCGCCTCGACCACGTAGGGCCGCCCCTCGAATTCCCCCTTGCCCGAGGGCCTGAGGGTGGTCAAGGCTCTACCCCTTCTCCCGATCAGCGCCGAATAGTCCTCGGCGGCACCCGCCGCCGGCACGATCGGGGACGGCGCGGTCGTCTCCGGATCGGGACCGCCGGCGGTGCCCAAGATTTTGGTGTTCAGGGTCAACCGGTCAAAAAGCCGCAGCCGCGGCCCGGCCAGGATGACAGCGGCAATGCCGAAAATGGCGGCGACGATCCCCGCGGCCACGACCACGGCGTTGCGGCCCAGCAGGTCCCACTGCCAGGGCAGGCTGGGAACGATAAAATCCTGCCGGGAAAAGAGCAGGGACAGGGCGATCAGCAGGAACCCGGCGATGCCGGTAACGCCGAAACCGGGCAGCACGAAAATTTCCACCGCCAACAGCCCCACTCCGACCAGAAACAGGATCAGCTCCAGGGAACCTACCGTTCCCAGCAGGGCGTTGGCGCCGAAGACGCATAAAAAGGCGATAATGGCCACCGCGCCGGGCACGCCGAATCCGGGGGAATTGATTTCCAGAAAAAGCATGACCAGCCCCAGCAGGATGAGAATGGCCTGCACCGGTCCGGAAACGAGCACCGACACCACCTGATCGGCCAGGCCGGGGACGCTGGCCACGCTGTCCGGATCGGCGCCGACCGCCGCCAGCAGGGCCGGCGCTTCGTCGGCGGTGCCCCGGGCCAGGCCGTACTTGACCGCTTCGCCCGCGGTCAGGGAAAGCAGCTTGCCCGCAGGGGAAATGACGCCCAGGCGCTTCACCCCCGCCGGATTCTCCCGTTCCAGACGCTCCAGCTCGGGCAGAGTCAGCACCCGCGGCTCTCCGGCCACCGCCGCTTCCCATAATTCCACGTCCTGATCCACCATCGCCAGGGCGATTCCTGCGGGATGCCCGTTCTTCTCGGCCAGGGCGGCCATCTGGGACCGCACGGCGCTGACGGTTTTTTCGCCCGTGGCTTCCATCTTGCCGTCCGCGCCGACCGTGACCGGCGCCGCGGCGCCGATGGACGTGCCCGCGGCCATATAGATGTCCGTGCAGGAAAGGGCGATCAGCGCCCCCGCCGACCAGCTGACCCCCAGGGATTCGGGGCCGCTGCGCACCCAGGCGATGGTCCGGGCGGACTTGACCGACCCGATGTAGGACGAAATCTGCAGCGCCGTATCCACCCGGCCGCCGAAGGTGTCGATTTCGTAGACCAGAAAAGCCGCGCCCTGGGCCAGGGCCCGGCGCGATTCCCGGCGGATAAAGGCTTCCAGGGAAGGCCCGATATCGCCCCGGACGGGTATGATCCAGGCTTTGCCGCCGCCGCCGGCGGCGGCGGTCGCTTCGGTTTTGCCTTCTTCCGCAGTCTGGGCCACCGCTGAAGAAGCCAGCGCGCCGGCGGCCAGCGCCAAAACCGCCCAAAACCTCAAAGTCCGCTTGGTTCTGTTGTTTTGCATACCCTAATAGTATACCAAAAAACCCGCCCGTCCAGACCGGAAGCGGCCAGATCGTGTATAATTTCTTTCCTATGGAAAGCCTCTTTGTCGCCCTTATCGTCCTCTCTTTTTGCGCCCTGCTGCTTTTCCTCTATCTGGTGCTGCGTCCCCGGACCGGGTCGGCCAACGAACGCCTCCTGGCCATCAGCGACGGCCAGGAACGGATGGAGCGGTCCATCCGGGAAGAACTGGCCCGCTTCGGCCTGGGCAGCGACCGACGGCTGGAAGCCCTGCGGGAAACCATCGACCGCAAGCTGCGGGAAATCCAGGAGGACAACGCCGCCAAGCTGGAATCGATCCGGCGCACGGTGGACGAAAAACTCCACGAAACCCTGGAACGGCGGCTGGGGGAATCCTTCAAGCTGGTGGGCGAGCGGCTGGAGCTGGTGCAGGCCGGGCTGGGGGAAATGCGCAGCCTGGCCGCCGGCGTGGGCGACCTGAAGCGGGTGCTGGTGAACGTCAAGAACCGCGGCACCTGGGGCGAGGTCCAGCTCATTTCCATCGTGGAGGACCTGCTGGCGCCGGATCAGTACGCCCTGAACGTGGCCGTCCGGTCCGGCGCGGCGGAACGGGTGGAGGTGGCCATCAAGCTGCCCGGCCGGGACGCGGACCAGCAGGCGCCGGTCTGGCTGCCGGTGGACGCCAAGTTCCCCAAAGAAGACTACGAGCGGTTGCTGGAAGCCCGGGAACGGGGCGACGCCCCGGCGGCGGAAGAGGCGGCCAAACTTCTGGAACGGCGCTTCAAGCTGGCGGCCAAGGACATCCGGGACAAATACCTGGCTCCGCCGGAGACCACGGACTTCGCCATCATGTTTTTGGCTTCCGAAGGCCTTTTTGCCGAATGCCTGGGCCGGCCGGGCCTGTCCGATTTTCTGCAGCGGGAATACCGGGTGGTCGTGTCCGGGCCCACCACCCTGGCGGCGATGCTCAACAGCCTGCAGATGGGCTTTCATACCCTGGCGGTGGAAAAACGGACCGCCGAGGTCTGGCGGACCCTGACCCTGGTCAAGGCCGAATTCGAGCGCTTCGGCGAGCTGCTGGACAAGACGCGCAAAAAATTGCAGGAAGCGGCGGACACCGTCGACCTGGCGGACCGGAAAACGCGCACCATCCGGGGCAAATTGAACCGCATTGAGGGTACGGAAGGCGCGGAGGAAGAAGATGAATAAGACCATCGTGATCATCGACGGCCTGGGCGGCGGCGTGGGCGCCCAGCTGACGGCCAGGCTGCGGGAAGCCCTGGGCACCGGGGTGGAGCTGGTCGCCCTGGGGACCAACTCGTCGGCCACCGAACGGATGCTCAAGGCCGGCGCCGACCGGGGGGCGACGGGAGAAAACGCCATCCGCGTCTCCGTGGGCGGCGGCGACCTGATCGTGGGTCCCATCGGCATCGTCATCCCGGACAGCATGATGGGCGAAATCACCGCCGCCATGGTCGCCGCCGTGCTGGCCGCCGGGGGAACGCGGATCCTGCTGCCCCTGCAGCAGTCCCACCTTATTCTGGCGGGCGTGGAGGACGTCCCCCTGGGAGAGCTTATCCGCCGGGCGGTGGCGCAGGTCACGGCCATGGTGCACGGCGGCCGGGACGTCTAGGTCCGGGCGGGTGCCGAAAGCCGGCGTCCCGGCCGCCGCGCCTTGCCTCCGGTCCCGACTTCGGGTATACTGCCCGGCGTCCGGCAAGAAGCCGGACGGGAAGCCCGAAGGCTTGACCAAGACTGCGGCCGTGCGCCGCCCGCCCCCCGGCCGGAAGGCCGTCATCCCGTCCGATTCAGGTAGACCCATGCGCCGACCCTTGCTTGCCGCTTTGCCCTTGCTGTTTTTAAGCGCCGTTTTTGCGCTTGATGCCCAGACCTCCGGAACTTCGCCGAAAGTCGTGGCCTCCACCTCCTGGACCGCGGCCATCGCCCGGGCCGCAGGCGCCGTGGACATCCACGTCATCGCCCCGGCGGAGCTGAAGCATCCGCCGGAATACGAAATCAAACCCTCCGACCTGGAGGCGGTCCGGGGCGCGGACTACGTCATCTACGGGGGCTACGAAAAATTCGCCCAGCGGCTGGCCGAAACCGCCGGCGGCGTCGGCGCGGTCGGCATCACCGTGTATACGGACAACCTGCCGCCGGTCTTCAAGCGGGAAGCCCGCAAGGCGGCCCAGGCTATGGGCACCGTGGACGCCTACCTGGTCTGGGAAAAAGGCTTCGACGCCGCCCTGGAAGCCATGAAGGCCCGCATCGCCGCCGTCTACCCGGACCGCCGGGCGGCGGTGCACAAGTACCTGCAGACCTACGCCGAATGGCTGGGCTTCGAGGTCATCGGCACCTTCGGCCCCGGAGAGCCGTCGCCCCAGCTGGTGCTGAACCTGGTCAAGGCCAAACCGGCCCTGATCATCGACAACTGGCACAACATCGCCGGCAAGGCGGTGGCCGAAAGCCTCAGCGCCGCCTACGTGGAGCTGATCAACTTTCCCGGCCGGGGAAACACCAAAACCATCGAAGACGTGTTCGCCTACAACGAAGCCCAGTTCATCGCCGCCGCCGGGACCGCGCGCTAGCCCATGGCGGACCTGCTGCTGGAAAGCCGCCGGCTCGAGCTGTCCTACCGGGGCGTTCCGGTGCTGACCGACCTGAACCTGCGCTGGTCCGCCGCGGACGGACCGTTGGCCCTGACCGGGCCGAACGGTTCGGGCAAGAGCACCTTCCTCAAGGCCTGCCTGGGTCTGCTGCCGCCCCGGAGCGGCGAGTTGCGCATTTTGGGCCGTTCCGGATCGGACCGAGCCTTCCGCAAAGTACTGCGCTCCGTAGGCTGGACGCCCCAGCAGCGGCCGCCGCCGGCGCTCCGGCTGACGGTGTCCGAAATGGTCAGCCTCGGCCGGGACGCTTCAGCGCGCCCCTTCCGGCCGGCCTCGGCCGAAGCTCGGGAGGCGGTGGAACGGGCCCTGGCGCTCTGCGGTATCGCCGACCTGGGCGGCAGGGCGGTGCAGGAACTTTCCGGCGGCCAGTTTCAGCGGGCCAGCATCGCCCGGGCCCTGGCGGGAAGCCCCAAACTGCTGCTGCTGGACGAACCGACCACCTTTCTGGACCGGGAAAGCCGGGCTTCCGTCGCCGCCCTGCTGGAACGCCTGATCGCCGACGGCTTCGGCGCCATCGCCCTGGTGTCCCACGACCCGGACCTGCTCGGCCTCTGTTCCCGGTTCTGGGGCTTCGCCGACGCCGCCGTCGCCGAAATAGCCCGGAACGAGGTAGCCCGATCATGATCGCCGATCTATTTCAGATCCCCGCCTTTGCCCGGGCGCTGACCGCCCTGACCGCGTCGGGCATCGCCTTTCCGGCCATCGGCACCGCCATCCTGGCCCTGGAACTGATCCCCGCCCGCTTCGCGGTCATGCACGTGGCCTTGCTGGGCGCCGCCGTCGGCCTGGTGCTGGGCGTAGACCCGACGACGGCGGCCCTGGTCGCCGCCGCGCTTTCGGGCCTGCTGGTGGCCCGGCTGGGCCAAAAGACGGAAGGCTCCGCCGGCGGCCCGCTGGGCCTGGTGATGATCCTTTCCCTGGCCCTGGCCTTCATCCTCTTTTACAAGACCGACGTCAACGCCATCGAGGCCTTCAACCTGTTCTGGGGCAACGTCCTGGCCCTGACGCGGGCGGAAACCCGGATGGTGGTCGCCGCGGCCGTGGCTGTGCCGCTACTGATCGCCCTTTTCTACCGGCCCCTGCGGGCGGTGCTTTTTGACCGGGAACTGGCCGCCGCGTCGGGCTACCCCGCCCGGGCGACCTATTACGCCCTGGTGCTGGCCGTCTGCCTGGGGGTGGGGCTGTCCATGCGCCTGACCGGCGCGCTGATGGCCGACGCGACCACCATTCTGCCGGCCCTGGCCGCCCGCAACCTGAAGCGGAGTTTTGCCTGGACTTTGGTATGGGGTTCGGTCTTCGGGCTGGCCAACAACCTGGGCGGCTTTTTCCTGGCGCTGGCCTTCGACCTGCCCACCAGCCCGGCCATCATCGTCGTCGGCGCCGCGCTGGTGTTCCTGAGCGCCGGCGTGGACCGCTTCAAATCACAGCGCCGGACCGTTTAGGTAGGTATCCACGGAATTCAGGATCTTGCCGATGCGGTCCTTCTCGATCAGGTCGATCAACCGGGCTTCGACGAAGCGTTTGGCTTCTTCGGTAAAAGAGCCGGTGGTCAGGCAGTAGCCCTTGCCGGCCTTGACTTCCTTGAGGTGGGAATGGAAGTCCCGGACCACCAGTTCGCCGATGGTGCCCTGGGTACGGATAAAGCGGAACATGACCAGGTCCGACCACTTGGGCGTATCCACCTCCGCCAGGATGTCGGCCCATTCGTTCTTGTTGACCCCGATGTTGGTGATCTTGACCTTGGCCCGGGGAAAATAGTTGAGCGCGATCTTCCGGCACAGGGCGACGAAGTCCCCGGTGGGGGCCATCAAAAAAACCTGCAGGTTCTTGTTGGCATTGAGTTCCTGGTACTTGGCGATCTGCGCCGGCACGTCCTTGTAGTTGGGGTACTGGACCTGGATATCCCGCAGAAAGGTCAGCGCCCGCCCGATTTCCTGCTGCTGCAGATAGGCGATGGCCAGCCGGTACTTGAGCTCCACCGCCACCTCCAGCTTGACGCTCTCGTGCTTCAGCCCGATTTCAAAATCCATGATCGCCTTCGGATACTGGCGCAGGTTCATGTGGATGGTGCCGGCGAACAGCGACGCGTTGGGTCCCAGGGCCGGATCGGGACGCAGATGGGTAAAGATCTTGATCGCCTGGTCCGTCTGGGCCAGCTCGTAGTAGCATTCCGCCATGGCGTACAGGGAATCCTTGTCCTCCGGCGCCAGATCGACGGCTTTGCGCAGCAAAACCAGGGCGTCGCGGTAATTCTTGGTCTTGAACTGGGCGTGGCCCAGGTAGCGCAGGGTCAGGGTATGTTCCGGATCCTGGGTGCGGGCCTGCTGCAGCAGGCTGATGGCCTTTTCGTAGTTTTTCTTCTGATATTCAAGCACCCCGAGGTTGTAGTTGACCTCAAAGTTGTTCTGCTGCAGCGTACGGGCGATGACCAGCCCCTTGTAGGCTTCATCCAGCAGGGACAACTTCATGGCCGCCAGACCGTAGCGCATGTTGATCTCGAATTCGTTCAGATCCGAATTGGTCGCGCACAGTTCCACCAGGACGGCGTAGGCTTGGAGCGCCTTGTCCCATACTTCGTCCCGATAATAGACGTCCGCCAGAGCCAGCAGGGCTTCCGGATCGTTGGGGTTCTGGGCGATGCGCCGGTTGGCGTCCCGGAGGATGGTGTCCCGGCTTCTGTTCCGCTGCTTTTTCCGTTTGTCCCCGGAACGCTCCTTGGAACGTCCCGTCAGAGCCAAAAGAACGATGAACAGGACCGCCAGCGCGACGACGACAATCAGTATAGGCAACATTCCAACCATGAAGATAGTATCGGTATAGATGCGAATACCGTCAATAGAAGGGCACATCTTATCATGCGGTTGGTTTTTCATGGTCCGCAATAGACTTCCACAGACATTGACAAAGCCGCGGAGCGCGTCTAAAGTTCTATTTACTGAGAAGGAGTGCGGCCAATGGCGTCCAATATCGGCATTAAGATCGCGAATGGGGAATTTTATCCCGTAATGGAAGAGGCTTCCAACGTCAAAAAGCGCTTGGTCCTGACCACCGTCCATGATGGCCAGCGGAGCGTCCAGATCGATCTTTACAAGAGCGCTCTTTCATCCATGGCCGACGCCGTCTACATCGGCAGCCTGGTGGTGGAAAACATCGCCCCCAAACCCAAGGGCGACCCATCCATCGAACTGGTGATCTCCTCCGGCGGCAACGACGAGATCAGCGCCGAGGCGATGGACCTGGACTCGGCGGACGGCGCGGAACGCCACCTGCTGAACGTCTCCCTGCAAGCCCTGGACGAACAGGGAACCTACGAAGTCCCGGATTTTGAACTGGAACAGAACGAAGCCCCGCCTTCGGGGCTCTACGAAAAAGCCCAGGCCATCGTGGACGAAGAAGAAAAAAGAAGCGCGTTTCCCCTGCTGCCCGTGCTGATCGGCGTGCTGGCTCTGGCGTTGGTCGCCTTTCTGCTCTGGTTCTTCCTGTTCCGCACCCCCGCGCCGGCCACGCCGGCCGCGGCGCCCGTACCCGCCGAGGTGACGCCGCCGCCCGCCGCCCCGGAAGCGCCGAAACCTGCGGCGGCCATCGAGGCCCCGGTCGTCACCGCGCCGGCGGCCACCAAGCCGGCCGAGCCCGCGGCCGTTTCGGCCAAACGGGTCCGCCCGCCGGCTCCGGTCAAATCGTACAAGGTTCCCAATACCATTCCCAAAGAGGGAGTCCGCTATAAAATCCGCTGGGGAGACACCCTGTGGGACATTTCGGAGGCGTTCTATCGTAATCCTTGGCTCTACCCGCGCATCGCGGGGTTCAACAAGATCCGCAACCCCGACCTCATCATTTCCGGGACCTATCTCCGGGTTCCTCCCAAGAATTAATCCGGCTCCCGCGTTCATCCTGTTCCTGGTCACGGTCTTCGGCCTCGCGTCATGCGGGGCCGATACCGTATTGGACTTGAGCCGGGAAGAAGCCCTGCGTCTGCTCAGCCGGGGAGAAAACAGCTTTATCCTGTCGGCGGAACCTTCCAGGCTGGGCGAACTGGGCCGGATCGATCCGGCGCTTCCATTTTACGCCTCCTTCAGCGCCGCCGGGATCGGAGACCGGGAGCGCCGGATGACGCTGCTGGGCTTGGCCGCCGTCGGCGCGGAAGGACTGGTCCGCACCACCGCGGTCAAGGAGCTGGTGCAGCTGCTGCTGGCCGACGCGGGTAGCGCGGGCAGCGCGGGCAGCGCGGATGCGCAAAACGGCGCCGAGTCTGCGGCCCGGGCGCTGGCGCTGGCGCGGGAAGAAGCCGCCCGCACCCCGACGGACGGCGATCTGCCCCTGCTGGCGGCGGAAGCCCTGTACCGGCTGGGCCGCTTTGCGGAAATCCCGCCGCTTTTGGCGGCCAACGCCGCGCCCGGACCGGCGGGCAAAAGGGAAGCCCTGCTGCTGCTGGCGGCGCTCCGCGGCTCCCTGCCGCCGGCTGCCGGCGGCGCGCAGGGCGCCGATGCGGCGGCTGCGGCGGCAACGACCTTTTTTCTGGACGGCGCCATCGCCGAAGCCCACCGCTGGGCGTACCGGGAATTACGGGACTACGTACCGGAAAGCCTCAGCCCGGCCTTGACCGCCCTGGTGGAAGGCCGTCTGTCCCTGCTGGACCGGTCCTACGGCGCGGCGCTCCGCAATTTCCGGCGCGGCGCCGGGAACACGGGGGAAGCGTTCTTCGATCACCCGGAACTGCTGCCCGATTACGGCAAGGCGCTGCAGTACGCCGGCACGGCCGCCGAAGGCAGCGCCCTGTTCCAGGACTGGGAAAAACGGCTGCGGGAACGCCCCGGCGCGGCGACCCGGGAGCTTCGCTTCCGCCTGCTTTTTTACTCCGGCCGGATGGAACGACAGGCGGACCGCCCGGCCGCCGCGCTGGCGTTGTTCAACCAAGCCCTGCCGCTGGCGCCGGACGCCGCCCAGGGCGACGCCTGCGTCTGGTACATCCTGGATCTTTCCCTGACCCTGAATCCCGCCGATGCGGTGGACCTGGTGCGCCGCTACCTGCCAGTCTGGAGCTCCCCCGCCTATTTTGCGGATTATCTGGACAAACTCTGCGGCAAGCTGGTAGCCCAAAAACGCTGGGACGATCTGGCCGAGATCTTCCGGCTGATCCAGGGCGTCGCCGACGGTCCCACCCGTGCCCGGTACGCCTACGTCGTCGGCCGGGCTACCCATGAAGGCTACCTGAAAACCAGGCGCCCGATGAGCCAGGCCGAGGCGGCCCGGGGCCTGTTCCGCATCGCCTTCGAAGCCGACGCGGCTTCTTTCTATTACCGCAGCCTGGCCGCCTCGTACCTCGGCGAGTCGGTGGCCCTGGTTCCGGATGGTACGGAAAACGGAATTTCAGCCCAAGAACCGGCGCCGTCGGAAGAAGCCCGCTTCCTGCGCGGATTTTTCGCCTACGGCGCGGCGGCGTCCGCCCTGCCCTACGCCCAGGCCCTTGCGGACGGGCTGCCGGTGGCGGAGCTGCGCCGTACCACCGATGCCCTGGCCCGGGCGGGACGCCACGGCGACGCCGTCCGCCTGGCGTCCCGGCTTCTGTACCGCCCCAATCACGTGCCGGACCGCCGGGACCTGACGCTGCTCTACCCCCAGCCGTTCAAAGAGACCATCGAGGCTGCCGCGGAAGAGCAGAGCTTGCCCCGGGAAGTCTTTTTCGGCCTGATCCGCACCGAGAGCGCCTTTATCCCCGACGTGGTGTCCCGGTCGGGGGCGGTGGGGCTGGCCCAGCTGATGCCCGCCACCGCCCGGGACGTGGCCGACCGGCTGGCCCGCGCCGGCGGGGCCGACTATCGGATCGGAGGAACCATCGACCTGCGCGACCCGGCAATCAACGTCAAGCTGGGCGCCTGGTATCTGCGCTACCTGGAAAACCTGGTCGGCACGCCCATGCTGGCCCTGGCGTCCTACAACGGCGGCCTGACCCGGGTGCGCGCCTGGCGACGCGCCCAGCCGGACCTGCCGGAAGACCTGTTCCTGGAAACCATCGATATCGCCGAGACCCGGGAATACGGCCGCAAAGTTCTTGCGGCGGCGGCGGTCTACGGGTATCTTTATTATGGCATGACGATGGAAGCCGTAGTTGCCGATATATTCCCTAGGTGAAGGAAAATCCATTGTCCATAAAAAGGTTTTTCAGCTACCGGGCCGCGCTTCTCGGCGTGGCGGTGGTGCTTGCCGCCGCAGCCCTTGCGACGGGGCTGTCGATCAGCGGGATACTCTTTGGCCTTGACCTCCCCTGGCCTGGTCTGGGTTCCTTTTTGGTCGCGTCCTACGGCGGGCTGGCTTTAGCCGTACCCGCCTACCTCTTGCTGGCCGCCCTGATCCTGGCGGACCCCGCCTACCGGCCGGACCGAATCTTCGCCCTGACCTGCACCATCGTCCCCTTTCTTACCCTGGCCGCCGGGACCGCCCTGCTGCGGGATTACGAACGCGCCGGAGCCGACAATCACCTGCTGGGCGTCATCGGCAAGAACGGGTTCAGCCTGGCGGTGATCGCCCTGGCCAGCGTCGAGATTCTGGGCATCATCGGTCTGACCGCCCTGCTGTTTCCGGCGGCCCGTGCCGGGCGGACCAAGCTTGGCCCGGCCAAGCCGGAGCGTAAAACACCGCCCCGGCTGCTGCCCCCGCCGCCGTCCCGGCCGGAGCCGTCCGACGGGGCCCCGCCGCGGCAGCGCCCCATCGGATTGCCGATGCTCAAGCCCCTGGCCAGCGTACAATCTTTCCTGATGATGGAAGAAGGGTTGCCCGACGTGCCGCCCCTGGAATTCGAGGAAATCCCGCTGGAAGAATTCGAAGCGTCCCGGCCTGAGTTCCCCGCGCCCGGCCCGGCGCCGGTGGACCCGACGCCTCAGACGGCTCAGGCGATGCCGGAAGACGCCGATCTGCAGCGCGCCATCCGGGAAGCGGAACGGGAAGCGGCGCTGATCTCCGCCGAGCACCAGGCGCCGCCGCCGCGGCACCACAAGCCCCACGAAAAATACCACGTTCCCGTCGAAGACATCCTGACGGTCTATCCCGACGGCGAATACTGGATCATCGACCAGGCCACCCGGGACGCGGCGGTCATCCTCAAGGAAACGCTCAAGGAATTCAACATCCAGGCGGAGGTGACGGGCATCCGCAAGGGGCCGGTGATCACCATGTTCGAGATCCTGCCCGCCCCGGGGGTCAAGCTTTCCAGGATCGTCAACCTGCAGGACAATATCGCCCTGCGCCTGGCGGCCAGTTCGGTGCGCATCGTGGCGCCCATCCCGGGCAAGCACGCCGTGGGCATCGAGGTGCCCAACCACAAGCGGAACATCGTCTCTTTCCGGGAAATGATCGAAGGCGAACTGCGCCGGGAAGGCGGCAAGCGGCTGGAGATCCCCGTGGTGCTGGGCAAGGACATTTCAGGCGAAGCCCAGATCCTGGACCTGGTCCAGACCCCGCACATCCTGATCGCCGGTGCCACGGGCTCGGGCAAATCGGTGTGCGTCAATTCCATGATCCTTTCCATCCTGTACCAGCGTTCCCCCGGGGAGGTGCGCCTGATCCTGATCGACCCCAAGATCGTGGAGCTCAAGCTGTACAACGACATCCCCCACCTGCTGACCCCGGTCATCACCGAGCCCAAACGCGCCTTCCAAGCCCTGCAGTACTGCATCTTCGAGATGGAGCGGCGCTACGCCCTGCTGGATTCCATGGGCGTCCGGGACATCCGCAGCTACAACCGGCGCATCAAGGAACGGAGCATCGCCGCCGAACGCATCCCCTACATCGTCGTGGTCATCGACGAATTCGCCGACCTGATGGCCACCACCGGCAAGGAGCTGGAATCCACCGTGGCCCGGCTGGCCGCCATGAGCCGGGCCGTGGGCATCCACCTGGTGCTGGCCACCCAGCGTCCCTCCATCGACGTCATCACCGGCCTGATCAAGGCCAACATCCCCAGCCGGATCGCTTTCATGGTGGCCGGCAAAATGGACAGCCGCATCATCATCGACATGGTGGGGGCGGAAAAGCTGCTGGGCAAGGGGGACATGCTCTATTCCGGCGTGACCGAAGCCTTTCCGGTGCGCATGCAGGGCGCCTTCGTCTCCGAAGAGGAAGTGGAGCGGGTGGTCGACTACGTGCGCACCCTGGGCGAGCCGGACTATATCGACGAGGAAATATTCTACGACGAAGAAGACGAAGCCGCCGAACCCTCCCTCTTCGGCGATGAAGAGGATCCGCTGTACGACAAGGCGCTGGAGATCGTCATGCAGCAGGGCAAGGCCAGCGCCAGCTATATCCAGCGCCGCCTGAAGGTAGGCTACAACCGAGCGGCCCGGCTGGTGGAGCTGATGGAAGACCGGGGTATCGTCGGTCCCGCCCAGGGTTCCAAACCCCGGGACCTGCTGCGGGGACAGTAACCGCCGGCCCGTCGGCTTGACTTGATCCACCGGTTTTTCTATATTCTAGGCAAGTCGTGGGGTGGTTCCCGTCGGGAGCCTGAGATCACACCCGTTGAACCTGATCCGGATAATGCCGGCGAAGGGAACCTGACGTCGTCTCGACCCATAGCCGTAATTTTCTCTTCGGAGGCTCGTATGGCTGGGAAATTTTCCTGGAAGCTGAACGAAATCGTCATCCTCGTCATTCTATCCGTCGCTCTGGGCGTGCTGTTCTGGGCCTGGACCTTCGTCAACGCCCTGGCGGCGCCGCTTTCGGCCCTCGGCCTGAATTATCTTCTGGCCGGGGTGTGGTTCATGGGCGGGACCCTGGTGCCCTTCCTGATCCGGCGGCCCGGCGCGGCGCTGGCGGGGGAGGTCATCGCCGCCTTGCTGGAAGGCTTCATCACCCAGTGGGGCATCACCGCCGTCATCTGGGGGTTGGTGCAGGGCGCGGGGTCGGAGCTGGTCTTCGCCGCCACGGGCTACAAGCGCTGGGATCTGCGGACCATGCTGGCCGCCGGCGCCGTAGCGGGGGTTTTTTCCTACATCCTGGACTTCTTCTACAGCCAGTACTGGACGCTGCAGGCCTGGATCTGGCCGGTGCAGTTGGTCAGCATCACCGCAGGCGGCGCCTTCTGGGCGGGGCTGTTGGCGCTGCGCCTGGGGCGGGGCATCCTCAAAACCGGCGTGGCGGGCAACCTGCTGTCCGGCGACGACCGCCGTGGATGAACTGATCCGGCTGGAGGGAGTGGGATTCCGTTACCCCGGCGCTAGGGCGCCGATTCTGCGGGATTGCAGCCTCCAGGTCCGCCGGGGCGACCGCATCCTGATCCGGGGCCGCTCGGGCAGCGGCAAATCCACCCTGCTGGCCCTCATGGCCGGCCTGGCGCCGGAGCACATCGCCGGGGAACTCACGGGCAGCCGGAAGCTGTCCTACCGGCGCAAGGGCGTCGTCCTGCAGAATCCGGAAGCCCAGATCGTGACGCCCGCAGTGCGGGAAGAACTGGCCTTTGCGCTGGAAAACGCGGGCATGGACCCGGGCGCCATCCGGGACCGGGTGGCGGCTACCCTGAACGCCCTGGGCATCGCCGACCTGGCCGACCGGCACCCCCTGGAACTTTCCGGCGGCGAATGCCAGCGGGTATCCCTGGGAGCGGCGCTGGCCCTGCGCCCGGACATCCTGTTCTTGGACGAACCGACTTCGTATCTGGACGAAGAATCGTCCCGCCGCTTCTTCGCGGGTCTGGAGGTGCTGGCGCCGGAAACGGCGGTGGTCATCGTCGAGCACCGCATCGACGTGGCCGCCCGCTACTGCACCGCCGCGTACGTGGTGGACGGCGGCGGCACCCTGGCGCCCGGCGACTTCCGGCTCGGCGAATCCGGGTATCCCCTCCGGGATGCCCGTGGACGGTGTGCGGCCGCGTCCGGTCCGGCGCCGGACGCGCCGGCGCTGGAACTGCGCAACCTGTCGCATCGCTTTGAAGCCGCGGCGGCGGACCTCTTTTCCGGCGTCGACCTGGTCCTGCCCGCCGGCCGCGCCGCCGCCATCCTGGGCCCCAGCGGCGCGGGAAAGACGACTTTGCTGGCCAAGATCATCCGCCTGCTGCCGACCCGGGACGGCGGCGTGTTTTTTTCCGGCCGCGACGCCAACCGGCTGAAGCCCCGGGAACTCCACGCCGCCTTCATGTACGTGCCCCAGAATCCGGAACACCTGTTCGTCGCCGACACGGTGCGGGAAGAGCTGAGCGCCTCGACGCCCCCCGACGGCGCGGCGGCCTTGGCCCTGGCGGAGCGCTTCGGCCTGGCGCACCGGCTGGACGCCCACCCCTTCGGCCTGAGCGAAGGCGAAAAACGGCGGCTCAACCTTTCCGCGGCCCTGGCGTCCCGGCGGCGGCTCTACCTGCTGGACGAACCGACCTACGGTCTGGACGAAGAAGCCAAACGCCTGCTGGCGGCGGACCTGGCGGCTTTGACCGAAGCGGGCGCCGCGGTGCTGTTCATCACCCACGACCGGCAATTCGCCGCCGCCAACGCGGACGCGCTCTACGCGCTGACCCCTTCGGGTTTGATCCGGGAGGCCCGCCGTGATCGCGTCGACATCCCGGCGTAACCCCCTGGCCATCCTGCTGGTGACGGTTTTCCTGCTGATTCCCGTCCTGCTGTCCCTGGACCCGCTGACGCCGGCGGTGTTCTTTCTGCTGGGCTTGATCAACCTGGGCGTCGCCGGCCGGCGGATCCGCTACCGGCGGTTCCTGCGCGACACGGCGCTGCTTTCCACCGTGGGCATCGGTCTTTTTTTCCTGAATCTGCTCTTCCCCGCCCCGGGAGTCGACGGCTTGCGGCGGGGCAGCGCCGTTTTTCTGCGCAGCGCGGCGCTGATTTCCCTGTCCGTGGGCTACATCACCCTGGTGGACCCCTACGAGCTGACCCGGGCCCTGATGCAGCACCTGCGGCTGCCGCCCCGGATCGGCTTTGCGCTTTTTGCGGGCTGGAACGTCATTCCCCTGCTGCAACGGGACCTGCGCATCATCAAAAAAGCCCAGGCCATACGCCTGACGGGCAAAACCGGCGGCTCCGGCGCCTTTCTCCGCGCTGCGGTGGTGCTGTTGGCCGGCGCGGTCCGCCACGGCGAACGGGTATCCCTTTCCATGGCCGCCCGGGGCATCGAGGGCGGGGGAAAACGCAGCTTTATGCGCACCACAGTCTGGACCTGGAGGGACACGCTCTATTGTGTCGCCGGATTCGTCCTGATACTGCTGACCACCACTGGCATTATCACCCAGGGATGGTTTAATCTTAATCTGGGGTAAACGGAATGACGGAACAAGCGATTGGTTCTTTGCGGTCCGCGCTGGCCATCCAGTGCCTGCCCATGGGCATGGCGGAAAACAAAGCCGTCTACGCCGCGGTGGACCAGGCTATCGCCGCCATCGGCGCCTCAGGCCTGCGTTATACCGTCGGGCCTTTTGAAACGGTCATCGAGGGACCGCTGGACCAGGTGTACGCCGCAGCCCTGGCGGCCCACAAGGCGCTCCTGGCCGGGGGCGTCGGTACCGCCGCCTCCTACATCAAGCTGTGGAGCGGCGCCGACCTGGGATCCAGCGCCGAAAAAACGGACAAGTATCGGTCGGCGGGACACTGATGATCCGGATCAAGGATACGCCCCAACTGGGCGGGGTATGGCTGATGGGTCCCCGGGAAGACCTGGAGGAACTTTACTTCTCCCTGTTCGAACTCATGGAGCGCATCGACATCACCACCAAGGGCGCGCCCGGGGATTTACCCGAAACCGCGCTGAATACGCGGATTGTGGCGCTTTGCTCCACTATCCGGCACGTCGAACCGCCTGAGGATACCCGACGGCGGCAGCCGGACGCCCTTTCCGCCAAAATCGTCGCCTTCCCGGGCAACTTCGCCGCCGGCGAACCGGACGAGGCGATGGACGAAGACGTGGAAGAAGGCAGCACGGCCCCGGCGAACGACCAGGACCAGTCCGCAGATGAAGACGACGTTCCGGCGCTGCACACCAGCAGGCCCATCCTCTGGCCGGAAATCATCTTCGACACCCTGGCCCTGAACCATTATCTGGGTTACCAGTACAACCACCGGTTCAGCCGAAAATTGAAGGGCATCGAATGGAGCCCGGCCTACGCGACGGTGCGCCGCTTCCAGGTCGGCGTCGTGCACGCCCTGTGCGCCCATCTGAGTCCCACCCTGGCCACCCGGGTGCGGAATGCCTACACGGATCCCCTGTGCGTATACCGGAATTACTGCACCCAGTACATCGACAAGCTGAACGCCGACCACCTGAACAAAAACCGGGATCAGCGCTTGCGCTTCCTGGCCCAATTGCCGACGCTGATGGCGGGCAAACAAAAAGAATACGGGGAAATCGAGGCGATGATCCGAACGGAGGCGCTGCGCCTGGACTGCCGCCCCTGGGATCTGCAGATGGACTTCGACGAGCCGGGGGCGATCGTCTGGTAGTCCCGCAAGGAGGTCCG
>DYPP01000134.1:2457-4199 GCA_020719845.1 Treponema denticola | reverse complement strand
AAAAATAACCGATTTTTGAAATTGCCTCGGATTGTAGATTTTTCAAGTGCGGAAGGCAACGGAGGCAGGGATGGATTTCGACGCCGTCATCGATCGACGCGGCACGGACGCGCTGAAGTGGGATCTGCTGAAACGGTCGGAGGGCAAGCAGGACATCATACCGCTGTGGGTGGCGGATATGGATTTCATGGTCGCCCCGGCTATTTCCGCCGCCCTGCGCCGGCGGGTGGAACACCCGGTTTTCGGGTATACCGACGCTTCGCCCCGCTTCTTCGACGCCCTGCTGGCCTGGTACGGCAACCGCTACGGCTTTACGCCGGACCGGCGCACGGTGCTGCTGGGGCCCGGCCTGCTGCCGTCCCTGGGCATCGCGCTGCGCCTGCTGTCGGAAAAGGGCGACGGCGTCCTGATCCCGTCGCCGGTCTACGGTCCCTTCTACAACATCACCGCCGTCAACGGACGCCTGCCCCTGGGGGTGGCGCTGGATCGGGACGCGGACGGCCGGTTCTCCCTGTCCCCGGACGCCCTGTCCGCAGCCCTGGCGGCGGCGCGCGGCCAAGGCGCGGCGGTACCGCTGCTGATCCTCTGTTCGCCCCACAATCCGGGCGGCACCGTCTGGCGCCGGGATGAACTGCGGGCGCTGCTGGATTTTACCCGGAAAGAAGGCATCGCCGTCATCGCCGACGAGATCCACGGCGACTTTGTCTACCCGCCGCGGCGCTTTGTGTCCCTGGCGGAGCTGTGCAATCCGGAAGACCGGGTGGTGGTGCTGTCTTCGGCCAACAAGACCTTCAACATCGCCGCCCTGCACCTGTCCCACTGCCTGATCCCCCAGGATGAGCTGCGCCGGAAGGTGCAGGCCGTGTTTTCCGCCGAAGGCTTCGGCCACCCCAACGCCCTGTCCATCGCCGCCGCCGAAGCCGCCTACGCCCAGGGCGCGCCCTGGCTGGACGGACTGTTGGGCTACCTGGGCGCCAACATCGCCTATGCCGTGGACTTCATCAACCGCCGGGTTCCCGGCTTGCGGGCTTTCGCGCCCGAGGGGACCTACCTGATCTGGGCGGACGCGGCGGAGCTGATCCGGCGCAAGGGCTTGCGGGACGACACGGAACTGGTGGAACGGCTGGAGGAAGAAGGCCGGGTCAAGTTTACCGGCGGCCGCTTTTTCGGCGACCTGGGCGTGGGCAAGCTGCGGGTCAACGTGGCCTGCCCCCGGGCCCAGTTGCGGGAAGGACTGGAGCGGCTGGCCGCCTGGGTGTCAGGGATCTAGGGCGAATACGATCGTCCCGGCCGTGCGTCCCGGCCGGGATACCAGCAACGCCCGGCCGTGGATCTGTTTCGCCAGGTTGTGGACCAACAGCGTGCCGAAGCCGGCCTGCCTGCCGGTTTGGGGTTCGACGCCGACCCCGGAATCCTCGTAGACCAACGTCGCTTGCCCTGGAGTTTGCTGCAGCGAGAGCCGGATCGTGCCCACAGCGGCCCCGGGAAAGGCGTATTTGAGGGAATTCAGCAGCAGTTCGCTGAGGATCAAGCCCAGGGAAACGCTGGTGGTAAGGTCGGCGGAAACGGACTGCAGGTCCGTGACCAGGTCGATGGCCACGTCGCTGCGCTGGAAAGAGGCCAGAATTTCCGCCGCCAGGGAACCCAGGTAGGTTTTAAGGTCCACCGAACGGTTGTCCGAGCGGCCGTACAGCTGTTCGTGTACCGCGGCGATGGAGCCGATGCGCGCCTGGAGTTTTTCC
>DYPP01000134.1:0-2357 GCA_020719845.1 Treponema denticola | reverse complement strand
CCGCCAGTTTTCCGGCCAGGTCATCCGCCGCAGGTACCGTTTTTTTGGGCATTATCGAAAGTATAGGACCACCGGCCGCGCTTGGCAAGACGGAAACGGAACGACAGCCCCCTTGCCCAGGTTCGGCAAAGTTCGGTAAGGTGGCGGACATGGCAGGCAACAAAGACAGCTTCAAGATCGCCGTACTCGGCTGCGGCACCGTCGGCGGCGGGGTTTCCCGCATTCTCATCGATCTGGCCGCGGACCTGCGGCGCCGGGCCGGGCGCGACCTGGAACTGGTGCGCATCGTGGACCTGTTCCCGGCCCAGGCCGCCGCGCGGCACGGCTTGCCCCCGGCGCTCTTTGCCGGCAGCGGCCGGGACCTTACCCCGGCGGAAGCCGGCGCCGCCATCGACCGGATCCTGGCGGATCCGGCGGTGGACGCGGTGGTGGAAACCATCGGCGGCGCTTCGGATGCCATCCTGGCGCTCTGCGAACGGGTCCTGCGCAGCGGCAAACGCCTGGTCACGGCCAACAAGGCGCTGCTGGCCACCCGGGGCGATACCCTGCTGTCCCTGGCCCGCGACGCCGGCGGCAGCCTGGCGTACGAGGCGGCGGTCTGCGGCGCCATCCCGGTCATCCGGGCGGTCAACGACGGTTTCGCCGGCGACCAGGTGCTCTCCGTCTCGGGCATCATGAACGGCACCAGCAACTACATCCTGACCCGCATGACCGAAGAGGATCTGTCCTTTGCCGACGCCCTGGCGCTGGCGCAAAAAGCGGGCTACGCCGAAGCCGACCCGACCCTGGACATCGGCGGCGGCGACGCGGGGCACAAGCTGACCCTGCTGGCCCACCTGGCCTTCGGACTGCCCGTGGCCGGCAAGGAGCTTTCGATCCGGGGCATCCAGGGGGTGGACAAGGCGGACATCCGGGCGGCCCGGGAGCTTTCCAGCGTGATCAAGCTGATCTGCCACGCCCAGAACGAAGCCGGCACGGTCTACGCCGCGGTTTCGCCGATGATGGTCAAGGAAACCAACTTTTTGTCCCGCGTCGGCGGCGCGACCAACGCGGTCCGGTTCATGAACCGCTACGCCGGCGAGCACATCCTGGTCGGCAAGGGGGCGGGTTCCCGGGAGACCGGCAGCGCCGTGGTGGCGGACCTGGTGTTCCTGGCCCGCTACGGCGGCGGCCTGACCGATTCCGGGCATGATCCGGTGCCCCCGACCCGGGGACTGGAAGAGTTGCCCTTCCCCTACACCCTGATCTTCGACACCGAAGACGCCCCGGGCATCACCGGACTGATCGCCACGGCCATCGGCGAACAGGGCATCAACATCGATACGGTGGGGCACAACCTGCACGGCAAGGATACGGCGGTATTCTGCGTCGAGACCATGGCCTGTGCGCGCAGCAGCATCGACCGGGCCATCGCCGCCGTGCGCGCCCGGCGGCCCGGGGTGTTCCGGAGCGAACCGAAAGCTTACCCCGTACTCTACTGAGCCGGGGGCGCTCCGGCGGCCAGTAGCTGGCGGGCCCGGCGGCGCCGGGCGGCAAAGGCTTCAAAATCCCGGAACGACGCGTTCAGCACCAGAGTTGCCGGCACCGCCGCCTTTTTGAGCAGAGCCCGGGCCGTATCCAGCCGGCCCACGTCCTGCCAGTAGTGGGCATCGCTGCCGCAGACGATGGGCGCGCCGTATTGGACGCAGAGCTGGGCGATGCGCAGGCAATTGTCGTCGCTGCCCCGGCGGATGCGGAAGGAACTGTCGTTGATCTCCAGCGCCGTGCCGTGCTCGGCGGCGGCCCTGACCACCGTTTCCAGATCCACCGGAAAAGCCGGGTTTCCCGGGTGGCTGATGGCGTCCACCCAGGGGTTGGCGATGGCGGCCACCAGGGCGCGGGTGTTTTCTTCCCGGCTCCGGGGCGCAAAGCAGATTTCATGGAAGCCCGCCAGCACAAAATCCAGCCGGGCCAGCAGGAAGGGCGCCAGGTCGATGCCGCCGGAGTCGTCCATGATGTTGGCTTCGATGCCGCTGAAGAAGCGGACCCCCCGGATATGCCGGGGTATGACCCGCAGGTTGCCGAAGTGGTAGGCGTGGGTGGCGCCGGGCATACCGGGACCATGGTCGGTGAGCACGAAGCCCTTGAGGCCCTGCTTGCGCGCGCCCCGGGCCAGATCGTCGATGGTGGAATAGGCGTGGCCCGAGGCCACCGAGTGGGTGTGGGTGTCGATCGCTATTTTCATAGGTATGCCGCCATTTTCCACGGATCGGCCCGTCCTGTCCAGCGCTCCGCCTTGACCCGGGCAGGCGGGTAAACTAGTATCCAACCATGATTTTGCTGGTGGAAGATGAAGCCATTATCGCCATCGGCGAAAA
>DYPP01000006.1:59380-70702 GCA_020719845.1 Treponema denticola | reverse complement strand
GATAGTACTGATACGCTTCTTTGTCCGTAAAACCCTCGTGAACGATTTTCCGGATGGCCAATGCCATTTCCAGACTGTGTTCGCTCTGGAAAATGTTGCGGCCCATGTCCAGCCCCCGGGCGCCGCCCTGCATCGATTTGTAGGCCAGGGTCAGAGCTTCATTCTCCGGCAATTTTTTGCCCCCGGCGACCACGATCGGCACCGGGCAGGCGGCCACGACTTCTTCAAAATTATCGCAATAATAGGTCTTGATGATGTTGGCGCCCATTTCGGCCACGATTCTGGTAGCCAGCTTGAAGAACCGGTCGGTCCGTTCCATGTCCTTGCCGACGGCTACCACGCCCAGCACGGGAATGCTGTAGCGCAGGCCCAGGTTGATGCAGTTGGAAAGATTCTGGATGCTGGAAAGTTGGCCCTGGGCACCGATGAAGGTCTGTACCGCCAGGCAATCGGCGTTCATGCGGATGGCGTCTTCCATGTCCACGGCGACGATTTCGTGGCTCAGGTCATCGTTCAGCATGGATGAGCCCGAAGACACCCGCAGGGCGATGGCCTTTCTGGATTCCGGGGGTACGCAGGTCCGGAGCGCTCCGCGCGTGCCCATGAGTACGTCGATGGCGGGCAATAGTTGGGGGATGACCAGATCCAGGCGTTCCAGCCCGGCGGTGGAACCCATGAAGTAGCCATGATCAAAGGCGAACATGACGGTGTTGCCGCTCTGGGGGTCAAAAATATTCGCCAGATGCTTTTTCATCCCCCAATCAAAATTGTTGCCTCCCTTGACATAAAAAGGTACTTGATTGGCAAAACCCTCTTCTACCCGATAATCCTTGGCTGCCTTCAGATTGTCCTTGTCGGCCATGTTCGTTGTTCTCCCCTTGAATAAGGACGGCCGCGGACGTATTGTCCGCGGCCCTGTTCCTGATCGGATTAGCTTGGCTTAGAAATTATAATTGTTCATGTTCTCTTTGGTGAACACCGCGCGCTCCGGCATCAGCACCACGCCGGAATCGGAAGCGGTGTAGGCCTTGGCGTCCAGCACGGTGTTGGGGAACACTTCCACCATGCCGACGCCGGGGATGTCGATCTTGTCGCCCACGTTGATGGACTTGCCGGTGGCCAGGTAATAGGCCAGGTACACGCCGATGGCGCCCTGGATCTTGCAGTCCCAGAGACCCCAGCGGGCCAGCACGCCGGCGGTGGCGTAGGCTTTCATGGAATTGGGGCTGGCAAAACCGGTGATGCTCACGTCCTTGATACCCTTTTTCAGGTTCTGCGCCGCCTGGGCCTGGCCGGGGAGCGCGGTGGAGTCGTTGCAGATGATGCCGTCGATGTCCGGGTAAGCCGTCAGGATGGCCTCGCCGATGGCGATGGCCTTTTCCGCGTCCTGTTCGGAGTAATAGTTGCTGGGGTTGACGTTGATCCAGTTGGGGAAGGTCTTCTTGACGTACGCTTCACCCGCGACCCGCCAGGAGTTCTGATCCGCCACCGTGGCCTGGGAATAGTGCCATACGTACTTGATGGCATCCTTGGCCGGATCCTTGCCCCGTTCCTTCAGGGAGGTCACCAGCATGTCCACCAGCATCTTGCCGAGGATGTCCGGGGTTCCCTGGGAGACCATCACCGTGCGGGCATCGCCGGATACGTCCGAGTCCCAGGTGGTCACCTTGACGCCCGCCTTCTTGGCCTGGCGCATGATCTGGTCCAGACCGGTGGCGTCTACGGAAGAAACGCACACCGCGTCGGCACCGCTGTTGATGGCGTTGTCGATCACCGCCACCTGGTTGGCCACGGAGGCCACCGGGTTGCCGTCGTACTTGACCGTAAAGCCGACCTTCTGTCCCATTTCCTGGGCACCCACATTGGCGGACTCAAAAAAAGCATTGCCGGTAAGTTTCGGTACGAATACCACCGTAATATCCTTCTTGGCCGCCGCAGCCGGCGCCGCTTCTTTCCCGCCACCGGCAAACAGCGCGGCGGCAGCCATCATCGTCACGAGCAGAACAGATAGTGTCCTTTTCATTCTTTCCTCCGACTCCTATAATTTCCTATTGTCCCAGGGACAATAAAATGCACTCAGTCATTTGTTCCTCCCGGGAACCAGGTTGGACCGTATTTTCTGACCCAACCAATGGATGTGGGGGTTGGTCCCGGCAAAACGGAACGCCACGGCCAGGATCAGCAACACGCCCACGGGTATATCCAGGTACTGGGTGTTGACGTCGGCCATGGATAATCCGAACCGCAGGATGCCGATGACCACCGCCGCCAGTGCGGTGCCCACGACGCCGCCGGTGCCCCCGGAAGTGGCGGTGCCGCCGAGCACGACCGCGGTGATGACCGGCAGGGTGATCTCTCGGCCCAGATCCGTTTTGGCCGTACCCAGGTAGGCGGTAAGCAGTATCCCCGCAAACGAGGCTCCGATGCCGGCGATCACGTAGGTGCTCATGATGACCAGGCGGGAGTTGATGCCGCTGTAGAGCGCGGCATTCTTGTTTACCCCGCAGAGAAACACTTTTCTGCCGTAGGTGGTCCGATGCAGGATGATGTAGGCGATGATTGACAACAGAATGAAGACGATCAGCTGGCTGGGAATGATTCCCGCAATTCTGCCCTTGGCAAAGTCGGTGAACTCCGCGGGAAACCCGCTGATGCCCTTATAGGACTCGGTGGAGGAAAAGGTGGTGATGATCAGCGCTATTCCGGAGTACAGGAACGATCCGCCCAGGGTTACCACCATCGACTGGACGCCGATATAGGCTACGAAATAGCCGCTCAAAAGGCCGCTCAGGGCGCCCACCACCAACCCGAGGGCGCAGGCCACATAGATGTTTACGCCCACATCGTGCCACAGCACGCCCACAAAGATGGACGTCAACCCGACGATGGCCCCGGATTGGATATCGATCCCGCCGGTTATCAGGACAAAGGTCACGAACAGGGCCACCACGGCGATGGTCATGAAATTGTTGATGCTCCCGAACAAGACCCGGGGCAGCAGGAACTTGGGATTGATCAGGCCGAAGACCAGCACTTCCAGGAGCAACAAAACCACCAGGAAGCTTTCCCAACGGGCAAAGTATTTGAACCAACCTTGTTTAGCCCGCATATCCGTCCGCTCCTTGACGCTTGTGTTCGCCTTTTTCGATCTTTGCCAACAGCCGGATACGCCGGTTCTTTTCCGCCGAACGGGTCTGGATGAACGCGTCGGATACGACGATTACGATCAGCAGAATGCCGGTGATGGTATTGTCGTAGTCCGAGGGAAACCCCATAAAAACCAGGACCCGGCTGATGGAAGCCATGATCGCCGCGCCGACGGAGGCGCCCACCAGGGAGCCGACGCCGCCGGTCAGGCTGATCCCGCCCAGCACGCAGGCGGCGATCACCTTCATCTCGTAACCGTTGCCGGCGATGGGGGTGATGAACCCGACCCGGCTGACGTAGACAATGCCGCCCAGGGCCGCGAAAAAGGCGCTGAGCACAAAAGCGGTCATTTTGGTGCCGCCCACCGGAATGCCCAGCAGGGTGGCGCCGCCGATATTGTCCCCCACGGCGATGAAGTAGCGCCCCTTCCGGCTTTTTACCAAGACCAGGTGCAGGACGATCATCACCAGGATGGTCCCCAGGTAAAACAAGGTAAACGAATCGAAAAACCTGATCTGGGAATAGGCTTTGAATTCCAGGGGAATGTTTTCGATCCACTTGCCATTGGTGTACACGTAGATCAGACCCCGGACCACGCCGTTGATTCCCAGGGTCATGATGATCGAAGGGATTTTCAGCACCGTGACGCCGAAACCGTTGATGAAGCCGATGACGATTCCCAGGACCAGCGCCGCGATGATCCCCGCCACCGGGTGTCCGTCGCGAATCAGCGTGCCCGCCACCGCGGCGGTCATGCCCAGGATGGCGCCGACGGAAACGTCGATTTCTCCGGTGATGATCACAAAGGCGATCCCGATGGCGACGATGGTGTACACCACGCTGCTGTTCAGGGAAAGCAGGATGTTCTCAACGGAAAGGAAGGCGGGATTGATGAGCCCCACGCCCAGAAAAATGATCACAAAGAAGATTATCGCCGTGGCTTCCCGCGGCAAGGCCAGCTTATTACGCATCAACAGGGATCCCTTTGACGACGCCGAAAGCGGCGGACATCAGGTTGTCCTGGGTAATTTGATCTTTAGGGAATTCCATATTGATCCGTCCGTAATACATGGTCATGACCCGGTCGCTCAATTCCACGATTTCTTCCATATCAGAAGAGATCAACAGAATGGCCAACCCCTGGGTCTTCAGCTGCTCGATGATGGCGTACACGTCGCCCCGGGCCCCCGCGTCGATACCCCTGGTGGGTTCGTCCAGGATCACCACCTTGGGTTTGATCGCCAGGGAGCGGGCGATGACGACTTTCTGCTGATTCCCGCCGGAAAGGGAACTCATCACCTGATCCCGCCCGGTTACCCGGGTATGGAAGGCATCGATGTAGTAATCCGCCAGCCTGCGTTCCGCGTGGCGGTTCATAAAAAACCGCCCCATATTGTTGAGGTTGGACGCGGTCGTGTTCTCGGCTACGCCGCTCATCCGGAAGATGCCGTTCAGGAACCGGTCTTCCGCGACGTAGGAGAGGCCCATATCGATAATCTGGCGGGTTTCCTTCCCGGTAATGTCCGCGCCCTCCAGATAGACGCGCCCCGATGTGTGGGGATCCCGGCCAAAGATGGTCATGGCCAATTCGGTGCGCCCGGCGCCCACCACTCCCGCCAGGCCCAGGATTTCGCCGGGGTATACCTTCAAGTCGACGCCCGCAAACCCATGGCCGGTAAACTTGTCCACCACCAGGACCGGCTTGGCGTGGGCGTAGTCCACGGGTTTTGCCCCCGCCTTTATCTCCCGTTCCTTGGCGTTTTCCGGAAGCAGCCCCTGCACCAGCATCTCCCGGGTAAAGTCGGCAACCGCCCCGTCCAGGGTGATGACGCCATCCCGCATGATCGTGACCCGGGAGGCTACGGTAAAGACCTCGGTCAGGCGATGGGTGATGTAGATGATGCTGATGCCCTTCTTTTTCAGGTTTTCGATAGTATCGAAGAGCGACTGGCTTTCGCTGAAGGTAAGGGCGCTGGTGGGCTCATCCAGGATCAGTATCCGGGTATTGCGCATCAAGCCGCGCAGGAGTTCCACCAGCTGCTGATCGGCTATGCTGAGGCTTTCCGCCTTGCGGTTAAGGTCCAGCGTCCAGTTCAGTTGTTGGATCAATGCCGCCAGGTTCTTGTGGAGCAGGGCCTTTTTTTGGGTCAAGCCCATCAGGACGTTTTCTTCCACGCTCATGTTCGGAAACAGCATCGGTTCCTGGGGAACCAGGTAGACGCCGTGGGCCAGGGCCACCGAGGGCTTGGACAGCCGGACGGCTTCTCCGGCGATGGCGATATCGCCGCCGTCGTGCTGATAAATTCCCATGATGATTTTCATCAGCGTGGATTTACCGGCTCCGTTGCCGCCGATGAGGGCAACGACCTCGCCGGCACGGACATCCAGGTCTACACCTTTCAGAACCTGGTTGCTGCCGAAGGCCTTGGCAATTCCGCGAACTGAAAGCATCAGAGCAGGATCACTGTCCCTCATCTAACCCCACACTCCCCATTGAACTATACATATGCAAAAAAAGCTAACATTTATCAGCACCATTATCATTATAAATAACATTTGGATTTTGTCAACAAAAATGTAAATATTTATTCCGTGCCGCCGGCAAGCAGGCTGCATTGTAGTTATTTCATTGTTTCATATGCTTTTGATATACGAAAGGAATATTTTATTCCATTATTGACAGCCTGATGGTATGGTGCTATATTTTCTTGATGCCTAACTTTTGTTGTGCTTTATAGCTTTTGTAATTTTGGAAAGAAAGGAAATAGAATGGATTTTGAAGAGATACTGCTCTATAAAATCGCCTACTATTACTACGTTGAAGAAAAAACCCAGCAAGAGATTGCCGAGCTGCTCTCCATTACCCGGATACGGGTAATCAAACTGCTGGAAAAAGCCCGGCAGACGGGGGTTATTCAATTCAAGCTGCGCAGAAATGCGGAATTCAATATGGAAATGGAAAAACGCCTGATCCAGACCTACCAGCTCCAGGATGTGTTTATCGTACCCTCCCCGGTCGGTTCGGATAAAACCAACGACAACGTAGCCAAAGCCGCCTCCGTCTATATCAGCGACCGGCTGAGCGAGAATTCCCTGATCAACATGGGCTACGGCGATACGTCCAAGCGGCTATTAAACTACATGGCCAAGGTGGCCGAACACACCATTTCCTGCGTATCCCTGACCGGAGGGGTCAGTTACTATCTACCCGATACCCGATCCAACGTTTTCAACGCCAACCTGCACCTTATTCCAGCCCCCCTGTTGGCCAGCAGCGTAGAAATGGCCCAGGCCATCCGCAAGGAGAATTCGGTAAACGAAGTGTTCCGGATGGCCCATTTGGCGTCCTTCACCGTGGTGGGCATCGGCGGATTGCACGAAAAGTCCACGATTTTCAGTACCGGAACCCTGAACAACAACGACCTGCTGTTCCTGAAAATGAAGGGCGCCGTGGGGGATATTTTGAGCCACTTCATCGACAAGGATGGCAAGCTGGTGGACAACTCCATCGAAGACCGCCTGATCGCCCAGTCCCTGGAGACCCTGAAGACGTTTCCCAACGTTATCGGCGTCGCCGCGGGAGCGTCCAAGGTCAACGCGATCAGCGCCGCGTTGCGCGGCCAATATCTGGATGTTTTGATAACCGACGTCGATACGGCGGAGTTGTTGCTGGAGGCGGCAGATGAATGAACGTTATTTGATGGCCGTGGACGCGGGGACCGGCAGCGTCCGGGCGGTGCTCTTTGATCTGGCGGGGGGACAAATCGGCGCCGTGCAGAAGGAATGGACCCACCGGGAAGATCCCCGTTATCCCGGCAGTATGGACTTTGATTGGGTGCAAAACTGGGAGTACGCCTCAGCCTGCATCCGGCAGGTGATCCGGGATACCGGCATTTCTCCCCGAGACATAAGCGCCGTGGGCACGACCTGCATGCGCGAGGGCATCGTGCTGTATGATGACCGGGGAACGGAAATTTGGGCCTGCGCCAACGTGGACGCCCGGAGCGAAGACGAGGTAGCCCAGCTGATCAAGCAGGACCCGGAACTGGAAAAGGAACTCTACCGGATTTCCGGTCAAACCTACGCCCTGGGTGCCCTGCCCCGCCTGCTGTGGGTTAAAAACAAACTCCCGGAGGTGTACAAAAAAACCGCCAAAATCAGCATGTTCAACGATTGGCTGATCTATAAGCTGGCGGGCATCCTGGCCGGCGAGCCGAGCAACAGCTGCACCACCGGGATCTATAACCTGAAAAAGCGGGAATGGGAGCCTTCCATCGCCGCCAAGGTGGGCCTAAAGGACGATATTTTTCCGCCGGTCAAAGAATGCGGTTCCGTCGTCGGGAAGGTTTCGGAACAGGGCGCCCGGGAAACGGGCCTGGCCCCGGGAACCCTGGTGGTCAGCGGCGGCGGGGATGCCCAGATGGGCTGCATCGGCGTGGGCGTGGTGGACAACAACCAGGCCGCCGTCTTCGGAGGCAGTTTCTGGCAGTATGAATACAATACCGACCAGGCGAGCACCGACGACCGGTGCCGGGTACGCGTCAATTGCCACGGAGTTCCGGGCATGTGGCAATACGAGGCCATCGCCTTTATGCCCGGCCTGGCCATGCGCTGGTTCCGGGACGCGTTCTGTCAGGAAGAGGTCGCCACGGCCAAGATCCGGGGCATCAGCGCCTATCAGCTGATGGATGAAAAGGCCAAGGACATTCCCCCGGGCTGCTACGGCATGATGTGCACCTTCTCAGACGTGATGAATTATATTTCCTGGAAGCACGCGGCGCCTACCTTTACCAATTTTGATTTTGATCCCCGGAAGTTTTCAAAATTCACTTTTTATCGGGCCATCATGGAAAACACGGCCCTGATCACCAAGGGCCATCTGGACCTGGTCTATGAAGCCACGGGGAAAAAACCCGCAGCGATAGTGTTTGCCGGCGGTGCCGCCCAGAGTCCGGTATGGTGCCAAATTGTGGCCGACGTGCTGAACATGGAGGTCAAGGTTCCGGTGGTCAAAGAAGCCACCGCCCTGGGAACGGCGATCCTGGCGGGATACGGGGCGGGAGTATACGCCGACATCAGCGAAACAGCCCGGAAACTGGTCAAGTGGGAACGCCGCTACGCGCCGGATCCCCGGAACAACGCGGTATACCAAGCCCTCTACGCACCCTGGCGGGAAGTATACAAGACCCAGCTGGAATTAAGCGACCGCCGCGTGACCCGTCCTATGTGGTCGGCGCCCGGCCTGTAATCTACAAGCAAATAGTTAACCGCACAAGGAGACCCAGGATGTTTATCGTCAACGAGAAGGATAAGGAATACAGGTTCGGCGACAGCGGGCCCAAATATCTGATGAAGGGGCCGCGGATGAATTTTGCCCTGGTCCAGTTTCAGCCCGGCCAGGAATTCAAGGCTCATTTCCACAACGTTATGGAAGAAAACTTCTATATCCTGGAGGGCGAAGTGGACATCGTCGTGGACGGCACGGTACATCATTTGACCCCCGGGCAGTTCATCCACGTGGAGCCGAACGAAATCCACTACGTGATCAATACGGGGAAAGAAAAGGTCAAGATGGTTTCCACCCTGGCGCCCTTCCAGGATTCCGACAAGGTGGACGTGGAGGACTATACCTACTGAACAACGCGACACGAGGGACTCGAACCCCCTACCTGCTGCTTAGAAGGCAGCTGCTCTATCCGGGTGAGCTAGTGTCGCCGGATCGATGATCCCCAATTTATATCAGGGCGGCGGTCTTTTCAAGTAGCGCAAAACCGCCCAATCGCCCTTGACGGCGGCTGAAACCTGGTGGATACTATTGGTATAGTCCAATTATATTGGTTCTATACCAGGAGCCCGCCGTGGAAACCCGGATCGTAATCGACAAAAACAGTGAAAGTCCGGTCTACCGGCAGATCATCGAACAGGTCGCCGGCATGGTCAGGGCCGGCGTGTACCGCAGCGGCGACCGCTTGCCTACGGAACGGGAACTGGCAGTCGCGCTGGGCGTCGCCCGGGGGACGGTCAACCGGGCCTACGAAGAGCTGACCCGGTCCCAGATCCTGGAATCGATTCCCGGCCGGGGCAGCTTTATTTCCGCCCGGCAGGACGTGGTCGAAACCGGACGCAAGGAACAGGCGGTGACGCTGATCGCCGACCTGGTGGACCAGCTGCGGGAGTTACGCTTTTCTTACCGTGAAATCCGCAACCTGGTGGAGCTGGGCATCCTGGAAAAGGAACACGCCTTCGACGAATTCGCCATCGCCGTGGTGGACTGCAACCCCGAGGCGCTGGCGGTTTTTCAGAAGCAGCTGCAGCTGCTTTCCCACCTGCCGGTGACCCTTTTTCTGCTGGATGAGCTGGCGGGGGCGGGAGACGCGGACAGACGGCTGGCCGTCTTCGACCTGATCCTGACTTCCGCCCGGCACTACTCGGAGCTGCTGGGCCTGGCGCCCCACCAGAAGGACCGCGTCGTCCAGGTAGCCCTATCGCCGTCCCAGCAGACCATCATTTCCCTGGCTTCGGTCAAACCTGGCCGGCGCATCGGCCTGGTCTACCGGAGCCGTCAGTTCCGGGAGATCATCCTCAACAAGCTCCACGACTTGATGATCGAAGGTCCCTTCAAGGAAACCTCCGGATCGGATGCGGACGACCTGGCTGATTTCATCGCCGATCTGGACCTGGTCATCGTACCTCCGGGTTGGCAGCCGCCGTCGGGCACGGCGGCACAGGCCGCCCTGCAGGGGTTCGCGGACCGGGGCGGGGCGGTGATCGTCTTTGATTATCAGGTGGAACGGGGATCCATGATCTACGTGGAAGAGCGGGTCCGGGACCTGCTTTCCCGCTAGGAGGCGGTGCTATGCCGGAAAACGCCGCGGACGCGATACGGGAACGGACGCTGGTGCTGGGGGTCATCGGCTTTGATTGCCACTCGGTGGGCAACAAGATCATGGACGCCTTCTTTACCGAAAAGGGCTTCAAGGTCGTCAATCTGGGCGTGATGGTCAGCCAGGACGAATTCATTTCCGCAACCATCGAAAGCGGCGCCGACGCCATCCTGGTTTCCAGTCTCTACGGCCACGGCGAAATCGACTGCGACGGTCTGCGGGGCCGCTGCCTGGAACGGGGCATCGGAGACATCATCCTGTGGGTCGGCGGCAACCTGGTGGTGGGCAAAACGCCCTTTGCCGAAGTGGAACAAAAATTCCTGGAGATGGGCTACGACCGGGTGTTCGCCCCGGACACGGACCTGGACAGCGCGGCGGCGGACCTGGCGGCCGCCATCGACCAACGCCGGATGCGCTCGTGCCGTCCCAACTGATTTCCGTCGACATCGGGTCCACCTGGACCAAAGCCATGCTCGTGGACTCCGGCTCGGGCGCCCTGCTGCGCCGCGCCGCGGTGCCCACCACGACGGAGGATCTGGGCCGGGGCTTCGAAGCGGTCTACGCGAAGCTGCGGGTAGACCCAAGCGCTCCGCGTCCGGAAGTCTACCTGTCCTCTTCGGCCAAGGGCGGCCTGTCCATCGCGGCCATCGGCATCGTCCCGGAATTGACCGTGCGGGCGGCAAAAATGGCCGCCGCCTCCGCAGGGGGTAAAATCAGCGCTTCCTTTTCCTATAAAATGGGTAGTCGCGAGCTGGCCGCCCTGAAAGCCGCGCGGTGCGACGTCGTCCTGCTGAGCGGCGGCACCGACGGCGGCGATGAAGCCCACGCGCTGCACAACGCCCGCCTGCTGGCGGAGTCGGACCTGGACGCGGCGTTCGTCTACGCCGGCAACCGGGCGGTCCGGGACGCGGTGGTCGGTCTGCTGGAGCAGGCCGGCAAGCGGGTGCTGGCGACGGACAACATCCTGCCCGACCTGGACCGGATCGACATCGACGGCGCCCGGGCGGCCATCGCGACGCTCTTTCTGGAGCGGATCGTCGCGGGCCGGGGTCTGGCGGAGGTAAGCAAGCGCTGCGATGCCCCGCCCCGGCCGACCCCGGCAGCGGTCTTCGACCTGGTTTCCATCCTGGGCGACGGCCTGCTCGTCCTGGACATGGGCGGCGCGACGACGGACGTCTACTCGGTCTGCGTGCCCTACGCCGCCGCGCCGGACCGGGTTTACCGGGGCATTCCGGAAAGCCGGGTCAAGCGCAGCGTCGAAGGGGACCTGGGCCTGCGGGTCAGCGCCCGG
>DYPP01000006.1:0-59280 GCA_020719845.1 Treponema denticola | reverse complement strand
AAGCCGGGTCAAGCGCAGCGTCGAAGGGGACCTGGGCCTGCGGGTCAGCGCCCGGTACGTCGCCGCCCTGGAGCAGGATGCGGAGCTGACAGCCTGGGCGGAACGGGCGGCGACGGATCCCGGAATCCTGCCCCGCACAGCCCGGGAAGCGGACCGGGACGCCGCCCTGGCCCGGATCTGCCTCCGCCACGCCCTTGGGCGCCACGCCGGGCGTCTGGACCCGGTTTTTACCGCCTCCGGCCTGGTCTGGCTGCAGACGGGCAAGGATATTTCCGCAGTGGACACCGTCATCGGCAGCGGCGGCTACCTGGCCCAGCCGGGCTCGGCGGCGGTGTTTTTCCGGGCCTTGCGGGAAGTCGGCGAAGCAGGCCCCCAGCAGCCCGGGGTTCCCGGCGGCCGCAGCCTGGTGCCCCCGCCCGCAGGCCTCGGCTACTACCGGGACGCGGCCTACATCCTGCCCCTGGCGGCCAACCTGGCGTTGCGGCATCCGGAGATCGCCCGGGGCTTGGTCCGCGGCAGTTTAATCGAAGAAGCAGCAAAGCCGGCGGAGCGTACTCCGCAGGGAGAACCGGTATGATCGACCGAAAAATGCCCGACGACGTTTTTGAACGGGAACGAGCCCAAGCCCTGGGCACCTGGCCCACCGGCGGGGCGGTGGATTTTGAAGACGCCGTCCGCCGCCAGCTGGCCCAGCCGGAGTCCAAAAATTTCGCCCTGGCCATGCGCAAAGCCCGGGACGCGGGGCAAACCCTGCTGCAGCCCCGGGCCGGCGTCGCCCTGCTGGACGAACATATCCGCCTGCTCAAGTACCTGGAAACCGAGGGCGGCGCGGATCTGCTGCCTACGACCATCGACGCCTATACCCGGCAGAACCGGTATGAAGAAGCCGCCAAGGGAATCGAAAAATCCCAAGCCGCCGGCGCCAGCCTTTTGAACGGCTTTCCGGCGGTCAATTACGGGGTTGAGGAGTGCCGGCGCCTGACTGAAGCGGTCTCCAAACCGGTGCAAGTCCGGCACGGCACCCCGGACGCCCGGTTGCTGGCGGAAATCAGCCTGGCCGCGGGATTCACCGCCTTTGAGGGCGGCGGCATCAGCTACAACATCCCTTACGCCAAAAACGTGCCCCTGCGGGCTTCCATCCAGAGCTGGAAGTACGTGGACCGCCTGGTCGGCCGCTACGAAGAACGGGGGGTACGCATCAACCGGGAACCCTTCGGTCCGCTGACGGGCACCCTGGTACCGCCCTGCGTTTCCCACGCCGTCGCCATTCTGGAGGGGCTGCTGGCCCTGGAGCAGGGCGTAAAGTCGCTGACCCTCGGCTATGGCCAGTGCGGCAACCTGGTCCAGGACGTGGCTGCCCTGCGCAGCCTGCCGCCGCTGGCGGACGAATACTTCCGGGCCGCAGGTTTTACCGACTACGAACTGACGACGGTTTTTCACCAGTGGATGGGCGGCTTCCCGGATGACGAAGCCCAGGCCTTCGGCGTCATCGCCTGGGGTTCCGTGGCCGCCCGCTTTGCCGGAGCCGTCAAAGTCATCGTCAAGTCGCCCCACGAGGCGATGGGCATTCCCACCAAGGAAGCCAACGCCCAGGGGCTGCGGACCACCCGGCAAATCGTGAACATGCTCTCCGACCAGGGCGTGCTGGATTCCGCCGCCGTGGACCGGGAGTCGGACTTGATCGGCCGGGAAACCAGGGCGCTCCTGGAAGGGGCCTTTGCGCTGGCGCCGGGCCGGGACCCGGAAGAGGCGGCGGTCCGGGCCTTTGAGGCGGGCGTCGTCGACGTGCCCTTCGCGCCTTCCCGGGAAAACCGGGGCCAGATCCTGCCCATGCGGGACGACGACGGCTTTGTGCGCATCTTCAAAGCCGGCGCCCTGCCTTTGGGCGCGGACATACTGGACTTCCACCGCCTGCGGCTGGAAGCCCGGGGCCGGACGGAGGGGCGCCCGGTGGGACTGCGCATGGTGACCGACGATATCTACGCCATCGGCAAGGGCCGACTGGTAGGGAGGCCAAAATGAAAATTCGGCGGGCGGCATTCAAGGAAGGCGCCGGCGCCTTTTTCTTCGACGATCAGCGGGCGATCAAGGCCGGAGCCGCCCATGACGGCTTTGCCTACGCGGGGGATCCGCTTACTCCGGGCTTTGTGCGCGTTCGCCAACCGGGCAAGGCTATCTGCGTCGCCCTGGAACTGGAGAACGGCCGCGTGGCCTTCGGCGACTGCGCCGCCGTCCAGTACTCGGGGGCCGGCGGCCGGGACCCGCTGCTGGAGCCGGGCCGCTACATTCCCTACCTGGAGCGCAATCTCCGGCCCTTTTTGGAAGGGATGGAGCTTACCGCGTTCCGGAAGACCGCCTCCTGGCTGGACACGCTCCGCTTCCCCGATCCCGGGCCGGGAGAAAGCAATGCCCCGCGGCGGCTGCATACGGCCCTGCGCTACGGCCTGACCCAGGCGCTGCTCTACGCCCAGGCGGAAGCGGAAGCCAGGATTCCCGCCGAAGTCGTCGCCGCGGAATGGGACCTGCCCCTGATCGCCGCGCCGGTACCCCTGTTCGGCCAGACCGGCGACGACCGCTACGCCAACGCGGATAAAATGATCCTGAAGGGCGTGGCCGCCCTGCCCCACGCCCTGATCAACAACGTGGACGAAAAGCTCGGCCGGGACGGCGGCAAGCTGCGGGAATACCTGCGCTGGCTGTCCCGCCGGGTGCGGGACCTGCGCATGGACCCGGGCTACGTTCCCGCCCTGCACGTCGACGTCTACGGCACCATCGGCAAAATTTTCGACGATGACCCCCACCGGGTGGCGGACTACGTCGCCTCCCTGGGGCTGGACGCGGCGCCCTTTGCCCTGTACATCGAGGGGCCGGTGGACGTGGACCACCGGGAACGGCAGATCGAAGCGCTGGCTGAAATCACCCGCCGCCTGAACGCGCTGGGCTCGCCGGTCAAAATCGTCGCCGACGAATGGTGCAACACCCTTGAGGACATCCGGGATTTCGCCGACGCCGCGTCCTGCCACATGATCCAGATCAAGACGCCCGACCTGGGCGGTCTGCAGGACATCGTGGACGCCGTGCTGTACTGCAAAAAAGCGGGCATAGAAGCCTACCAGGGCGGGACCTGCAACGAAACCGACCTGTCCGCCCGGGCCTGCGTCCACCTGGCCATGGCTTCCCGTCCGGAACGGATGCTGGCCAAACCGGGAATGGGCTTCGACGAAGGATTCAGCATCGCCACCAATGAAATGGCCCGCATCGCGGCCGTCTTTGCCCTGAGGGGGAACCATGCCTAACCAGGAATTCCGCGTTCTGTCGCCGACGGCCATCCTGGGCTACGGGTTTCCGGAAGCTTCCTTCCAGGCCGGACTGGACCGCCAACCCCACGTCATCGCCGTGGACGCGGGGTCCACCGATCCGGGCCCCTACTACCTGGGCAGCGGAAAATCATTCACCAACCGGGAATTCGTCAAGCGGGACCTGCGCTACATGCTGACGGCGGGACGCAAACTGGGCATCCCGGTGATCGTCGGCAGCGCCGGCGGGTCCGGGGCGGCGCCCCATCTGGCGTGGACGCAGGCCATCATCCTGGAAATCGCGGCGGAAGAAAACCTTTCCTTCCGCATGGCGGTGCTGCCCAGCGACGTCGACAAGGAGACGGTCCGGGCGGCCTTGCGCCGGGGCGCCGTCGAAAGCCTGACCTTCGTGCCGCCCCTGACCGAAGAAGCCCTGGACGCGACGACCAACCTGGTAGCCCAGGTCGGCGTCGAACCGCTGATGCAGGCCCTGGCCGACGGCGCCGACGTGGTGCTGGCGGGCCGGGCCTACGATCCGGCCAATTTTGCCGCCCTGCCCATCCTTTCGGGCTACGACGAGGGGCTGGCCATCCACCTGGGCAAGATCCTGGAGTGCGGGGCCATCGCCGCCACCCCGGGGTCCGGGTCGGACTGCGCCTTCGCCACGCTGACCGACCGATCCTTTGTGCTTGAAGCCCTGAACCCGGCCCGGCGCTTTACCCCGGCTTCCGCCGCGGCGCACACGCTGTACGAAAAGAGCGATCCCTACCGCCTGCCCGGCCCGGGGGGCGTGCTGGACCTGCACGGCTGCGCCTTTGCCGAACTGGACGCGGGCACGGTGGAGGTTTCCGGCAGCCGGCACGTCAAGACGGTGCCCTACAAGGTCAAACTGGAAGGCGCCCGGCCGGTGGGGTTCCGGACCATCAGCATCGCCGGCATCCGGGACCCGATCATGATCGCCGGGATCGGCGAAATTCTGGAAACCGTGCGCGCCCAGGTGGCCGCCATGGGCGGCGGCGGCCGGGGCAGGGTCTATTTTCACGTCTACGGCCGGGATGGCGTCATGGGCGAAGCCGAACCGCGCCGGTTAAACCCGGCGACACCGCCGCCCCACGAGCTGGGCATCGTGCTGGAGGCCGTCGCCCCGACCCAAGAAGAAGCCGACACCCTGGCCGGCGTCACCCGCTCCACCCTGCTGCACTACGGCTACCCCGGACGCATCTCCACGGCGGGCAACCTGGCCTTCCCCTTTTCGCCTTCCGACGTTTCCATGGGCGAAGTCTACGAATTTTCCCTGTACCACTTGATGCCCATCGATAACCCGTCGTATTTTCCCGGACCAGAGCGTCGGCGCGTGCTGAACGTCCGCAAAGGAAGGATCGAACCATGAAAGTACGCCTCATCGACGTCGCCCGGGTCATCCGGTCCAAAAATTCAGGCCCCTACGAACTGACCCTGGACGTCATGTTCCAGGATCGCCCGACCTTTGAGCAATTCCGGGACCGGCAGCTGATCGACAAGGCATTGGTGGCCACATTGTACCGGATCCCCGAACAGGACGTACTCTCCGTGGTCTGGTTCGAACCGGCCAACGCGGTCAAAGCCACCTTCCGTCGGCCCTGCGTTTCCGGCGCTCCCGGGGACCGGGACATCTACGGCGCCCAACAGCACGGCCCCCTGCTGGAGCTTGACTGGGAGTTGTGATGCCCCTACGCCTCGCCGAACTGTCAACCCTGCGCGCGGTCTACCGGGTCCTGTCCGTGCCCGCCCTGCGCCGGGCGGGTATTCGTTGCGCCCTATCCGCCTCCTGGCACTTTTTCTATCCCCAGCTGCGGGCTGCGCTTACCCCGGGTCGGGTGCCGGTCACGTCGGTGGACCATCCCCTGGACCAACGGGTCACCTTTGAGCCCCGGCGCGTCAAGGTCTACCTGACCTTCATCGTCTTCTGGATCCGGGCGGTGGCTTTCTTGACCATTACCTACGGTCGGCGGGCAGAGCGGGCGGCGGCGGACTTTGTGGACGCCATGGGACGGCTCTACGCGTTTGCCGACGACGTATACGCCCGCAATCTATCCACCACCCAACGTCCCCGCTACTTTGCCCGACCCCGCTTCCTGTTGATCCACGCCTTTGATCCCCATCTGATGTGCGTTCCCAGCCTGCACGTCATGGTCGTCATCCGGACCTACACGGCGTTTCGAAGCATCGTCAGCCGGCTGGGGGACGCGGAAAACAGCGCGCCCCGCATCCGGGAATTGCTGGACGGAGCGCGGGAAATTACCGAAACCATCCTGTTCGTCAAGCAGCACAGCATCAATTGCATCCCCGCGGCCCTGTACGCCATGACCCGTTTTGACTACGAACTGTTTGATGAATCCGAGGCGGAACGGTTCACGGATAGTCTGTTCCGGGACCGGTCGCTTGCTCCGGCGGATGGTTCGGCCCTGCGGGAGCATATCCGTTCCCTCTACCGGCAATTCATCGACGCCGGCCGGATGTCCGGGGAATGGCAGACGCCGCTGCTGGATTTTCTGCGCGCCCTTCCCCTCAAATCGGCGGTGCGCCGCCGGGTATGAGCCTTCGGCGCGCCACCCCTTGGAACGGACCCGACTTTTGCGGTATGCTCTGGCCACATCCATGAAACACATCGACGATCCCCGCACCCTGCTCAGCTCCGCGCCGCCCGATTCCCCCTACTGGGCGCTGATCGACGCCTTCGACGCGGCCACCAACGGACTGGAAAATCCGGAAGCTTTTGCCCGGCTGGCCGCCGCCCGGGATCCCGCCCTGGCGCCCTGGCAGGCCCTGGTCGCGGCCATCCGGGCCGTCTACGCCCAGGATGAATCGCTCTGCGCCGCCCAGCTGGAGCGGATGGACGACGCCGCTCCCCCGGCGCGGCTCAAGCCGCTGTTCAGAGCCTGGATGCAAACCCGTGGCCCCGGGGGAGCCGCCCTCCCGGCTTTGGCCGACGCCCCGGCGGCGGTGGCGGCGTTGTTCCAGCGTCTGATCGCGGGTACCCATCCCTTGGTCATTCTGGCGGAACAGGCGGAAGAAGCCCTGCGCCAGGGCATGACCGAGCATTATGAGGGACTGACTTTCCGCATCATGCGGGACCTGCAGGGCCGGCAGCGCGGCGAAGGCCCCGCGCTGGCGGTGCGCTACGCGGTGCGCAGCCTGCGCTCCCTGGAAGAATCCGGCTACGCCGGCAATGATTACTTCTCCGTGGTGTTGCGCGCCCTCGGCCGGGGGGATGGATTTCTAGCCCTGGGGCTGGCCATGCTGGAGAGCGACAAATCCGCCGCCGCCGCGGCCTTCCGGGGTGCGCTGGAAGCCTCGGACGGCCAATTGGTGGACGCCGGCCTGCAGCAAGTCTTGGCCGACTTGGTCACCCTGCTGGAAGCCGCCGTGTCCCCACCCGGCAAGGCCGAATCGTACCCCCTGAAGCCCGCTGCCAACAGACGCCTCCCGGCGCAGTTGGACCTCTTTTCCTCCGAGGCGCTGTATGGATAGTCGACTGCTGCTGGCCACGCTGCGCTCCCGATCCAGGGATGCCGTCCATGGTCGGGGAGTCGACCGCCTGGAGGCGGTCTTGCTTCCCCTGGACGACCTGCTTGACCTGGAGCGGGAACTTCCGCCGGCGGTCCGTTACCTGGGGCCCGGCGTCTGGCTGGATACGATCCGGGAGACGGCAAAAAAATAAGCGGTTTGCTGTGCAATGCCCCCGGGGATGCCCTATACTATACCGATGGCAAGGAGCGGTCCATGAACGAAATAACCGTACAGTTCAACGACGGCGGCGTAATACGCTGCCCCTACGGCACCCGGGCGGAATCGCTGATCGATCATTTTGGACCCCAACCCTGCGAGCTGGCGGCGGTGCGGGCCAACAACGAAATCATCCCCATCTCTACCCGGCTGGAAGTCAACACCGTCCTGGAGCCGGTTACCCTGGCCGGCGCCGAAGGCGCGATGATCTACCGGCGCTCGCTTTCGTTCATCCTGGCCCTATCGGCACGGGAACTGTTTCCGGACCGCAGCCTCTACGTCGGCCATTCCCTGGGCAACAGCTATTATTACAGTTTTGTGGAAGAGCGCAAACTGACGGAGGACGAGATCGCCGAGATCGCCGCCCGGATGCGCGCTTTGGTCGCCGCGGACCTGCCCATCCGGTTCCGGTACATCAGCTACGCCGATGCTCTGGCCCACTTCGGCGGCAACCATCAGACCGATACGGCCCTGCTGCTGGAGCAGCGCAGCGAAGCCAAGGTGCCGGTCAACGAATGCCGTGATTACCTGGACCTGGCGATCGCGCCGCTGGTCCCGCGCACGGGACTGCTGACCCGGTTCGACCTGCTGCCCTACGAGAACGGATTCTTGCTGCGCTTTCCCGGCGTGGGCTGCGAGAGCCTGGTGCGGGATTTTGAGGACAGCCCCCGCATCTTTTCCGTCTACCGGGAATACAAGAAATGGGGCCGCATCATCGGCGTGCAGGCGGTGGGGCACCTGAACCGGCTGGTCGCGTCCCGGGAAATCAAGAACTATATCCAGGTTGCGGAAGCCTTCCAGGCCAAAAAACTGGGCGAAATAGCGGACCGCATCTATGAACGCCGGGATGCGGTGGGCATCGTGCTCATCGCCGGACCGTCCAGCTCCGGAAAAACCACCACCGCCAAGCGCTTGGCGATCCAGCTCAAGGTTTTGGGCATCGAACCGATCGCCATCAGCCTGGACGACTACTACGTCGGCAAGGATCAGACCCCGCGGGACGAAAACGGCGAGCCCGACCTGGAGTGCCTGGAAGCCCTGGACGTGCCCTACCTGAACGAACAGCTGCTTGCCCTTTTCCGGGATGAAGCCGTGGATATTCCGGTTTTTGACTTCAAGACGGGTACACGGCGGGTCGGCGGCGGCAAACGGATCAAGCTGGGCCGGCGGAGCATGCTGATCATCGAGGGCATCCACGGCCTGAACGACGGACTGACGCCCCAGATCGAACGGGACCGCAAATTCAAACTCTACGTGTCCGCCCTGACCCAGCTCAACCTGGACGACCACAACCGGATTCCCACCAGCGACAACCGGCTTATCCGCCGCATGGTGCGGGACTACCAGTTCCGGGGAAACTCAGCCGCCGGGACGCTCAAGATGTGGCCCAGCGTGCAAAAGGGCGAATTGAAGCACATTTTTCCCTTTCAGGACGGCGCGGACGTGGCCTTCAACTCGGCCCTGGACTATGAACTGGCGGTGCTCAAGGTGTACGCCGAGCCCCTGCTCCGTTCGGTCAAGCCGACCATGCCCGAGTACGCCGAGGCGGTGCGCATCCTGTCCTTTCTGGAGAATTTTGCCCCTATACCGCCCCAGCTGGTACCCCCCCAGAGCATTCTGCGGGAATTCATCGGGGACAGCGAATTCAAGTATTAAATTCCCTCCAGGGCGCTTTGCCGGGCCCGGGTACCCGAAGAAAGGTCGTCCAGAGTCTTGATTTCTTCCCGGCTTGCGTTCTTGCGATATTCGGAAAACCGTTTTTCCCGCAATTTGTCCAGCACCCGCCGTTCCCGGGAAGCCTCGATGAAGACTTCCCGCAGCTGCGCCACCTTGAGCTCCGCCTTGGCGGCGGCGTCCAGCAGGGTTTCTTTGGTGTGGTCCAGGCGCAGCAGGTACAGGTCGACGCTTTTGATCTCCGCCACGCTGCGGCCGCCCTTGAAACGCTCCGCGGCGACGGCAACGCGCTCCTGGGCTACAGCGCGCAGGCGTTCCTGAATTCCGCCGGCCTCGCCCAGGGCCCGCGCCAGGTTCAGCTCGGCGTCCCGCTCGGCGTAGGCCCGCAGCTCCAGCAATTTCTGCAGGTCAAAGCGGAAGCGCTTCACGGCGAGGGCGCCCTGGAGACCGCCGAATCATAGCTTCCTCTCTCTTCCGGCGGTATTTCCATGTCCGCCAACGCCGCCAAAGCCCCCAGCGTATCCGGCATGGCCGCTTTTTCTTCGATAGCCTGCACCAGGAATTCGTCGATCTGCGGCTTTTTGGCGATGGCTTCGTCGATGGCCGGATTGGAGCCCGGCCGGTAGGCGCCGACGTCGATCAGATCCGCGGACTCCGAATGTACGGCGATCAAGCGGCGCACGTAGCCCGCGGCCTTTCTGCTGGCCGGCCCGGACACGACCGGCGCCAGGCGGGAAATGCTGGCCAGCACGTCCACCGCAGGGTAATGGTTGCGCTGGGCCAAGGCCCGGGACAGCACCAGGTGGCCGTCCAGGATACCCCGGACGGTGTCGGCGATGGGCTCGTCCATGTCGTCGCCGTCCACCAGGATTGTAAAGAATCCGGTGATGCTGCCTTTCTCGGCGGTGCCGCAGCGCTCCAGCAGTTTGGGCATGGAATCGAAGACGCTGGGCGTGTAGCCCCGGGTCGCCGGCGGCTCGCCGACGGCCAGGCCGATTTCCCGCTGCGCCCGGGCAAACCGGGTGACCGAATCGAAAAGCAGCATCACGTCCAGGCCCTGGTCCCGGAAATACTCGGCCACCGCAGTGGCCACGTAGGCGCCCCGCAGACGCGCCAGGGGCGGCGAGTTGGACGGCGAGACGATGATCACCGACCGGGCCAGCCCTTCTGGTCCCAGGTCGTTCTGGATAAAGTCGTTCACTTCCCGGCCGCGCTCGCCGATCAGGGCGACCACGTTGACGTCGGCGTTGGTGTTGCGGGCGATCATGCCCAGCAGCGTCGATTTGCCCACCCCCGATCCGGCAAAGATGCCCAGGCGCTGGCCCTTGCCCACGGGCAGCAAGCCGTCGATGGACCTGACCCCGGTGGTGATCCGTTGGGTGATCCGTTTCCGCTTGAGCGGATCCGGCGGGCTGGCCAGCGCGGGGTAGCGCAGGATAGATTCGATATCCCCCTTGTCGTCCACCGGATTGCCCAGGGAATCCAGGGTGCGGCCCAGCAGCTTGGGCGATACGGCCACCGAAAGCAGCTCTCCGGAAGCCACCACCCGGTTGCCCACCTCGATCCCCGAGGTTTCGTCGAAGGGCATCAGCTGGACAATGTCGCCCCGCAGGCCAACCACCTCGGCCCGGATGATGCCGCGGCCCTTGGGCGCGTCGATGCGGCAGATTTCGCCGATGATGGCCTGGGGACCGCGGCTTTCGATCAGCAGACCCTGGACTTTGACCACCCGCCCCAGGCACTTGATGGGGTCCACCCGGGTCGCGGCTTCCAGGTATTTTTCGACCACCGATTCCATGTCAGCGCTCGTCGATGGGCGTGGTGCGCGCCCGGGCCTTGATGGGGGAAATTTCCAGGATCTTCTGTTCCAGCTCGGCCAGCTGGCTGCTGATGCGGGCATCGATTTCGCCGAACTCGGTCTCGATGATGCAGCCGCCCCGGTCGACGGAAGAATCTTCCAGCACCCGGATGTTCTTGACCCCTTCGATCAACTGCATGAACTCGGCGATATGCTCGCTGGTCATCTTGATGTCTTCCACGTTGACCCGGATGGTGATGTCCCCCCGGCCTTTGACCTTGCGCAGGGCCTGCACCACGTTGGAAACCACCACGTTGCGCTGGTTGTCGGAAATGACCTTGATCACCTTGCGGGAAATCAGCAAGACCAGATCCACCACCTGCTGTTCGGTTTCGGCCAGTATTTCCGCCCGCTTGTCCTGGGCGCGTTCCAGCACCGTGTGCAGCCTTTGCACCAGCCGCTCCACCTCGGATTTGCCCTCGGTGTAACCCGCTTCGCGCCCGCTCTCAAAACCGCGGGCCTCGGCGTCCTTCAGGTCTTTTTCCAGCGCCGCCTTGGCCGCGGCTTCGATTTCCTGGGCCTTGCGCTTGCCCTCGGCGACTGCGCGCTCCGCTTCGTCCTCCGCGTCCCGCCGCGTTTTCTGGGCCTGGTCGGATTTGCGCTTGACTTCCTGAAAAGCCGCGTTCTCCGCGTCCTTGACGATCGCCTCGGCTTCCGCCCGGGCGGCGTTGATCAGGGCTTCCTTTTCGCGCTCCCAGTCGGCCTTGAAGGCTTCCGCCTCCCGGCGCAGATCATCCGCCGTCGGACCTGAGTATTCCTGGATTTCCTCGGGCTCGATTTCTTCGGCCTGGTGTTGTTTGGACTGGTAGGGTACCGCAAAGGCCGGCGGCGGCTCCAGCACGACTTTCTTCTGGCTGTAAACCAGCTCGGTACCCCGGAACACCGCTTTGGACATGGGTTATACCACCAACTCGTCTTCGCCGGACCGGGCCACGACGATTTCGCCCGTATCCTCCAGGTGCCGGATGATGGACACGATCTTCTGCTGCGCTTCTTCCACATCCTTGAGCCGTATGGGCCCCATGTATTCCATGTCTTCCTTGAGCATGCCCGCCGCCCGCTTGGACATGTTCCGGAAGATCTTGTCCTGTACTTCCGTGTCCACCGACTTGAGCGCCTTGGCCAACTCCTGGGAATCCACTTCCCGCATGACCTTCTGGATGGCCCGGTCGTCCAGCATGACGATATCCTCGAACACGAACATCCGTTTCTTGATCTCCTCCGCCAGTTCGGGGTCCTCGTCTTCCAGGGCTTCGATGATCTGCTTTTCCGAAGACCGGTCCACCAGGTTGAGGATCTCGACGATGCTTTCCACGCCGCCGGCGGCGGTATAGTCCTCGCTGGACAGGGTGGACAATTTCTTTTCCAGCACCCGCTCCACCTCGCGCAGAACTTCCGGGCTGGTCCGGTCCATGGTGGCGATGCGCCGGGCCACGTCGCTCTGCACCTCGTGGGGCAGGCTCTGCAGGATGATGGACGCCTTGTTCGGCTCCAGGTAGGCCAGGATCAGGGCGATGGTCTGGGGGTGTTCCTGCTGGATGAAGTTCAAGAGGTGCGCCGGATCGGTCCGGCGGATGAAGTCGAAGGGCCGGACCTGCAGGCTCGAGGTCAGCCGGTTGATGATGTCGATGGCCTTCTGGCTGCCCAGGGATTTTTCAAGCAGCTCCCGGGCGTAGTCGATGCCGCCGGTAGTGATGAATTCGGCGGCCATCATCAGTTCCTGGAACTCCATCAGGATGGCGTCTTTCTGGTCGGACTCGATCGTTTCCAGCCGGGCGATCTCGAAGGTCAGGGTTTCGATCTCGTCTTCCCGCAGGTGCTTGAAGATTTCCGCGGATATTTCCGAACCGATGGTCACCAGAAAGATGGCCGCCTTCTGCCGTCCGGTCAGTTCCTTGAGGGATTTGTTTTTCTTGGCGCCGCCGGCGGCGCCGGCCGCCGCCGGGTTGCTTGCCTTGGCCATCTTCTATTCCTCCAGCAGCCAGGTGCGGATCAGCTGGGCGACGTCCTCGGGATGGTCTTTGGCCATGTTGATGGCGTTTTCCTGCAGTTCCATCCGTTTGCGCTCCTCCACCGACATGGAGACTTCCACGCCCTCTTCTTCCGCCTGGCGCAGCGCGCTTTCCCGCATCATCTGGTGCTGCCGGGACAGTTCTTCTTCCCGCAGCCGGCGCCGCCGTTCCAGTTCCCGGGAGAAAATCCGGAAGATGATGAAGGCCACCAGCAGCACCGCCAGTCCGGCCAGGAAGATGAGGATGGTGCTCTGCACCTGCCGGGCCCGGAGCAGGGCGGCGTCTTCTTCGGCGAACTGCCTGGTGCGGTCGAACTGGATATTCTGGACCGTGACCGAGTCGCCCCGGTTGCGGTTGAACCCGACCGCGTCCTGCACCAGAGCCTGGGCTTGCTTGAGCTCCGCAGCGGAGATGGGCAGGTATTCCCGTTCCAGCGCCTTGTCGCTGCCGAGAATGGGCTCGCCCTTTTCGTTGTATTTAAGCTTCCATCGGCCGTCGATGTTGACCGAGACCGTCAACCGGTCCATGGCGGGACTGCGCTCTTCCTGCACCTGGCGCCGGTTGATCTCTTCGTTCTGGGTCAGGGTCTGCTGTTCCACCTTGCCGTAGAGGTTGGACATATCCTTGAAGGCTGGAGCGGTCTGCCCTTCCACGCCCGCGGGCCCTTCGGGGTTGAACCCCGTGCCTTCCCACTTGGTGGACGAATTGGACAGCGAACGGGTCACCGACTTGACGATCTCCGAATCGTCGTAGGGCGTCTGGGGATTGTCCGCCTTGACGGTGATGGGGAAGAATTCTTCGGTCTGCACCGCTTTTTTGGACATGTCCATGTCGATCTTGATGTTCAGGTCCCGCACCCGGTCGGGGGTGTAGATTTGCTGCAGGGCGCGCAGCACGGAGGCGCGGTACTGGGCTTCCAGGGACTGGATGTGCCGCTGTTCCCGCCGGGACAGTTCCAGCCGGTCCAGGTTTTCCATGCCCGCGAAGTCGTTGAGGATGATGCCGTTCTGGTCGGTGATGACGATATTCTCGTCCGCCAGGCCTTCCACGGCGAACTTGAGGATCTTCTGGATGCCTTCAATTTTTTTGCGGTTGGCGCCGATGTCGCTGCCCGGCCGGGGGGTCAGGATGACGCTGGCGGTGACGGGATTCTGGTCGGCCTGGAACAGTTCGGTCTGGGGCATCACGATGGTGACGTTGGCGTCGTCCACGTCGTCCAGGGCGGTGACGTGGTCGGTGACCATCTGGGTGATGGAACGCTGCAGGTTGACGTTGCGCTCAAAGTCGGTGATCGTCCAGCGTTCCCGGTCGAACAGCGCCCAGGGATCGGTGCCCGAGGGAATCAGGTCTTCCCGGATCAGGATGCCCCGCATGCGTTTGGCCGTGGCTTCGTCGGCGACCATGACCACGCCGGCGGCGCTGATGGTCGTCTTTATGCCCTCTTCATTGAGGCGGGTGGTGATGCGGTCCAGGGCGGTCTGGTCGCGGATCGGCGCGTCGATGACCGGTACCATGGTCGGCGCCGACGAGACCGCCAGCAGGGCCACCAGGCCCGCCAGCGCGGCGGCGACGATGCCGCCCAGGATCAATTTCTGCACCAGCGACCACTTTCCCCAGAGCATTCTGATCTGCTCCAGGAACTTCTTCAACCATTCGTTCATATTCCCCTCCCCAGAAGAACATCCCTTGCAACCTCAACCGTCTAACGCGTATTGATGATCTCTTTCCATCCCTTCACGATCCGGTCCAGTACGGTCCGGGTGATATTGAGCGACAAGTTGGCCTTGGCCATGGCGATGGTGACGTCGTGGGGGTCCACCGAATCCGGATCGGTGACCATGTCCTGCATCAGCGTGGAAGACTCGTTCTGGTCGGCGTTGACCGCGTCCAGGGCCTGCAGCATGGCGTCTTCAAAGCTGCCCGTACGGGTGACGGCTTCGGAGCCCACCTGGGCGCCCAGCAGGGACAGGGCTTCCCCGGAAGCCTTGGCCCGGCCGTCGGCGGGCACCAGGTGTCGGGGATTGGTGACGTTCATCAGAATCCGGTCTCCCGACACCAGTTCGGGTTTGTAGATGTTCACCTATTACCTCCCGCCGATCTCAAGGGCCTTCATGAACATGGCCTTGGACCCGTTGACCACCGCCGCGTTGGCTTCATACGCCCGGGAAGCGGCGATCAGGTCCACCATTTCGGTCACGATATTGACGTTGGGCATCTCGACGTAGCCCGCCCGGGCGCCGGTCTTGATGGCGTCCGGATGGGTGGGATCGTAGACCAGCCGGGGCTTGGCGTCGTCCTTTTCCACCGTGACCACCCGGACACCCTGGCCGACGCCGTTGTCCATCATGTCCGGCAGAAAGGGGGACCGCCAGTAGGGTTGGTCGACCCGGGGGCGCAGCACCACCCGGCTGCGCCGGAAGGGGCCGCCCTCGGCGGTGCGGGTGGTGGACGCGTTGGCGATATTGTCGGCGATGACGTCCGAACGGAGCCGTTCGGCGGTCATGCCCGAGGACGCGATGTTGATCGAACTGAATAATCCCATGGCCTATCCTACCTCAACACCAGGTTGACCTGGCCGAACTCGAAGGTCTCGGCCTGGGCCATCAGGGTATACATGAGCTGGTTTTCAAGGGCCAGCATCATCTCTTCTTCCGGATCCACGTTGTTGCCGTTGTTCTTGGCGGTGGTGACGTAGTCCAGGACCCGCCGCGGCTCGACGCTGCGGTAATCCCGCTCCCGCCAGTTGGGGATGTGCTTTTCGTTGGTCAGGCTGAGCGCCAGGGCGGGCCGCCGCTGTTCCGTATCCAGGGCGCGCTTGAGCTCGCTTTCAAAATTGACCACCGAGCGTTTGAAATTGGGCACGTCCGCGTTGGCCATATTGTTGGCGATGACGTCCCGGCGCACCAGACTGGCGTCCATCGCCCGATGCAGGATATCCGTCGTCTTGGTAAAATCATTGTCGATCCGCACCCTTAAGCCTCCTCTTGAACCACTGCCTACGTACAGCATCGGCATAAATCCGCTTCCCTTTTAGAGAATGTAGCGGCCCAGGTCCTGATCCACCGCCAGGTCCCTGAGCCGCTCGTCCACGTACGCCACGGTGATCGGGATCCTGGCCGGCGCGATATCCGGAGCCTCAAAGGAAATTTCTTCCAGCAGGGCTTCCATGATGGTGTGCAGGCGCCGGGCGCCGATGTTCTCCAGCCGGGAATTGACTTCCGCCGCCAGCGTCGCCAGGCGCTCCACCGCGTCGTCCTCAAAGTTGATCTCCACCCCGTCGGTGGCCAACAGGTCATGGTACTGCTTGGTCAACGCGTTCTTGGGTTCCTTCAGGATGCGCAGGAATTCATCCTTGCCCAGGGCTTCCAGTTCCACCCGCAGCGGAAAGCGGCCCTGCAGTTCGGGGATCAGATCCGAGGGCTTGCTGACGTTGAAGGCTCCGGCGGCGATGAACAGGATATGGCTGGTGTCCACCGGACCCCACTTGGTGCTGACCGTGGAGCCTTCCACGATGGGCAGGATGTCCCGCTGTACGCCTTCCCGGGATACGTCGGGGCCGCCGCCGCGGTCGCCCTTGACGGCGATCTTGTCCATCTCGTCGATGAAGACGATGCCCGTCTCCTCTACCCGCCGCCGGGCTTCCTCGTTGACCCGGTCCCGATCCACCAGTTTTTCCGCTTCTTCGGCGGTCAGCACTTCCCGGGCGCGTTTGACGGTGACCAGTTTTTTCTTCTTGCCGCCGCCGAACAGGCCCACCAGGCCGGAAATGCCCGCCTCCAGGTCTTCCATGCCCGCGCCGGGCATCAACTCCATGGCCGGAACCGCCGGCCCCTGGTGCACGGCGATCTCCACCATCCGGTCGTCCAGGCTGCCCGCCCGGAGCAGGGTCCGGAATTTTTCCCGGCTGGAAACATCCCCCGCCGGCGGCGGGGCGATCGCCGGCGTGTTCTCGACGGTGGCCGCCGGGGGCGCGGCGGGACCGTTTTTTTTGCCCGTCCCGGGCAGCAGCAGGTCCAGCAGGGCTTCTTCGGCGCGTTTTTCCGCTTCCGCCTTGACCCCGTCCTGCATCTCGAGCTTGACCATCTGCACGCCCGCGGCCATCAGGTCCCGGATCATGGATTCCACGTCCCGGCCGACGTAGCCGACTTCCGTATACTTGGTGGCTTCCACCTTGATGAACGGCGAAGCCGCCAGTTTGGCCAGCCGCCGGGCGATTTCCGTCTTGCCCACGCCGGTGGGACCGATCATGAGGATATTCTTGGGCGCGATGTCGTCCCGCACTTCCGCCGGCAGCTTGAGCCGCCGGATCCGGTTGCGCAGCGCCACCGCCACCGCCCGTTTGGCCTTCTTCTGGCCGATGATGTATTTGTCCAGCTCGGCGACGATTTCCCGCGGCGTCAGGCGGTCCAGGTTGCGCTCTTCCATCTTAGGGCAGCTCCTCGAGGGTGATGTGGTCGTTGGTGTAGATGCAGATGGCGCCGGCCACCTTGAGGCTGCGCTCCGCTATTTCCCGGGCCGAAAGGCTGCTCCCGTCCAGGTAGGCCAGGGCGGCGGCGTAGGCGTAGGGGCCGCCGGAACCGATGGCCAGCACGTCGTCCGCAGGCTCCACCACGTCGCCGGTGCCGGAGACGAGCAGGGTCTTGGACTGGTCGGCCACCAGCAGCATGGCTTCCAGGCGGCGCAGCGCCCGGTCGGTCCGCCAGTCTTTGGCCAGCTCCACCGCCGCCCGGGCCAGGTCGCCGGAATATTCCTTGAGCCGCACTTCGAAGCGTTCAAAAAGGGTAAAGGCGTCGGCGGTGGCGCCGGCGAAGCCGCACAGCACCTTGCCGTCCAAAAGACGGCGTACCTTGCGGGCGTTGTTCTTCATCACCGTGGCGCCGACCGTAACCTGGCCGTCGCCGGCCATGGCCACCTTGCCGTCCCGACGGACGGCGATGACCGTGGTGCTTCTGATCTTCATCGTTCTTTCCTTTTCCGCGCCCCGTGGGGATGGGCGTGGCTGTAGACGCGCTTCAGGGTTTCGATGTCCACGTGGGCGTAGCGCTGGGTGGTGGAAAGGCTGGCGTGGCCCAGGAGTTCCTGCACTACCCGGACGTCGCAGCCGGCGTTCACCAGATGGGTGGCAAAGCTGTGGCGCAGCGCGTGGGGATGGATGTTCTTGGGGATGCCCGAGCGCTCGGCGTAGCGCCGGATGATCCAGCGGATGCCCGGGATGGACAGGGGACCGCCGTTGCGGTTGATGAACAGGCAATCCGTCATCCGGTCGGAACGCAGCCGGGCGCTCCGCGCCGGCAGCCAGGCGGCCAGGGCTTCCCGGCCTTCTTCGGAAAAGAAGACCCGCCGTTCCTTGTCGCCCTTGCCGACGACCCGCGCGCCGCCCAGGTCGTCGTCCAGCGAATCCAGCCGCAGGGACGCCAGTTCGGAGATGCGCAGTCCCGCGGAATACAGGGTCAGGATCAGCGCCTGGTCCCGTAGCGGCCAGAGGATGCCCGCCGTCTCGGGCAGCTTGGCAAAGGAGGCCATTTCGCCTTCCCAAAGAAAGGCCGGCAGCTGTTTGGGCGTCTTCAGGTTGCGCAGCACCGCCGCGGGATCGTCGGCGCGCAGGCCGAACCGGGACAGCCAGCGGTAGAACCCGCGCAGCGAGGACAGGGCCCGGTTGACGCTGACCGCGGCGGCGCCCTCGGCGGACAGGTCGGCGATGAAGCCCCGCACCTCGTAGGCCGAGGCGGTTTCGGGCAAAAGGCCGCGGTTGGCGCAGTAGGCGGCGTAGTGCTCCAGGTCCCGGCCGTAGGCCAGCAGGGTGCGCGCGGAGACCCGGCGCACCGCGCCCAGGTAGGCCAGGTATTCTTCAATCCTCGCCGTCATGCTGCCCTTCCTCTTCCGGACTGTGCAGATAGTCGCAGTCCGGGTTGATGCACGCCTTGTGGGAACCGTTCTTCTTGTCGTATTTTTCCACCAGAAATTGACCGCACTGGGGACACTTCATGGCCAGGGGCTTGAAGTGGGTGATGAAATCGCAGTCCGGGTAGCGGGTGCAGCCGTAGAATTCCTTGCCCCGGCCCTTGGTCCGGCGGGCGACGATCTCGCCGTCGCAGCCCGGACGGGGGCACTTGGCCAGGGGAATGGAGCGGGTATTGCGGCATTCCGGAAAGCCCGAGCAAGCCAGGAAGTAGCCGTAGCGTCCCAGTTTCTTGACCATGGGCCGGCCGCATTTTTCGCAGACGTAGTCCGTGACCTCGTCCAGGGATCCTTTAAAGGATTCCAGCGTCTTGCCCACTTCGTCGACCCGGGTCTTGAAGGGCGTATAGAAATCCCGGATCATGTCGGGCCAGCGGATGCGGTTCTCTTCCACCTCGTCCAGCCTGGTTTCCATGGCCGCCGTAAAGCCCGCCTCCACCACGTCGGGAAAGTACTCCACCAGCATGTCGCAGATCATGCGGCCCAGCAGGGTGGGCACGAGCTGCTTGTTGGCGCGGTTGATGTAAAAGCGGTCCAGCAGCACCGAGATGATCGGCGCGTAGGTGGAGGGCCGCCCGATGCCCTTTTCTTCCAGCGTTTTGACGATCGACGCGTCGGTATAGCGGGCCGGCCCCTGGGTAAAATGCTGTTCCGGGTGAAAGCGGAGCAGATCCAGCGTTTCCCCGACCGTCAGGTCCGGCAAAGGCGTGGATTTGTCCTCTTTGCCCGCCAGGACCTTGATTACCCGGTAGAAGGCCTTGTCGATGATCTTGGTGCCCGAGATGCGGAATACCCCTGCCCCGGCGCCGATGTCGATGCTGACCGTCTTGGTCCGGGCGGCGTTCATCTGGCTGGACACAAACCGCTCCCAGATGATGGCGTAGAGGCGCAGCTGATCTTTGGAAAGCGAATCTTTGACTTCATCCGGCGTGTAGGCGACGTAGGTCGGCCGGATGGCCTCGTGGGCGTCCTGGGCCTTCTTTTCAATCGCGTATTCCACGGCCTGGGCCGGAAGGTCGTCCGGGAACCGGGCGCTGATCCAGGCCCGGACTTCATCCAGCGCCCCCTGGGAAACCCGGACCGAATCGGTGCGCATGTAGGTGATCAGACCGACGCGGTTGTTGCCGATGTTGACGCCTTCGTACAGCTGCTGGGCCAGCTGCATGGTCTTCTTGCTGGTAAAACCCAGCCGGTTGGCGGCGGTCTGCTGCAGTTTGGAGGTGGTGAACGGCGGCTTGGGGCGGACGGATTTTTCCGTTTCCTTGAGCTCCAGCACGGTGCAGGGCGCGGCGCCGATGGCGTCGACGATCTTCCGGACTGCGGCTTCCTGCTCCAGCACCGGCTTTTTTCCTTCCCAGCTGACCAGCTGGGCCATGAAGGAGACCCGGCCCTTTTTGAAATCCGCGTCCAGGGTCCAGTATTCTTCAGGAATGAAGGATTCCACTTCCTTCTCGCGATCACAGACCAGACGCAGGGCGACGGACTGGACCCGCCCGGCGGACAGGCCGTTCTTGACCTTCTTCCACAGCAGGGGCGACAGGTTGTAGCCCACCAGTCGATCCAGCACCCGGCGCGCCTTCTGGGCGTTCACCTTGGCCTCGTCGATGTCCGTGGGATGGGCTACCGCGTCCTTGATGGCCGGCGGGGTGATCTCGTTGAAGGAAATGCGCCGGATGGACAGATCCTGGTTCTTGGCCCGGATCGCGTTGCGCAGATGGTAGGCGATGGCTTCGCCCTCGCGGTCGTTATCACTGGCCAGCAGCACGGCTTCCGCCTTTTTGGCGTCCGCCTGCAACTCCTTGAGCAGCTTGGCCCGCCCCCGGACGGTGATGTACTCGGGTTCAAAATCCTGGTCCACGTCGATGGCGATGCGGGACTTGGGCAGATCGATGAGGTGCCCCATGGAAGCCTTGACGATATACTTGCTGCCCAGATACTTCTCTATGGTTTTAGCCTTGGCCGGAGATTCCACGATCACCAGCGTTTTTTTCTTTTCCGTATTTTTCCTGACGCGCGTCGTAGCCATGTCTACTCCTGAAGAAGCTCAAATTCTCGGGCGGTGGCGGCAACCGCCGGATACAGCCAGTCGGCGGTGATGTCCGCCGCGTTCCCGGCGGTCCGGGCGCCCTGCTCCGCCAAAGCCCGACTGCCCGCGCCTGCCGGCGACACGAGGCCCACCGCGGAGACCCATAGGTCCCGCCCCATATCCAGGGCAAACTGGGCAGTGATCAGGGCGCCTGAGTTTTCCGGAGCCTCCACGACCAGCGTCGCCCGGGCCAACCCGGCGATGATCCGGTTCCGGGCCGGAAAATGCCATTTCTGCGGCGGCGTGCCGGGCGGATATTCGCTGACCAGGGCGCCGCCGGCTTGCAGGATGCGCCGCGCCAGGCCACGGTTGGAAGCCGGATAGACCCCATCCAGGCCGGAGCCGAGCACGGCTACGCTGGGCGCGTCGGCTTCCACGTTGCCCCGGTGGGCCATGGCGTCGATGCCCAGGGCCAGGCCGGAAACCACCGGGATGCCTGCGGCGCCGAATTCCCGGCCGAACCGGTAGGCCAGGGCGGACCCCGCGCCGCTGGGCTTGCGGGTGCCCACCACCGCCGCCAGCGGCCGCTCCGGATCGGGCAGGACGCCGCGATAGTACAGAACCAGCGGCGGGTCCGCCATTTCCCGCAGCAGCGGCGGATAGCGGGAGTCGGCGATGGACACCAACGCTATGCCCAGCCGCGCCGCTGCGGCTTGATCCAGCCGGGCAGCTTCCAGCAGAGCCTGGGGGTTCCAGGGTCCGCCGCCCAGGGCGTGCCCGACCAGCCGTTCCAGGTCCAGGCGGGACAGGCCGGTCAGGTCGCCTTCGGACCGCAGGTTCCGGGCCAGGCCGACGCGGTCCACTCCCTTCAACTGGGGAATCCTGGCCAGCGCCAGGTCCAGCAAACCGCGCTCATTCATAGAGCAGGTCCAGCAGCGTTTTTTTGTTCTTCTCCGCTTCCGTCCGGCGCACTTCGTCCTTGGTCAGGCCGATAATCCGCTCGTACCAGTCCAGAGCCTGCTCGTTTCCGCCCTGCTCGTAATACGCCCGGGCCAACAGGAACATGGCGTCCACGTCCCGGGACTCCAACTCCAGATAGCGTTCCAGCTGGGGAAGGGCCGCGTCGGGTCGACCCAGTTCAAAGATATAGAGCACCCCCAGGGCGTAGCGGGGTCGGGCATACCGATCCTGCAGGGCGATGGACCGCAGCTGGTCCTTTTCCGCCATGGCGAAAAGTCGCGTCTTTTCATTTCTCTGATCCGGTCCCGCCGCCTCGTTCAGCGACTTGGCCACGCTGGCCGCGGACAGGCCGCGCAGGTAGAAGAGCGTGGCGTCATCGGGGAAATAGGCCACGGCCCGGTTCAACGCTTCCAGGGCTTCGCCGTACATCTGCCGGTCGATCAGCCGCACCGCCAAAATCTTCCAGTAGATCCCCGCCTGGGCCGCGTCCTTGACGTGGGCTTCCAGCCGGTCCTCGTAGACGGCGATGGCCGACTTCAAGCCCTCGAGGGTTTCCGGCGGCGCTCCGGCGGGGCCCATCTCCACGATCCGCCCGGCCAGTTCGCCCCGGGCGGTGGAACGGCGGAAATAGAGCAAGGCCGCGATGGCCAGCGCAATAAGGGCGATGACCACGCCGACGACGGCCAGGGAATTCTTGTGGACCGGCTTCATTCCGTGTACCCCCGCAAACGAGGCAGGTAGCGGCGGTGGTTTTCCCGCAGCTGGGCATTGTCCACGTGGGTATAGATCTGGGTCGTGCCCAGATCGGCGTGGCCCATCAGCTCCTGCACCGAACGTAGATCCGCGCCCCCCGCCAGCAGCTCCGTGGCGTAGCTGTGCCGGAGGGTATGCAGCTTGGATCCCGTGCCCGCCAGGGCGGCGACGGCGGCGTAGTTCTTCCAAATTCCCTTGCGGGAAAGCCGTTTGCCCGAGCGGCCGATGAACAGGGCGGGACTGCGGCGGTTGCCCGCCAGCTTCGGCCGCGCTTCGGCCAGGTAGCGGCCCAGCCAGTGCAGCGCTTCGCCGCCGAAGGGCACCAGCCGCTGTTTGTTGCCCTTGCCGGTGACCCGGGCGATATTCTCTTTAAAGGAAAGGTCCGTCAGGTCCAGGGCCACCAGCTCGGAAACCCGCAACCCGGCGGAATAGATCAGCTCGAACAGGGCCCGGTCCCGGATGCCGGTGGGCGTATCCACGGCCACCGCGTCCAGGACCCGCTCCACCGTCTTGCGGGACAGGACCTGGGGGAGACGGACGCTCCGGCGGGGGGGTTCCAGGATGGCCGCGGGGTTGTCGATCCGCAGGGCCTCATCTTCGGCAAAACGAAAAAAGGAACGCAAGGCGGAGATGGACTTGGCCACCGAACGCGCCTCGATGCCGTCCAGAAAGCGGCGTTGGTCCAGATAGCGGGATATCCCGGCGCTGTCCACCGTGGCCACGTCCAGCTGCTCCCGGTTCATCCATTCGATAAAACGACGCAGTTCACCCTCGTAGGCCGTCGCCGTCAGGGGCGCACGCCGTTCCAGGGCGATGAGTCGCGAATGGTACCGATCCAGCAGCGTTCCGGTGTCCATGCTTCTAGGCTTCCTTTTTTTCCGTCCTGGACGCCCCGTCCCGTTCGGCGGTGAATTTGCGGTCCCGGATGACCGTCGGCACGTCCAGGTCATCTTCCCGGAAGTTGCGGTAGGAGAGGAACTCCGCCGGTTTTTTGGGCTTTTCCGTCAGGTTCTTCCACGAGTCGTAGGGGATGAAATCATTGTCTTCGTGGCGGACCGGTTCATAAGCGGCGTTTTTTTTGGCGGCTTGGGCGGCATCGTTCCGAAACCCCGTGGCGATGACGGTAACCTTGATTTTGTCCGTCATGTCCGGATCCATGGCGTTGCCGGCGATGATCAACGCGTCCTTGTCGGCGTTGGCGGTGATGATGCTGACCACTTCCTGGAACTCGGTCAGCGACAGGTCTTCGCCGCCGGTGACGTTGATCAGGATCCGCTGGGCGCCTTCGATGCGGCAATCTTCCAGCAGCGGATTGTTGATGGCGTTGGTGGCGGCGTCCACCGCCCGGTTGTCGCCCGAGCCCAGGCCGATGCCCATCAGGGCGTCGCCCTGTTCCTTCATGGTCGTGCGCACGTCGGCAAAGTCGATGTTGATGATGCCCGGTACGGTGATCAGGTCGGAAATGCCCTGCACGCCCTGGCGGAGCACGTCGTCGGCGATCAGAAAGGCTTCCTTGATGGGCGTCTTGCGTTCCACGATCTTGAGCAGGTGCTGGTTGGGTATGACGATCAGGGTGTCCACGGCTTCCCGCATCTTGGCGATGCCCTCGTCGGCCAGGCGCATCTTGTAGCGGCCCTCAAAATCGAAGGGCTTGGTGACCACGCCGACGGTCAGGGCGCCCAATTCCCGGGCGATGGAAGCGATGACCGGCGCGGCGCCGGTCCCGGTGCCGCCGCCCATGCCGGCGGTCACAAAGACCATGTCCGCGCCCTTCAGGGCGTTGGCGATCATTTCGCGGTCTTCCATGGCCGCCTTTTCGCCCACCTCCGGCTTGCCCCCGGCGCCCAGCCCGGCGGTCAATTTGGACCCGATGGGCAGTTTTACCCCCGCCATGGACAGGTTGAGCACCTGCAGGTCCGTATTGGCGGCGATGAACTGCACGTTCTGCACGCCGCATTCGATCATGCGGTTGACCGCGTTGGATCCGCCGCCGCCGGTGCCGATCACTTTGATGATCGTCGGACTCGGTCCGGCCGTCCGTTCTTCCAGCACTTCAATGTTCATGTCCCCCTCCCCATTGGCGCCCTGTTCAGGCTATCCCGCGATCCGGTCCCCACCGGATGTACGGCTTTCTAAAAAAATTCCTTTTTGAGCCAGTCCGCCAATTTAACGAACAAGGCGGTTTGATTCTTTTCCCGGGGCCGGCCTTCCTGGCCCCGTTCCTGATTCCTGGGTCCTTCCCGGTCGGCTCCTTCCAGGATCAGGCCGACGGCGGTGGCGTAGACGGGACTGCGGTATTCTTCCACCAATCCCCCCAAAGACAGCGGCACCCCGACCCGCACGGGCAGCCTGAAAATATGGGCCGCCAGCTCCGCCGCTCCGGGCAGCTGCGAGCCGCCGCCGGTCAGTACGATCCCACCGCCCAGGGGCCGGGACAGAGCCAGTTTATCCAGTTTTTCCTTGGCCAGATGGAATATTTCTTCCATTCGGGGCTGAATGATGCGTAAAATCTGGGACCTGGGTATCGGCAAGGGCGGCCGGCCGCCCACGCCGGGGACGATGATGTCGTCATCCCCTTCCAGCAGGTCTTCCCAACAGCAGCCGGCTTCGATTTTTATTTTTTCCGCCGTCTCGAAGGACAGGTTCTTGAGGATGGAAAGGTCGCTGCTGACCTGGGTGCCGCCGACGGGAATGGTAAAGGTGGAATACGGCGCGCCGTCCAGGTAGACCAGCAGGTCCGTCGTGCCGCCGCCCAGATCCATCAGGGCCACGCCCAGTTCCCGTTCTTCCGCCGTCAGCGTGGAACGCCCTGCGGCCAGGGACTGCAAAACCAGATCGTTGACCCGGAACCCGGCCCGGTTGACGCACTTGACCAGGTTCTGGGCGCTGGAGACCGAACCGGTGATGATGTGCACCTCCGCCTCCAGGCGGACGCCGATCATGTCCAGGGGATTGCGGATGCCCTTCTGGTCGTCCACGATGTAGGTTTGGGGAATGACGTGCAGGACCTGGCGGTCCATGGGTATCACCACCGCCCGGGCGGCTTCGATGACCCGATCCACGTCTTCTTTGGCGATCTCCCGGGTTTCCCGGTTCTTGCCCGTCACCGCCACCACGCCCCGGGAATTGAGGCCTTCGATGTGGGCGCCGCCGATGCCCGTCCAGCAGGCGTGGACTTCCCGGCCGCTCATCATCTCCGCCGCTTCGATGGCCGCGGCGACGGACCTGAGGGTGGCTTCTATATTGACGACCACCCCTTTGCGGAGTCCCGTAGACGGGCTGACGCCGACGCCGGTGATCTCCAGGTTGCCGTTTTCCATTCGTTCGCCGATGACGGCGCACACCTTGGTCGTGCCGATATCGAGGCCGACCACCAATCCGTCGCTAGCCAGAGGAGGCCTCCTTGGTCCGATACGAGGCTGTACCGGTCCTGAAATCTATCTCGTCGGCCTCGATTCCCCGGGAAGCGAGCACGTCGAGAACCAGCATCATATACCGAAGCCCTGCTTCGTTCAACTCGGCGCCGATTTTGACCCGCACCGGGTGATGCGCGGGGTACACGACCAGCTCGTAACCGTCATACGGACGCCGCTGGACGCGGATTTCCGACACCCCGCCCAGCAATTCCGGCGCGCTCAGGCGGATCCGATCCAGGGCGGTCAGCAAGGGCGTAAACTCCGGCGGCAGGCGCATGCCCAGGCTGACATTCTCGAACACCAGCCCGGAGATGATCGGCAAAGAGTCGGTGTTTTCCGTCCCGACGGCAAATACGACGCCCTGCCGGTCCAGAAACAGCGGAACCGTCCGGCCCTCGATCACCGTCAGCGCCACGGCGGCGGCGCTGCGCGGCGTCAGGGCAATCCGTACCCCGTCGGGAAACCGCTTGACGACCCGCACCGATTCCACCGTCGGAATCGCGCCCAGGGCCCGGGCCGCCGCCGCCGCATCCAGGGTGATGAACGAGGTCCGGTCGGAGATGCCCGCCATGGCCAGCGCCGCCTCCCGGTCCAGTCCGGCCGCGCCGGCCAGTTCCACCGTGGCCAGGGGCAGGCAGGGCGTCACGGCAAAATACCAGGCCAATTCCATCGACAGGATGACGGCCAGCGCCAGCACCAGCCGTTTCAGCAGCCGTTCCATCCGGGAAGTGTCTTCTTTTTCCGCCTGCGGCGCTTCGTCGAAATACAGGTAGGCTTCAGGCATGGAGGGCCTCCTGGGCCCGGGGAAGCCGGGAAACGTTGACGATGAGGCCGGCGGCGAACAAGGTGGTAGCCAAAGAAGAGCCACCCGCGGAAAAGAAAGGTAGGGGGATCCCGGTAGCCGGGAGCGCGCCGACTACGACGGCGACGTTCAATAAGGCCTGGGACGCGATCGTGGTGACCAGGCCGCAGGCCAGGAGCCGACGGAAGTTGCCTTCCGCCGCCCGGGCCGCCCGGAAGCCGCGGTGCAGGAACAGCGCGAACAGCGCGAAAGCCAGGGCGACGCCGATCAGTCCGAGCTCCTCGGCGTAGGCGGAAAAGACAAAATCCGAATGCACTTCCGGCACGTTGGCGATCTTGCGCGTACCCTGGCCGAAGCCTTTGCCCCACAGATCGCCGGAAGCGATGGCGGCGACGGAAGAGCGTACCTGATAGCTCGCCCCCAGGGGGTCCCATTCGGGCTTGATGAACGATACGATCCGGCGGAGACGATGTTCCTTGGTCAGGATCAGCAGCAGCGAAACCGGCGCGATCACCAGCGCGGAGGCCGCAAAATAGCGCAGCCCGACGCCGGCAAAATAAAAGACGGCCAGGGCGTTGATCGTAATGAAAGCGGCGGTGGAAAAATTGTTCTGAAGATAGATGAGCAGGAAGAAAAACAGGGTTACCAGCGCCGGCGGCAGCACGCCGCCGGACAGCTCGGTCAGGCGGTCCTGTTTCTTGTCAAAAATGTGCGCCAGGTACAGGGGCAAAATCACCTTTACCAGCTCCGAGGGCTGGTAGGTAGACGAACCGAGCCGGATCCAGCGCGCCGCGCCGTTCTTCATGACCCCGATGCCGGGAATAAAGGTCAGCAGACAGAGCAGGATCGATCCGAGCACCAGGGGTTTGATGAACCGGCGCAGCAGTTCCAGGTTGACCCGGGAAGCGATCAGGAACACGACGAACCCCAGACCGGCAAAGACGACCTGCTTGCGGATAAAATAGAGCCCGTCGTCGAAGAAACGCTCCGCGAAGGGGAAAGAGGCGGAATACAGGGTGACCAAACCGACGCCCACCAACAGCAAAACGGCGCTGACCAGCACCGGGTCGGAAGAAAGCTTGCCCCCCGGCCGTTCGACGTCGAACCGGTAGCCGCTCATTGGATTTTCAGCGTCGAGAGGGCGATAATGGCGAACAAGCCCCCCAGGATCCAGAAGCGGACGACCACCTTGGTCTCCGCCCAGCCGGACAGTTCAAAATGATGATGAAGCGGCGCCATCTTGAAGATCCGCTTCTTCCGCAATTTATAGGAAGCCACCTGCAGAATCACCGACGCGGCTTCCAGGACAAAGACGCCGCCCACGATGAGGACCAGAATTTCTTTCTTGATGATCAACGACAGGGTAGCGATGACCCCGCCGAAGGCCAGACTGCCCACATCCCCCATAAAGACTTCCGCCGGGTGGGCGTTGAACCACAAGAACCCGACGCAGGCGCCGACCATGGCCAGGGAAAACACCGTCAGTTCTCCCGAACCCTTGATGTAGGGTATACCCAGGTATTCCGAATAGTCGGCCCTTCCGGAAAGGTAGGTCAGCACGGCCAGGGTGATGAACACCATGATCACCAAACCCGTCGCCAGTCCGTCCAGCCCGTCGGTCAGGTTGACCGCGTTGGATTCGCCGACCAGCAGCAGCATGGCAAAGGGGATCCACAGCAGCCCCAGGTCGATCACCGGGTTTTTGAAGAAAGGCAGATACAGGTAGGTGATGCGCTGGTCCCCGGCATTGTACAGCGTCACCGAAACCGCCAGGGCGACGGCGAACTGGCCGACCAGTTTGGCCCAGGCCGGCAAGCCTTCGGAGTTCCGGCGGCTCACCTTCAAATAATCATCCACGAATCCGACGGCTCCAAAGCCGACAAAGGCCGCCAGGGTCAGCCAGACGTTGAAACTGTCCAGGTCCTGCCAGAGAATCGCGGCGAACACCACGGAAACGATGACCAGCACGCCGCCCATGGTGGGCGTCCCGCCCTTTTTGAGGTGGCTCTGGGGTCCGTCGTCCCGGATGGCCTGGCCGACTTTCAGTTTGCGCAGGGCTTCGATGATCCGGGGGCCGAAAAGAAAGGCGATCACCAGGGCGGTCAGCGCTGCGTAGGCGCTGCGGAAAGAGATATAGCGGAATACGTTGAGGGGGGTAAAGAATTTAACCAGAGGGTAGATGAGTTTCAGGAACACGGGCCGCTCTCCTTTACGTCAAAAAGGTCGGTCAAACGTTCCAGGGCGGTACCCCGGGAGCCTTTCAGCAACACCAGGTCTCCCGGCCGCGCCGCGGCGGAAATTTCCCGCTTCAACGTCTCCATATCGTCGGTCCTGAACACCAGCGCCGGGCGCGGCGCGGCGGACGCTTCTTCCTGCTCCCGCAGATACTGCCGGATCGATTCGGTTTCCGGTCCGTACAAAAAAACCAGATCCGCCCGGGAACCGGCCAAAGCCTGCCCGATCCGGCGATGCTCCCCTGCGGATGCCGCGCCGAGCTCCAGCATGGAACCGATGACGTAAATCCGGCGCCCCGGCCAGTCCAGGGAATCGCAGAATTCAAGGGCGGCTGCGGTGGCTTCCGGGTTGGCGTTGTAGCAGTCCCGCACCACGGTCACGCTGCCCCGTAGGATTTCTCCCCGGCCAAAAAGCGGCGCAACGGCGGACATACCCCGGCGGATGGCGTCGGCGGAGACGCCCGCTTCTTCGGCGATCGCCGCCGCCCCCAGGGCGTTGAGCAGGTTGAAGCGCCCGGGCAGGGCCAGGCGGACCGGCACGCCGGCCCAGAGCACTTCCGTGCCGTCCAACCCCAGGCTGCGGGTGCCGCCGAAGGCGGACATCACGTCCGGACCGAACGCCCGCACCCGGCCTTGCACGCCCTGGGCCAAATAGGCCGCGTAGGCATCCCCGTCGGGGATCAGCGCCAGCTCGGAACCGGTGAACCGGGAAAATACTTCTTTTTTTTCCTTGGCAATGGCGTCCTTGCTGCCGAGAATACCGATATGGGCAGACCCGACGTTGGTGATCAACGCGATACGCGGCCGGAGCACCCGGGCCAGCTCGCCGATTTCCCCGACCCGGTTCATGCCCAGCTCAAAGACGCCCACCTGATGTTCCCGGCGCACCATAAAGGCCGACAACGGCAGGCCGGTTTCGGAATTGAAGTTGCCCGGGTTCATGACCACCCGGCGTTCCCCGGCCAGCATGGCCGCCGCCAGTTCCTTGGTGGTGGTTTTTCCGGATGAGCCGGTAATGCCGATCTTCATAAGGTCCGGAAAACCATCCAGATAAGCGGCGGCCGCAGCCTGCAGGGCCGCCAGCGTATCCGGAACCACCACCAGCGCGGCGCCATGGCGGTCCGCGGCGGCGGTCAGCGCGGCACCGTCCTTTTGCATGCGGGATCGGGCCACCAGGGCACTGCCCGCTCCGGCCGCCAAGGCCGCTTCCAGGTAGTCGTGCCCATCCTGCGCGGAACCGGCCAGGGCGACAAAGAGGGCGCCCGCCGCAGCTTGCCGGGAATCGATGCAGACCGACGAAAATCCCGTCGAACCGGCGTCGGCGGCGCGGATTTCGCCGCCCACCGCGTCCGCCAGACCGCGCAGGGTCATCAACAGCGGGTCAGCCATCGTGGCCCTCCCCCGCCCCAACGCGAATCTGCAACACTTCTTCCGGGCTTTTCAGCGTCAATCCCAATTCGTTGCGGGCGATGCGTTCGATGCGCTCCGAAGCGGACAGGACCGCGATGCCGGCGATCAGGCGTTTGTTGTTTTCCAGCCATTCCCGCTGGGCCGCTTCCAGGCGGGCCAGTTCGGCGCTCATCGCGGCGTACCGGGAGGCCTGCCACGCGTCCAGGGCCAGGAACAGGGGAATGCTGATTGCGCAGGCATACAGCAGGATGCGCCGTCTCATGATGCTCCGTCCTCGTCGAGCAGTTTTTCCACCACCCGCAGTTTTGCGCTCCGGGACGGCGGGTTGGCCCGCACTTCCGCTTCGGTCGGAGCTACCGCTTTTTTGGTCACCAGGTTCACCGTTCGGCGCCCCCCACAGGTACATATCGGCGCTTCCGGCGGACAGATGCAGTCCTTGTTTTTATCCCGGAAGAAATTCTTGACGATTCGGTCTTCCAGGGAATGAAACGTGATCACCCCCATCCGTCCGCCGCCTTCCAGCACCCGCAATGCGGTGGACAACAACTCCGTCAAACCCGACAATTCGCCGTTGACGGCGATGCGCAGAGCCTGGAACGTCTTGGTAGCCGCGTGGCTCGGTCCCCGGCGGTACGCGGCAGGCACCGCGGCTTCCACCACCGCGGCCAGGGCCGAGGCGGTGACGATCCGGGACCGGGACCGGGCGGCCACGATGGCCCGGGCGATGCGCCGGGAATACCGTTCCTCGGCGTTCTGAAAAATCAGGTCCGCCAGTTCCTTTTCCGGCAATTGGGCCACCAGGTCCGCGGCGCTGGGCCCCCGGAGCGGGTCGATCCGCATGTCCAGCGCTTCGTCCCGCTTGAAGCTGAATCCCCGGCCGCTTTTTTCGTAGTGAAAAACGCTGACCCCCAGGTCGATCAGGATCGTGTCCGGGCGTTTGATGTCCACGGGCAGATCGGCAAAGAAAGCATGGGACCAGCCGTTGTAGAAATGTATCCGTTCGCCGAACTCAGCCAGGCGTTGCCGGGCGATGGCCATAATCTCGGCATCCGCGTCCACGCCGATGATCCTGAGCCCCGGGTACCGCTCCAGAAAGGCGCAACTGTGCCCGCCTTCCCCGAGGGTCGCGTCCACCATCAGCTCGCCCGCTCCGCGGGGAGCCAGATAGGTCAGGGTTTCGTTCAATAATACCGGCGTATGGACGATATCCCCCACGGCGCTCCCCTATAAAAACACCGAACCCAGCTCTTCCGCCGCAGCCCGGAATTCGGCTTCGTTTTCTTCCCAGTACAGACGGTACTGATCCCCGTCCCAGATCTCGATGTACTTGTCGATGCCCAGAATGACGCAATCCTTGGTCAGACCGGCAAATTCCCGCAGACTTTGAGGGACGGCGATCCGGCCGGCCTTGTCGATCTCGATCTCCTGGGCCGGCGCGATGATGCGGCGCTGCACCAGGCGGGAGCGGGCTTGAAAGGGCGAAGTGGTCTCCATCAGTTTTCGGGACAGCAGCTTCCATTGGTCCGGCGCAAAAAGCCACAGACAACGGTCTACGCCCTGGGTGAGAATAAGGATGTTTCCGGCCAACTCCCCACGGAGCCGGGAGGGCAAGCTGACGCGGCCCTTGTCATCCAACGTATTCTTAAACTCTCCGGTCAACAACTCCATACCACTTTTTCCTATTATTTCCCACTTTCTCCCACTTATCTACATTATTTACACATAAATTTTGTCCGTCAATAAGAAGGCTGCAAGAAAAAATTATTAATAGTATTTTTATACCGATAGAACTACACGCTCGTGTAGTATTCGGCGCGTAAACTTGCCAAAACCCGTGTCCGGCTGGTATGCTGGCGGTTATGTTCACCCAGGAGTTCTATATCGTCTTTCCCGAAGGGGATACGCAGGAAGTCGCGGCCCGGCTGGGCATCAATGCACTGGTGGACGTCAACGGCCGGCTCCTACCCTTGCCGCTGGCGACCAACCGGATCATCGCTTTCCGGGTAGAACGGATCTCGGTCCAGGAAAGCCGCGGCGGCAGCGAAACCTATCACCACCTGGAACTGGTCGGCGCCGCGGATCTGTCGGCCTATGTCCGCTGACGGCGCCCGGCGTTCCATCGGGACGGAACGGGAAAGCGCGCTGCACCGGGCGCTCAAACTGGGCTACGCCGGGCCCTCCGGAGCGGTCGAGGTCGCCGCCGAAGGGTACGTATGCGACGCCGTCACCGACGCCGGGGAGATCATCGAAGTGCAGACCGGCAGTTTCGGCCCGCTCAAGGGCAAGGTAGCCGCCCTGGTGGCGGGCAGGCGGGTCCGGGTGGTGCATCCCATCCCGGTGCTGCGGCAGATTGAAGTCTACGACGTGGACGGAGCCCTGCTGCGCCGTCGGCGCAGTCCCCGCCGGGGAAATCCCTGGGACCTCTTTGCCGCGTTGGTCTACGCGCCGACCCTGGCGCTGCTGCCGAACGTCATCATCGAGCTGGCCTTGATCGAAATGGTGGAACGCCGGGTCCAGGACGGAAGGGGGTCCTGGCGGCGCGGCGGCGCAAGCGTGCGCGAAAAGCTGCTGACCGCCACCCGGGAAAGCATCGTCCTGGGAACGCTTCGGGACTACGATCGTTTCTTGCCTTTTCCCCCGGAAAAAACGTTTACCGTGCGCGAATTGGCGGAAACCGCCTCGATACGCGTCGCCCTGGCGGGAAAAGCGGTATACGTGCTGACCGCCATGAACCTGCTGGAGCGTACGGGCAAGCAGGGCAACGCCTGGCTGTACGCCCGGGTTGTGGATCCAGCCTGAACGGGGTGCCGGCAAAAAAAAAGACCGCCCGACGGGTTTGCACCCCCAGGACGGTCTCTATCGGCAATAAGACAGGTTTTACCAGGAATCGACCATGTCGTCGGGATCGCGGTTGTCTTCGGCAAACAGATCCGAAACTGCCCGCAGGTCGTCAAGATAGAAGTAGTAGCTGCCGTAGGCTTCCATCGGATCGCAGATGACCCGGAAGCCGATGACCTTCAACCCCATCATGCTGTTGTAGTGGTAGTTGCGCTGGATGATGCCGTTCCGGCCGTCCGGCGCCTGCGGCGGAATGGCGACGGTCAGCTTCTTCCAGCCCTGAAAGTTCAAGCGGCCCATGAACAACTCGAACTGGTTGCCGAAAAAGTCCTGAACGATGATCCGCAGTTCGTGGTTGTAGTTTCGGCCTACCGCCCATACCGAGATGGTTTTGGAAATTCCCTCGATGGGGATGGGCCGGATCGGGTACAGGACAAAATTGGTAGCCCCGCGGCGGAGAAAGTCGACCCGCGTGCCCAGAACGTACTTGTCCGGGATATTGAGGTCCTTTTCTTCCGGAACCGGGACTTTGCCCGCCGGGGTGCCTTCAAACAGGCGGGTGGTGGTATATCCTTCGTCGGTAGACATGGATGACAGCCAGAAGCCGGCATTCTCGAACTTGTCGACGGATACTTCCTTCAGTTTCTGCTGCGCCGCTTCTATGCCGATCTTTTCCGGATCCGGCGCCCCGATCTCGGTACTCTGGGCAAAGGAAAAGCCGGCAAGGGACAAGAGCAGGATGGCGGCAACGGTTATACGTTTCATGACGGCCTCCTTATTTACTGGCACTGGATGAACCGGCACCCCAATATTCTTGGACGCGCGCGGGATCCGCAAGCTCGTCACCGTCGAACAAGGATTCGAAGGTGTCGGTCAAGACTTTTACTTGGTCAAAATAAACCTGGAAATCATCAACCCGTTCCATGGGACGGGTCCAGAGACGGAATTTGATCAGCGTCAAGCCTTCCCGCTTGGGGAGGGTGCGCTTGGATTGCGGGATATTGGAGGGAATATTGATCCGCAGGTTCTTCCAGCCCTCGAAGCTCAGATCGCCCATTTCGATGATGTGCACCACGCCTTTGTAGTCCCGCACGTAGGCTTCAAGATAGTAGTTGAAATTGGCGCCCCAGACCCAGACGTCCAGAAGGCTTACCCGGCCCGGAAACGGAATTTCCGCAGGCGGCGCATCCTCGGCCGCATCCTTGGCGACGGGGTACATATCGATCCAGTTGTAACCCTTGCGGTCAAAACGTCCCCAGATGCCCAGACTTTTCAGCTCCTTGCCGTCCCGGTTGGTTCCGTGCAGGGCCGCAGGCCAGCTGGGAACATAGGACAGCTTCGGGAACGTCTCGTCGTCAGTCTTGGTCGCGAACTTGCTGGCGGATACCTTCCAGACATAATTTGAATCGCCGTCGAAGCTTTCCAGTACCCTTGATTCGAGATTGACGGTTTTATCGTCCGCCGAAACGGAGAAAACCACAATACAAGCCGAGAGAGCCAGGCAAGCAGCTTTGAAACCGCCGTGTTTCATCCCATACTCCTTTTGCCGATCATCGCGGAATCGTAGTCGGGTAAGATTATATTTCCTTGCGATACCTTTGTCAAACCTTTACAAGGAATTATTGTTCCTTTCAGGGTATCCGCCGGAAAAACGCGTCAATCCGGCCCGCAGCCTTCGGCCAGGCCGGGAATCCGGAACCCGGGAACGGAACAATTCCGCCGCCGAAGGCACGGAAAGGCCCTGCTTGCCCGCAGCGGCGGCCCGGACGGCGGGCACCAGCAGCGCCGGCGGCGAATCGTCGAAGCGCAGAATCGTGCGGCGGGGCAAAAGTTCGGCCTCCAGCCAGGAAAAAACGATCAGCGGGCCGGTCCCGGCCAATTCGGGCAGCTCCCCGGCGGTGCGGGAAACGACCAGGCAGCACGCGTCGGCCGGGACCGGAACCGACGGCCCGACCAGGTGCGGCGGGCCATCATAGCCCCCCGCCGCCAGGCCCGCGGCGAAGGCGGAGCGTTCCGCCGCGCCGGCCGCAGGCCCGCCGATCCAGGCCGGCGGTCCGCCGCCCCCGGCGGCCAACGCCGCCGCGGCCCGACCGGCGCGGAACAAATCCGCCGCCCCGTCGGTAGCCACGAAAAGAAGATTCTCCGCTATTTCGGGCCCCGATCCGAACAGGACGGTGCGCACCCCGGGATTGCGCCGGGCGTACTCCCCGGCGGCCTGCCGGTAGCGGTCCGGAAACACCGCGCAGAAAGGCCGGCGGGAGCTGAATTCCACAGCGTCCGCCGCCGCCCGGGGATCGGCGTCCACCGCCAGTTCCGCCAGCTTTACCCGCCGCCACAACCGCAGCGCCGCCAGCGCCATCCTCTGCGCCGCGGCGGAGCGTCCGTACAGGGCCAGGAAGGCGTCGTCCGCCACCAGCACCACCGGCGCCCGGGACGCCCAGGTCAGGGCCAGCGCCGCGACGACGGTCAGGAGGGCGGACAGGAGACGGCGGTTTCTTCCGCATTTTCGGTCCAGCTTTGCGTCGGTCATAGGACTGGAACTATGCGCGCCGCCCCGGATCGGGTCAAGCCTCCGCCCGTGTTGACCAAGCCGGAGCCGAAGCGTAAAATCGAACAATCCCATCGCATCAAGGAGCGATTCCATGACCAGCTATAAAGAACTCGGACTCGTCAACACGGTTGAGATGTTCAAAAAGGCGGTGAGCGGCGGCTACGCGATCCCGGCATACAACTTCAACAACATGGAGCAGATGCAGGCCATCGTCCAGGCGTGCGTGGAAACCAAGTCCCCGGTCATCCTGCAGGTGTCCTCGGGGGCGCGCAAGTACGCCAACCAGACGCTGCTCCGCCACATGGCGGCGGGGGCGGTGGAATACGCCCATGAGCTGGGCTTCGATATTCCCATCGTGCTGCACCTGGACCACGGCGACAGCTTCGAGATCTGCAAGGACTGCATCGAATCGGGCTTTTCTTCGGTCATGATCGACGGTTCCCACCTGCCCTACGACGAAAACGTGGCCCTCACCAAGAAGGTCTGCGCGTTTGCCCATTCCCGCAAGGATTACGTCAGCGTGGAAGGCGAACTGGGCGTACTGGCCGGCGTGGAGGACGACGTGTCTTCGGAACACAGCAATTATACCCAACCCGCGGAAGTGGAAGACTTTGTCAAGAAAACCGGCGTGGACTCCCTGGCCATCTCCATCGGCACCAGCCACGGCCGCACCAAGTTCAAACCCGAGCAGTGCACCCGGGACGCCAACGGCATCCTCCTCCCGCCCCCCCTGCGCTTCGACATTCTGGAAGAAATCGAGAAACGCATTCCCGGCTTCCCCATCGTCCTGCACGGGTCCTCTTCGGTGCCCGTGGAATACGTCCGCATGATCGAGCAGTTCGGCGGCAGCCTCAAGGATTCGGTGGGCATTCCGGAAGAACAGCTCCGCCGGGCGTCCAGGAGCGCGGTCTGCAAGATCAACATCGATTCCGACGGCCGGCTGGCCATGACCGCCTCGATCCGCAAGGTTTTTGCGGAAAAGAAGGACGAATTCGATCCGCGCAAGTACCTGGGCCCCGCCCGGGATGAATTGAAGAAACTCTACATGCACAAGAACATCAACGTGCTCGGCTCCGCCGGACACGCCTGACCGCTCCCGCCGCCCCGGACTCCGTCCGGGTGCGGCCGTTCCGGCGCGCTCAGCGCCGCCGCAGCCTGGCCGTCAAATTCCTCGCCGACCACCAGCCCAGGGGCGCCAGCGCGGGCAGGGCAAGAAGCAGCCCCAGAAGACCGCGTTGGGTAAAGAATGCCCAGTAGACGGTGGTCAGCAGGGGAACGAAGAACAGGGCGGCAAAGAGGGCGGCGTAGTATTTAAACCCGATTTCGTCCTTGGCCAGGGCGATGAGCAGGGGCACGCCGAAAGCCCCGGCGGACCACAAGAGCGGCGCCAGCACCAGCGCCAGGGGGTCGCCCGCGGCGCTCCAGCGCAGGGCGCCCAGCACCGCGGCGGGCATCAGCCACTGGAGCATAAATTCGGGCTTTCCCGCCGGCGGGCGCCGGCGCAGCGACAGCGCCGCGTGGACGCCCAGGGGCAACAGCAGGGGCAGCCCGATCACATCCAGCAGCACGTGCAGCCAGGCGATCAAACCAAAACCCCGGTTTGGCACCAGGTCGCCGAAATACAAGCGGATGCCCGCGGCCGCCAAGCCGAGGGTGACGATCAGCGCCAGATTGCCCCCCGTCGTCCGGTCCTCCGTCAGGGATCGCCGCAAAAAGTAAATCGATGGCAGCCAGAACAGGCAGAAAAGGATCATGCGCCAAGCCTAGCACGGCCTCCGGGGGCTTCGCAAGCGCCGGCGTCCCGTTTTCTTCAGGGCTGGACAGAGAAGGTCCTTGTTTGGTATAGTTTTCGGAAAGTCGGCGGTGCTTGCCCCGTTGCACCGACGGCTCACGAGGAGGTCAGTTGGCGGACAAGGATTTGCGGATCAATGAACAGATCCGGGTGCGCGAGGTACGTCTCATCAGCGATGACGGCGAGCAGCAGGGCATTCTGCCGATGCTGGAAGCGCTTCGGATGGCCAAGGAACAGGCCTTGGACCTGGTGGAAGTCGCCCCGCAGGCGGTTCCTCCGGTCTGCAAGATACTGGACTACGGCAAGTTCAAATTTGAGAATGAAAAGAAAGTCCGGGATTCCAAAAAAAAGCAGAAACTGTTGAAGCTCAAGGAAATCCGGATGCAACCCAAAATTGACGACCACGATTTGGATTTCAAATCAAAGCACGTCCGCGATTTCCTGGCTGAAGGCAACAAGGTAAAGGTCACGGTCCGTTTCCGGGGCCGCGAACTTGCCCACACCGAACTCGGACTGGATGTCCTTAAGGACGTCCTTAAACGGATCGAAGGGGAATACGTCATGGATAAACCGCCGTCAATGGAAGGCCGGTTCATGTCCATGGTGTTGAGCCCGAAGACCAAGAAATAAGCAGAGGGATGGCGCCATGCCGAAGATGAAGACCAAGAAGAGCGCCGCCAAGCGCTATTCGTTCACCGGGACGGGCAAGGTCAAGTACAAGAAACAAAACCTTCGCCACATCCTGACCAAGAAGACGAGCAAGCGCAAGCGGAATCTCCGCCACGCCGGTATCCTGTCCAGCGACAACGTACCGGTGATCAGAAAGAAGCTGTTACCCTACGGTTAAGCAAGGAGCGGTTCCCCCATGTCAAGAGCAGTAGACGGTACCCGTAGAAAGGACCATCGCAAGAAAATTCTCAAATTGGCGAAAGGCTATTGGGGCCGCCGCCACTCGAACTTCAAGGTAGCCAAGGACGCCGTGACCAAGGGCCTCTTCTACGCCTACCGCGACCGCCGCGACCGGAAGGCCGACTTCCGCCGCCTGTGGATCATCCGCATCAACGCCGCCTGCCGGGAAGAGGGACTGTCCTATTCCCGCCTGGTGAACGGCTTGCTGAAAGCGGGAGTGGCCATAGACCGCAAGGCCCTGGCGTGGCTGGCGACGGAAGACAAGGCCGCCTTCAAGGCGGTGGTGGCCCAAGCCAAAGCAAACCTGGGAGCGTAAATGATGGTTACCCTCGAGCAAGTCAAACTTCTGGAAACCAAAGTTGTCAAGGCGATCGACTACGTCCGGCAACTGTCCGACGAAAATGCCCTGCTGCGGCAGAAGTTGGAGGGTTACCAGAACCGGATCGGCGAGCTTGAGGTTCTGGTGGAACAGTTCAAGGCTGACCAGAGCCATATCGAGGCGGGCATCGTGTCCGCCTTGAATCGGCTCAACCAGTTTGAAGACACCCTGGAGCAGGGTGCGCCCACGGCCATCGCCGCAAGCCCTTCCGAGGACGACATTCTGGCCGCCCTGGAAGCGGAAGAAGCGGCGGCCCGGGCTGCGGAGATCGTCGCTGCGGACCCTCCGGAACCAACCGCCGAACTCGATATCTTCTAGAAGGAAGCCATGCCGACGGGTCGTCTGCGCATCGATATCCTCGGCACGGCATTTTCCATCAGCGCCGATGAGGACCAGGTCTACCTGGACGCCCTCATGAAGCGGTACAGCACCTTCGTCGAAGCCGCGCGGCGTTCCACCGGTCTGGAAGATCCCCTGAAATTATCCATCGTCGCCGGCATCATGCTCAGCGACGACGCCGAAAAGGCCCGCCGCGGCTTGCCCCGGGGTACGGACGACGCGGAGCGGCTGACCCTGGACCTGATCGCCCGCATCGACGAAGCCCTCGGGCCGAAGTAGGTCCGGACGCCATGCAGCGGCTGCTGAGACTTTCCAATCCGGTACAACACTACGACTGGGGTTCCCCCCGGTGGATACCCGAACTGACGGGAACGAGCAACCCCGACCAACGGCCCTGGGCGGAGTTATGGATGGGCGTGCATCCCAGCGCGGCGTCGTCGGTCCTGACCACCGACGGAGCGCAGCCCTTGTCGCGGCTCCTGGAGCAGGACGGCCCCCGTTACCTGGGAGCGGCGTGCGCCCGGGAATTCCACACCCTCCCCTACCTGTTCAAGCTGCTGGCCGCCGCCAAACCGCTGTCCATCCAGACCCATCCGAACCTGCGCCAGGCCCGGGAAGGCTGGGAAAAGGAAAACGCCGCGGGCATCGCCGTGGACGATCCCCGGCGCAACTACAAGGACGCCAACCATAAACCGGAGATCCTCTGCGCCCTGAGCCCCTTCCGCGCCCTCTGCGGCTTCCGGCCGCCCCCGGAGAGCGCCGCGCTGCTGGACAGGCTGAAGACGCCCCTGCTGGCGCCCGCCGTCGCCGCTTTGCGGGGCGGGGATGAAGCGGTGGGCCTGCGCGGCTTGCTGCGCGCCCTTTTCGGCCTGGACGGCCCGGAGCGCCGGCGTTTGGGCACCCTGGTCCGGGCCGCCGCGGCGGACTTGGCCCAAGCCGATCCCGCGTACCGCCGGGAATGGCGGCTGACCGCCGAATTTGCCCGTTTTCACCCGGAAGATCCCTCCCTGCTGGCGCCCCTCTACCTGAACGTGCTGGATCTGGTTCCCGGGGAGGCGATATATCTTGAGGCCGGTATTCTGCACGCCTACGTGGCGGGTTTCGGCGTCGAATTGATGGCCAATTCGGACAACGTGCTGCGTTGCGGACTGACCGCCAAGCACATGGACACGGCGGAGCTGGAACGCGTGGTTTCGTTCCGAGCCTTCCGTCCCCCGATTTTGCGTCTCCCCGCCCCGGCACCGGACCGGTACACCTATCCGACGCCGGCCCGGGAATTTTCCCTCACCGTCCTGCAGGGCAAGGGCGGCCCGGTGGACTACGCGCCGGGCAAACCGAGCATCCTGCTGGTTACTTCCGGCAGCGCCGACCTGGCGGCCCAGGGAGAACGGATGCGCCTGGAGCCCGGCCAGAGTTGCTTCAGCGCCGCCGACGCCCGAACGGTGCTGAACGGCGCGTTTACCGCCTACGCCGCAGCCACCGGACCCGGCGAGCCATGAAAATCCTGGTGGACGCCGATTCCTGCCCCCGGCCGACCCGGGAAGCCATCCTCCGGGCGGCGCAGCGCACCGGCGTCCGGGCCGTTTTTGCGGCCAATCGGTCCATCCCGGGCATCCAGGGCGACGGCATGGAGCTGTGCCCCCCGGGAGAAGGCGCGGCGGACGACCGGATCGTGGCGCTGGCCGAACCCGGAGACCTGGCCATAACCCGGGACATCCCCCTGGCCGCCCGGCTGGTGGCGGCGGCTATTCGGGTCGTCGACGACCGGGGACGGGTCTATACGGCGGAAAACATCCGGGAACGGCTTTCGCTGCGGGATTTTATGGTCGACCTGGCGCAGAGCGGGTTGGGCCCGGTGCGGACCGCCGCCTACGGCAAAAAAGAGCTCAAAGCCTTCGCCGACGGCTTTGACCGGGAACTGGCGCGGCTGATCCGGGAAGACCGGCGCCCCGCCGCTATTTCCGTTCTTCCTCCTGCTCCGGATACAGCGCCCGGATCTGCTTGATGTTGGGCAGGATCTCAAAGAATATTTCCACCAGTTCGGGGTCGAATTTGGTGCCCGCCAGACGACGGATCTCGTCGTAGACGTCCTGTTCGCTCCAGGCCTGCTTGTAGACCCGGTGGGACGACAGGGCGTCGAAGACGTCGGCCAGGGCGACGATGCGGCCGCCCAGGGGAATCTCACCGGCTTTCCGGCCCAGCGCCTTGCCCGCCGCGTCGGTCTTGAGCGGCGCCGCCGACATCGGATCGATCCAGCCGGGATAGCCCGTGCCGTCCCAGTTTTCATGGTGCGTCAGGGCCACGTCGGCGGCGATCGAGTCCAGGGCGGACTGGGGATCGTCAAAGAGCCGGGCGCCGTAGTAGGTGTGGGCCTGCATGACCGCGTATTCTTCCGGGGTGAACTTGGCCGGCTTTTTGAGGATCAGATCCGAGATGGCCACCTTGCCCACGTCGTGGAGCATGGCGGCGATCTTGAGCGTATCCCGCGTTTTTTCCCGTTCCTGATCCTTGACGCCGTGGCTGAAGGCCCAGCGTTCGTAGATTTCCACCGCGTAGCCGGCGACCCGGTTGACGTGGGCGCCGGTCTCCTTGGGGTCCCGCAACTCGGCCATCTTGATCATGCGCAGAATCATGGCCCGGGTCATGTACGCCCGCTGCAGCGCCACCGTGGCGTTGGCCGCAAAATGGGTGATCAGCATTTCGTCCTCTTTGGTAAAGGGAACGGTGACCCCCTGGGGGTTGCGGGAATTGATGATCTGGATGACCCCGAGCAGTTTGTTTTCCGCCGTCTTCAGGGGCACGGTCAGGTTGGACGAAGTCTTGTATCCCGAAATCTTGTCGAAGGAAGTACTGAAGGAATAGGGCGCGTCCCGGGGAATCTCGTACACGTCCGGCACGTTGACCAGTTTCTGGGTCAAGGCGCAGTAGCCGGAGATGGTCTTCTCATCAATGGGAACGGTAAATACCGAATAGATAAGCTTTTGACCGGAGGGAAGCTCTTTCTGCTTGGTATCGTTCTGGGCGTATTTGATGACCAGCCGGTTCCCTTCCTTGACATAAATGGAACCCGCATCGGCGCGGACTACGTTTCGGGCTTCAAGCAGTATACGCTCCAGGAGCAGATCCAGGTCCTGGATTTGATTCAGTTCAGAATCGATGCGTATGATCGACTTCAAGTCCGTCCGTTTGGCCATGCCTTCCCCCAACTACGATATCTATTCTTTTCGGCCGGTACACTTGATTATATGATATCCGAATTGGGTTTGTACGATATCGCTGACCGAACCGGGGGACAGACGCTTCACGGCGGCTTCGAACTGGGCCACCATCTTGCCCGGGCCGAACCAGCCCAGGTCGCCGCCGGAGGATCGGGAAGGACAGGTGGAATGCGCCCGGGCCAGGGCTTCAAACCCCGCACCCTGCTTCAGCTTTTTCTGCACTTCCAGGGCCAGCGCCCGGTCCCGGACCAAAATGTGACTTGCCCGCCATTCCATATCCATGCTCCTTGTCCCGGACTACGGGAAACGATACTATAGTATTGTTATAATGTCATAAATTCGGTGTCGGGGGCAAGAGAATTCCCGCACCCCGGGAGAACGTTCATGACCATCCGCAAGGCGCTGGGTTCGGTATTCATTTTTTTCGGAACCCTGAATCTGCTCAACTTCTGGGCGCCCCGGCCGATTCCCACCGTCGGCGTTTCCGCTTTTTTCGTGGGGCTCCTTTTTCTCGGCGCCGGCTTCTACCTCCGGGCCGGACAGAACCGTCTGGGCAAACTTCGTCCGGATGATATCGGCCGTTTGCTGAAATTGCGCCTCATGGGGTCGGCCACAAACCCTGAAAACCAGGAATCCGGTCCCGCCAAGCCAAAAAATACAGACCCACTGTTGGCCGTGCGGGTGCTTCGCTGCGCCGTCCAGCACCAGGGGCGGCTGACGGTAGCCCAGACGGCCATGGAATTGAACGTTCCCATCGATCAGGCTGAAGCGGCCCTGGACGAATGCGCCGCCAAGGGCAGCGCCTATATCGACGCCGACCGGCAGACGGGCATCGCCGCCTACCGGTTTCCCGAGTTTGAACCCCGGGAAGAGGCGCCCTCAGACGTGTAGCGCCCGGTCCAGCGCGGCCAGGGCCGCTTCTTTTACACCCTCGGAAAAGGTAGGATGGGCGTGCACCAGGTCGGCTACTTCGTACAGGGTCAATTCGGACGCCGCGGCCAGCAAAAGCTCGTGGATCAGTTCCGTCGCCTGGGCGCCGACGACGCCGGCACCCAGGATTTCACCCGTACGCGGGTCGGACAATATTTTGACGAACCCTTCGCTCATGCCCACCGCCACCGCCTTGCCGACGCCCCGGAAGGGGAACCGGGACGACCGAAAGTCGCGGCCTGCGGCTTTGAGGGCCTCTTCCCGCGGACCAAAAGAAGCCACCTGGGGTTCGCAATAGACCGCCTGGGGCACCAAGGCCGCCGGCACGCGCCGCTCCCGGGGTTCCGGCGCCTTGCCCAGCCGCCAGGCTACCCCTGCGGCGACCAATTCGGCCTGGGCGGAAGCCACATGGGCCAGCTGGGCCTCGCCGGAGACGATGTCGCCGACGGCGTAAAGCCCGGCGGCGGAACTCTCGTAGTAGTCGCCTACCGGTACGCAGCCCTTCTGCAGACGCACGCCCAGACCCTCCAAGCCCAGCCCCTCGGTGTTGGGGCTGCGGCCGACGGACACCAGTACCGCTTCGGCTTCGATGCTTTCCGCCGCCGTCGCCGCCGCCGCGCCGCCGATGGCCAGCTTGATCCGATCCGGCGCCGACGTATCCAGGCTGAAAGCCCGGGTGGCGGTATGAAAGCGGACACCCCGTTTTTCGAATTCCCCACGGACCACTGCGGCGGCCTCGCCGTCTTCCATGGGCAGGATCCGGTCCAGCATTTCCACCACCGCTACCTGCACGCCGAAGGCGTTCATGACGTAGGCGGCTTCCAGGCCGATGGCGCCGGCGCCCAGGATGATCAGGCTGCGGGGCAGTTTTTTGCGCAAAAGGAAGCCGGTGGAGGACATGACCCGGTCCTCGTCGAATTCAAAGCCCGGCACCTGCCGGGGACGCGACCCCGTGGCCAGCACCACGGCGTAGGCGCTGATCCGGCGATCCGCCGACCCCTCCCGCCGGAGGGTCACGGTGTGGGCATCGTCCAGCGTGGCCGTACCCGCCAGGTAGTCGATGCCGTTCTTCTTGATCAGGAAATCCACTCCCCGGGAAAGCCGGTCCGCGGCGGCGCGGCTGACCGCGTTGACCTTGGCGTAGTCGAAGGCCGTCCGATCGCTTTGGACGCCGAAGGCGGCCAATTCGTCCAGGACGCGGAAGCGGGTAGCCTGCTCGATCAAGGCCTTGGACGGGATGCAGCCGATGTTGAGGCACACGCCCCCGGCTTTATCCCGCTCCACCAGCGCCGCCCTGAGTCCCAGCTGCCGGGCGCGGATCGCCCCGACGTAGCCCGCCGGTCCGGCGCCGATAAACAGAATGTCGTAGTCGTAGTTCACCCCACCCTCCTATACCAGCGCCCGGGCGGGCTCTTCCATGATGGTCTTCAGATCCCGCAAAAAGGCGGCGCCCAGCGCGCCGTCGATCACCCGATGATCGCAGGAAAGCGTAGCCCGGAGACGAGAACGAATGTGCACCACGTCTTTCCCGTCCCGGTTCTGCTCCACCACCGGCTCCTTGACCATCGCCCCCAGGGCCAAAATGGCCGAACCCGGCGGGTTGATGATGGCGGTGAACTCCTCCACGCCCCAGGCACCCAGGTTGGAAATGGTGAAGGTGGCGCCCTCGTAGTCTTCCGGCTTGAGGGCGCCCGCCTTGGCCCGGGCGATCAGACCACGAAACTCGGCTTCGATTTCCGAGACGCTCTTGTGGACGCAATCCCGCACCACCGGCGCCACCAGGCCGTCGCCCACGGCCACCGCCAGGGCGACGTCCACGGAGCGGCGGTATTCGATGCCGTCGCCCCGCCAGATGGCGTTGATGCCCGGGTTGAGCGCGATGGCTGCGGCGGACAGCTTGACGAAGTAGGCGTTCAGCGACAGCCGGTCCGGTTCTGCTCGGTCTTCGTTGGCGCTCCGGCGCAGCTGGGCCAGCCGGTCCGTGGCCACCGCGGCGCGCAGAAAGAAGTGCGGCGCGTCGCGCATCGAATCGCCCAGCCGTTTGGCGATCACCGCCCGCAGCCGGGACAGGGGCACCACCCGGTCCGCGAGCAACGCCGCGCCGGGGCCTGGGTCGGCACTTTCAAGACCAGCGTGAACAGCACCGGAGACGCCGGCAGCAGGCCGGACCGATGCCGCCGACAGGCCGGACTCCAAGCCGGCTTCGACGTCCCGTTTAACCACCCGTCCGTGGGGTCCGCTGCCCCGCAGGGAGCGCAGGTCCAGGCCCGCTTCCCGGGCCAGAACCCGGGCCAGGGGCGACGACGGCGGATACCCCGGGGCCAGCGCCGGACCGCCGCCCGGAACCGTGGCCGCCTGAGTCGGATCCGGTGTGGCGGCAGGGGGCGGCGCGGACACGGTTCCCGCAACCGCCGGAACGGGAGGGGACGCGGCGGCGGGTTTGGTCGCCGGGGCGGCTGCCTGAGCCGCGCCGGCTGCCTTGATCAGGCTGGCGTACTCCTCCCCTTCCCGGCCGATGACGGCGATCAGCGTGCCCACCGCCGCGCCTTCTCCGGAAGGCACCACAATTTTAAGCAGCGTCCCGGCCACCGGGGCTTCATAGTCCATGACCGCCTTGTCGGTTTCCACCTCGCAGAGCACGGAACCTTTCTTTACGGCTTGTCCTTCCGCGTACTTCCAGGCGGCGATGGTGCCTTCGGTCATGGTCGGGGACAGGGCCAGCATGGGTATCGCTTCCGCCATCTTCTACTCCCGGTACAGAACGCGCTTGACCGCGTTGATGATCTTCTCCACATTCGGCTGGGCCGAAAGTTCCAGGGTATGGTTGTAGGGCATGGGCACGTCCGCGGACGACACCAGCTCCACCGGCGCGTCCAGCCGGTCGAACCGGTCCCGGGAAATGCGCCAGGCCACGTGGCTGCCCACGCTGGCCACCGGCCAGGCTTCATCCACCACCACCGCCCGGTTGGTCTTGCCCACCGAAGCCAGCACGGTCTCCATATCCAGGGGCCGCAGGGATCGCAGGTCGACTACTTCCGCCTGAATACCCTGCTTGGCTAGTTCCGCCGCCGCGTCCAGGCAGTAGCGCACGGGTTTGGAAAAACTGACCAGGGTCACGTCCCCGCCCTCCCGCAGAACCGACGCTTTGCCGATGGGCACCAGGTATTCTTCAGACGGCACCTCTCCGGTCATGCCGTACAGCATTTCCGATTCCAGCACCACCACCGGATCGTCGTCCCGGATGGCGCTCTTGAGCAGGCCGTAGGCGTCGGCGGGCGTGGACGGCGCCACCACCTTGAGGCCCGGCACGTGGGCCCAGTAGGAGGCAAAGGACTGGGAATGCTGGCCGGCCAGAAATTCCGCCGGGCCGTTGGGTCCCCGGAACACCAGGGGCATCTTGAAGCGCCCTCCCGACATGTAGCGCATCTTGGCGGCGTTGTTGACCACCTGGTCCAGCGCCAGCAGGGCAAAGTTGTGGGTCATCCACTCGATCACCGGCCGCAGGCCGACCTGGGCCGCCCCCACGCCGATCCCGGTAAAGCCGAGCTCGGTGATCGGCGTGTCGATGACCCGCCGGGCGCCGTATTTGGCCAGCAGGCCCTTGCTGACCTTGTAGGCCCCGTCGTATTCGGCTACTTCTTCACCCATCAGGAACACGCCCGCGTCCCGGGCCATTTCTTCGTCCAGGGCCCGATTGAGGGCTTCCCGGTAACTGATTGTCGCCATGGCTTAATTCCCCTCCAGCGCGGCCCGCGGATAAGGGCCTGAATAGACGTCATCGTAGAGCGAGGAAAGCGACGGTTCCGGACTGTTTTCGGCAAAAGCCACCGCTTCCGCCACCAGGGCGTCCATTTCGGCCTCCATAGTTTGAACGTCCTCGGGGCCGATCAATTTTTCCGAGACCAATCGATCCTGGTAGATCAGCAGCGGATCGTGGGCCCGATAGGATTCGACTTCTTCCTTGCTGCGGTACTTTTGGGGGTCGCTCATGGAGTGGCCCTTGTAGCGGTAGGTGCGCAGGTCCAGCAACACGGGCTCCCCCTTGCGGGCCGACTCGGCGGCGGCGGTGAAGGCGTCATACACCGCCATGACGTCCATGCCGTCCACCTGGCGTCCGCTGATGCCGTAGCTGGCTCCCATGATGCTGAAATCCTGCACCGAGGATACCCGCTTCCAGCTGGTGCCCATGCCGAACTGGTTGTTCTCGCAGGCGTAGATCACCGGCAGCGACCAGATCCTGGCCATGTTGAGGCTTTCATGAAAAGCGCCCTGATGGATGGCGCCGTCGCCGAAGAAGACGGCGGTAACGCCGCCCGAGGCGTCGTACTGCTGCTGAAAGGCCACCCCGGTAGCCACCGGGATCTGGGCGCCGACGATGCCGTTGCCGCCCAGAAAATGGCGCTCCTCGTCGAACAGGTGCATGGATCCGCCCTTGCCCCGGGACGATCCCGTCGCCCGGCCGAACAATTCGGCCATCACCGCCTTGGGTTCCATGCCGCAGGCCAGCGCGTGGCCGTGGTCCCGGTATCCGGTCAGCACATAATCCTTGGAAAGGTCCAGCGCCGCGGCGGTGCCCACGGCGATGGCCTCCTGACCGTTGTACAGGTGGCAGAAGCCGCCAATCTTGCGGAGTCCGTACATCTTGCCCGCTTCTTCTTCAAAGCGGCGGATCAGCATCATGGTCCGCAAAAGGCTTTTACGTTTTTCCTTGGTCATCTTCATACCCGGCCTACCCCGGACCGGTACTGCCGGCCTTCCAACGGGAGAAAACAGCCAATTTCCAGTATCCGCGTCTCGACGATGACCAGGTTTCGGGAATCGCCGTTGACCTTCCAGAAGATCTGCAGGTTGGGGCCGATGGCTTCCAGGACTTCCGCCCGCAGCTGCGGGTCGACGACCAATTCGGCGCTGCCCGCTACGGACACGATCTCGTCCAGCACACGGCTCTGAAAAGTCCAGCCTACCCGTGGATGGGCAGAGATCTGGCCGGCCTTGGGCGAGTCCGGCGCGGTTACGGCGTACAAATATTCCGGACGCCCCTTGACCATGGCCGGGGTCATCCACCGGCTGCGGGGATAGCCCTCCGCGTCTACGGTGGTCAACAAACCTACTTTGGAAAGGGAAAGCAGCCGCTCCAGCCTGCCCGTCAATTCGTTCGCGTTCACCCTGAAACCTCCTGTCCGCTGAGATGGCACGAATATATAATACTGAATATGTCATATATTAGTCAAAAAAAAGAGGCTCCCCGGGAAAAGGAGTCGAAACCCGGGGAGCCGGAGAAAAGGGAAAAGGAGGAAGGAGATGAAGAGCGGCACTTTTGCCGTCATCAAGGTAAACAAAGCAAGTCCCCGGTGGTAACAGGGGAAGCAGAAAAACCCGAAAAAACGTCCGTTGCCGGACGGCAGAGGTTCAACCGAATTTGCCGGATATATAATTTTCGGTCCGGGTATCCTTGGGGTTGAAAAAAAGATCCTTGGTCTTCGAGTATTCCGGCATTTCTCCGTTGAGAAAAAAGCCGGTCATATCCGAAACGCGACCGGCCTGCTGCATATTGTGGGTCACGATGACGATGGTGTATTTCTTCTTGAGAACATCCAGCAGATCTTCAATCCGGCTGGTGGAGATGGGATCCAGCGCGCTGGTCGGTTCGTCCATGAGCAACACTTCGGGTTCTACCGCCAGCGAGCGGGCGATGCAGAGCCGTTGCTGCTGGCCGCCGGACAAGCCCAGCGCCGGCTTGTGCAGGCGGTCCTTGACTTCGTCCCAGAGCGCCACGTCCTTGATGCACCGTTCCACGACTTCGTTCAATTCCGCGTGCTTGTTGATCCCGTGTACCCGCGGCCCGTAGGCGACGTTGTCGAAGATGCTCATGGGAAAGGGGTTGGGCTTCTGGAATACCATGCCGATGCGCTTGCGCAGCTCGATGAAGTCGTAGTCGGCGTATATGTCCTGGTTTTCGAACAACACCTGCCCGGTGATGACCACACCGTCGATCAGATCGTTCATGCGGTTCAGGGTACGCAAAAAGGTGGACTTTCCGCATCCCGAAGGGCCGATCAGAGCAGTAACGCTGTTGGGCAGGATCGCTATGTTGACCTTCTTGAGCGCCTGAGTCGGTCCATAGTAAAGATCCAGATCACGGGTCTCGAAGATCGGGGTGGTATCTTGCATAGTCGAAAGTGCTCCTCTTATTTCCCGGCCATCGTATTGAATCGACCGATGAGATGGGTAGTGGTCAGATTGACGAATAAAATGATGAACACCAGAATGGTCGCCGTAGCGAAGGCTTTGTCCATGGATATACCCTCGGCGACGATCAGGTACACGTGCACCGCCAGCACCCGGGCGGAAGAAAACAGGTTGCCTGCCACCTCGTAGTTGGACCCCATGGTAAAGATCAGGGCCGCGGTTTCTCCGACCGCCCGGCCCAGGCTGAGTATGACGCCGGTCAGGATGCCCGGCATGGCCGCGGGAACCGCGACGCGCAGCACGGTCTGCAGCTTGGAGGCTCCCAGCGCCAGACTGCCCTCCCGCATGGACATGGGCACCGATTTGAGCGCTTCTTCGCTGGTGCGCACGATGGTGGGCAGGATCATCAGGGTCAGCGTCAGCACGCCGGAGAAAAGGCCGATGCCCCAGCCGAGAATGTTGACGAAGAAGATCATGCCGAAGAGGCCAAAAATAATGGAAGGAATCCCCGCCAGGGTTTCGGTGCCCAGGCGCAACAAATTGACCAGCCGGCTCTGGCGCGAATATTCCACCAGGTAGATCGCCGCAGATACGCCGATCGGCGTCGCAATCGACAGGGTAAGCAGAATCATGATCAGGGTATTGATGATAATCGTGGAAATTCCACCTACCCGACCGGACATCTTGGGCTCTTCAATCAAGAAGTCCAGGGTCAGGTTTGTCCCCCGTTCCCGCCGCTCGACGGACAGAAGCACCGCGCGACTGCGGAGCGCATCGGCTGTATAGAACAGGGTTACCGCTCCCGGTTCAGACTTGAGCAGTTCCAGCTGGTCCGGTATCGACGCCGCTTTCAGCCGTTTGGCCGCAGGCGTTGCATCCGCCGGAAAATAGCCCTGAGCCGCCGCCAACGCGGCCAATGAGGACGACTCGGAAGGAAGCACCAGGGTGACGGGCAAGTCAAGCCCGCCGAGCTCCCGCCAGTTGGCGATCCGGCCGGAAAAAAGGGCCTTGATTTGGGACTGGTCCAGTATGCGCAATTTGGTGTTGTCCACCAGCTTGACGACCTCCGGATTGACGGCGATGGAAACGCGCCGGATATTCAACCGTTTGGTATTCCGCGGCAAGGGCGTGTCGACGGGGACAACGGCAAAGGCCCCCAGATTGCGGGCTACGGTCGCCAGAGCCTGGGCGGCATCCGGAAAAACCAGCGCCAAGGGCGTTAGATCGTCGGTGGAAATACCCAGGGAGTCGAGCATGCGTCCGCCGTCGGGCAAGGCAGGATCCACCAGGCAGGGCGCAAGTTCGTACTCCTGTTCGCTCAGCTTGCCCCAGTCGATGTGCTCGCCGACGTAGGCGTCCACGGTAGAACTGATCGGCATCTCCTTCAGCCGTATCTTTCGGTTGACCACCAGCATGTAGCCTTCAAAAGAAGCTTCTTCTATGGATAGCACGCTATAATTCTTGATGTTGCTGGAATAGAAGCCGCGGAATAGAATATAGCCGATGATGACAAACAGCACCCCGATGGTCAAAATCGAGGCACCCCAGATAATAAAATGCGCAATATTCTGGGACCGCTTTCTACCCTGGATATGCAGCGCGCTTTGCGTAGCGTTGTTTGCCACCGTAAATTCTCCTATCTCTATAAGTGCACGGCTTTTTTAAGAATCAGCTGCACCAGCAGGTTAAGCACCAGGATAAAAAAGAACAGCACAATACCGGTCGTAAAAAGCGCCGTCATGTGGTCGCCCGAGGCGTAGCTCATGTCGGTGATAATGTTCATGGTCAGGGTCCTGGTCATGGAAAGCGGTCCGGTGGGCATGATCGGGGCGTTGCCCGCGACCAGCAGGACCGCCATGGTCTCGCCGATGGCCCGCCCCATGCCGAGCACCACGCCAGCCAGGATTCCCGAGCGCCCTGCCGGCAACAGCACCTTGTAAATCGTTTCCCAGTGGGTCGCGCCGAGGGCCAGGGACCCCTCTTTCAATTCCGAGGGAACCGCGCGCAGCGAGACCTCGGTAATGCTGATGATGGTAGGCAGAGTCATGATTGAAAGAATGATGGCCGCCGACAGCACGCTGTACCCGTTGCCGCCGAACAGGTTGCGCACGGAGAAGGCGATGAAGGCGATGCCGAACAGCCCGTAGATGACCGACGGGATGCCGGCCAGCAGTTCAACCGTGCTTTTCAGAAACCGGGCGTAGCGCCCCCTGGCGAACTCCGCCAGGAAAATGCCGACCGCCAGGCCGATGGGCACGGAAATCAACAGGGCCAGCAGGGTCACGTAGAACGAACCGACGATGAACATCAGGATGCCGAACTTGGCGGGTTCGTCGACGGGAGCCCAGACGTTCCCGAAGAGGAACTCAATGACGGAAACCTTCTTGAAAAGCGGAAGACCGCTCTGCAGAATAAAAAAGGTGATGAAAATGACGCTCACCACCGAAATGAAGGCGCTGATCAGAAAAAAGTTTTCGAACAGCCGGTCTTTCAGGTACTTCGTTTTCAACAAGGGTCCCTCATTTTCCAGCCGTTCCGGCGGGCGGGGCCCGGCAGAACTGCTGGAAGGAAACTTTAAGCCAGGAGCCAGTCGGACTGGTGGATTTTGGCAACCCAAGGGTGCCCCTTGGGTTGCCAAAATGCCGATAAACTCGGCTCCTTTGGGAGTTTGCAAGGTAAAAATTGCGGCGAGCCGCAATTTTTTCAATTTAAAACAGACAAGTCCGACAAACTCCTGGAACGAACCTGATCCCTTGATTAGGGGAGCGGGATGTAGTCGACGGACTTGACGATGGCCTGGCCCTTGGGGGACAGCAGGAAGTCGACAAAGGCCTTCTCGACGGTACCGGCGGCGGGCTCGCCTTTGGTGGCCACGAAGAGGTTCCGGGAAAGGGGGTAGGACTTGCTGATCACGTTGGCCATGTTGGGTTCCACGCCGCCGATGAGCACGGTCTTGCCGCCGGCGCTGATGACCTGATCCACAAAAGCCATGCCGATGTAGCCGATGGAATGGGGCGTGGAAGCAACCTTGGCGGCGATTTCACCGTTCTCTTTGGCCACCAGGGCGTCGGCGCGGTACTTGAGCTTGGCCGGATCGAGCACCATTTCTTTCATGGCCGCGTAGGTGCCGGAGGTTTCATCCCGATTCAGGACCACCATGGCCGCATCCGTACCGCCGACGTCCTTCCAGTTGCTGATCTGGCCGGAGTAGATCTTGGCCAGCTGCTCGAGGGTCAGGCTGCTGATGTTCACGTCCTTGTTGACGACGATGGTCAGACCGTCCAGGCAGATCGGATAGGGCACGACGCCGGCGGTCTTTTCAGCGTCCGTGATGTGGCGGCTGGAACCGGCCAGGCTGTAGACGCCGGCCTGGAGCTGCTTGAGGCCGGTGGAAGAACCGACGCTTTCATAGGAAATCTTGACGCCCGGATTGTCTTTCTGGAAAGCTTCAAGCGCTTTGAAGGCAATGGGGGACACGGTGGTGGAACCACCGAACGTATAGGTACCGGAAAGAGCCGGGGCAGCCGGAGCAGCGGGAGCAGCGGCGGGGGCGGCGGGGGCGGGAGCGGCATCCTTGGATCCGCCGGCCATTACTGCGGCGGCCACGACCGCAAACGATACAACGATCATTAGAATTTTCTTCATCTGTTTCCTCCGAATAAGGTTTGAAAAGCCTGAACGGCCTTCCTTTTTAGCACAGCTGAAATATACGGGGGCGGTATGAATCGAAGGTTTGAATAGTGTGAGCTTTCGGTTAAATATCGGCGCCCGGAGCCGCTTCTTCTGTCCGCCATTCGGCGATGACGTGCTCGTAGGCGGCGATGGTGGCCTGCAGGATGGCGTCCTGCAGTTCACCCCGGCCGGTCCAGTCGGCGCCTTCCATCTTGTACAGATTCTGCAGGATGCCGTCCAGATCCTCGACGGTGCAGGTCGGGTCGTAGGCACGACGGCGTTCCAGGCCGCGCACTTCCTGTTCAAAGGTTTCTTCGTATTTTTTTTCTTGCAATTCCAGGGCACTGAACATGGATCCCGCTCCTGTCGTACGACAATACCTGATTGAGGTTGTCCCGTAACTCCCTGAGTTACGGGACAGCCTCAATCAGCCACGTAGTCGGTCAGTTTTTGCGCGCCTCCGGCTTCACAGCCTTCAATGGTCCGCTTGGTCGCTTCCAGGTTGCTGGAAATGGTGACTTTTTTCCGGCCGCCGAAAAAACCTGGTAGTTGGTGTCCAGTTTCTTAAGCCGCCGGTAATCCTCCCGCTTTTTTTTGGCATCCCCGCACCCTTGATCTTATTCCGCGAGTATCCTCTTTACCGCCACCGGGTCCAGCCGGAAAGGACTGCCCTCACCCTGGCAGAAATGGTGCGCCCGCAGCAGGTGGACGGAAAGGTCCGAATAGACGATCCGGTCCGCGCCGCGTTCCACGCTGACCGCATTCTTGTGGAACAGGCCGTCGCCGTAGGGGCAGGGAAACTTGCCCCGGGCTTCGTCGCTTTTTACCAACCAGACCGAGTCTACGGTGATCGGTTCGCCCAAACCCCGCGCGCCTTCCCGCTCCAGGCGGGTCAGCGCGTCGGCGACGGCCTCAAAATCCAGCCCCAGGACCTGGAACATTTCTTCGTCCGCCTGGATGATGTCCGCGAGCGGCCGGATATCGGTGCCCAAAAACCCGCCGCTGGTGATGACCCCGGGCTTCATTCTTTCCGCGGCGTTCTTGTCGTCATACAGCATCTTCATGGATAGCCTCCGGTGCCCTGGGAGCCTGTCGAACTAGTGGATTTTCAGGTTTCAAGGGGACCCTTGGGACCTGAAAATCCCGATAAACTCGGCTCCTTTGGGAGTTTGCAAGGTAAAAATTGCGGCGAGCCGCAATTTTTCTAATTCAAAACGGACAAGTCCGACAAACTCCTAGGCGAATTTGTCGTAATAGATCTTGTCCTGGCCGATATCGTTGTTGTTCATGACCTTGTTGCAGGCGTCGATCATGCCCGGACTGCCGCACAGGTAGCCTTCCAGCGGCTTCCCTTTGGTGATCCGTTCTTTGATGTAGGCGTCCAGCACGTTGGTGATCAGCCCCGTCGGCCCTTTCCATTCGTCCTCGGGCTTGGGTTCCGAAAGGGCGGGCACAAAGTGGAAGTTGGGGAATTTTTCCGCCAGGGCGGCCATTTCGTCCAGGTAGAACATGTCCCGCTTGGACCGGGCGCCGAAGAAGTACCAGATTTCCCGGTTGGTCCAGGCGCCGGTCTGGGCCATGTGGTTGAGCATGCTCTTGAAGGGCGCCATGCCCGAACCGCCGGCCACGAAGAGCATGACCGCGTCGGTTTCCCGGATGCCGAATTCCCCGAAGGGTCCGATGACCTCGACCTTTTGGCCTTCCTTCAGGAACTGGTGCACCCAGGTGGTGGCGATGCCGCCGGGCACCAGGCGGACCAGCAGTTCGATATGGTTCTTGTCCTGGGGGGTGGAAGACAGGGAATAGGCCCGCTGCACCGAACTCTTGACTTCGCCGTAGGGGGGCACCACCAGCTGGGCGTACTGCCCGGGACTGAAGGAAACGCCGCCTGCGGCCACCGCCTCGTCGCTCAGCCGCAGGTAGACTTCCTTGATGTCGTAGGTCAGATCCCGGATGCTTTCCACGGTGGCGCCGAACTTGCGGATGTTGAACAGGGCTTCCGGCAATTCGACGGCGATGTCTTTTTTAAGCTTGATCTGGCAGGAAAGGCGCACGTTCCGGGCCACTTCTTCCGGCGTCAGGTAGGGCAGCTCCGTGGGCAGGTGGGGACCCACGTCGGACAACACCCGGACCTTGCAGGCGCCGCAAGAACCCCGGCCGCCGCAGGCGGAAGGCACAAAGATGTCCTGAAAAGCCAGCGTGCCCAGCAGCGGCGACCCGCCCTTGACGGTAAGTACCTTCTTGCCCTGGTTGATGTCGATGACCACGTCGCCGTAGTCGTTGACGATGCGGTCGACGATGGCGATGAGCAAGGCCAGGACGGACGAAACCAGGGCGACGACCAGGGGTCCGGCGATCAATGGATGCATACGGGGCTCCTCACTGTACGTTCAGCATGCCGGAAAAACCGATGAACGCCATGGCCATGAAGCCGATGGTGATGATGGTGATCCCCGGGCCCTTGAGTCCCGCCGGCACCGGCGCGACGTCCACCTTCTTGCGGATGGCTGACAGCAGCATGATGGCCAGCCACCAGCCCGCGCCGGACCCGATGCCGAAGGTCAGGGTCTGCAGGAAGTTGTAGTTGCGGATCTGCATGAAGAGGATGGCCCCCAAAATGGCGCAGTTGACGGTGATCAGCGGCAGAAAGATGCCCAGGGCCATGTAGAGCGCCGGGGACACCCGGTCGATGACCATTTCCAGAATCTGCACGATGGCGGCGATGACGATGATGAAGATGATGAAGGACAGGTATTCCAGCCCCAGGGGCTCGATCACCAGCTTGAGCACCGCCCAGGAAGCGACCATGGTGATGGTCATGACGATGGTCACCGCGAAGCCCAGCCCAAAGGAGCTTTTCTGGTCCTTGGAGATGGAAATGAAGGAACACATGCCCAGGAAGTTGGACAGCAGGATGTTGCTGGTGAACATGGAAGCGAACAGCAGCGTGATCGGATCTACGGCGGGACTCATTTGGACCCTCCTTGGGCATTCGCGGCTTGGGGTGCGGCTTTCTGCCGTTCCTGGATCGTTTTGGCCGCCCATACCACCATGGCTACCAGGAAGAAGGCGCTGGGGGCCATGATCATGATGGTCCAGGGCGTAAAGGCGTCCCCCAGCAGCCTGGTCAGCACCGGGATGCCGAAGAGGCTGCCGAAGCCCAGCAATTCCCGCACCACGGCGATGGCCATCAAGACCGCCATGTAGCCGAAGCCGCTGGTGATGCCGTCCCAGAAGGACAGCAGCGGCGGGTTGGAGCGGGCAAAACCTTCGGCCCGGCCCATGATGATGCAGTTGGTGATGATCAAGCCCACGTAGGGCCCCAGGGACCGGGAAACGTCCGGCAAATAAGCCCGCAGGATGATGTCGATGATGATGACGTAGAAGGAAATCACCAGCACCTGCACGATCATGCGCACCTTGTTGGGGATCAGCTTGTTCATCCCTGACAGGGTAAAGCTGGAAAAGGCCGTGGCCAGGCTGACCCCCAGGGTCATGATGAAGGTGTTGGTCAGGTTGTTGGTCACCGCCAGGGTGGAACAGATGCCCAGCACCTGGATGAAGATGGGGTTGTTCCACCAGAGATTCTGCACCAGAATTTCCGCCACGGGGCCCCGTTTTTTTGTGCCGCTCATTTCAGCACCCCCTCTTTCCGGGCATCCCGGAAGGCATCGATGCCCCCGTTGACGATGGCCTGCATGGACTGGCTGGTGCGGGAAGCGCCGGTGACGGCGTCCAGTTCACCGTTGTCCGGGTCCGGATCGCCCTTGCCCGTGCCTTCCCGCACCCGGATACCCTGGCCGCCGATTTTTTCGCCCGAAAACTGGCTCAGGAACCAGGCTTCTTCGATGCGGCCGCCCAGACCGGGGGTTTCGTTCTGGGAGACCAGGCGCAATCCGGCGACGCGCTCGATGGCGGCGTCCACCGCCAGGATGACCGTAATCGTACCCCACAGGCCGGGACCGGCAAAGCGCTGGGCGTAGCGCGCCGCGCCGTCGACCCGGGCGACGTAGATCGGACCCCGCTCCGAATCCACGGTCTGGACCTCGCCTTCATAGCGCTGGTCCACCTGGCTAGCCTCGAAGGGGACCCCCAGGGCGGCCAGGATGGCCGACCTTTCGGTAAACCGCTGGTTGGCGGCCACCCGCTCCTTGGTCAGCTCGTTGGCCAGGGCCAAAAAGAAGACGAAGCCGACGCACACCACAAAGGTAAAAAGGACGGTGTAGAGCATGGAATCGCGCTTCATTCGGCCGCCCCCTTCGGCGCCGCGGCCGGGCCGGCGGCGGCTTTTTTGGCCTGAGCCTTCTTCGACGTCAGCTCGTCGATCATGGACGCCGCAGTATTCCCCAGCAGGACGGCAAAACTGGTGCCCTCCGGAAAGAGGGCAAAGGTGCGGATCAGCACGATGACGGCGCCGATCAAGCCACCGTACCACCACTGGGACGCGGGCTTTTTCGGCGCGCTGACCGGGTCGGTGGCCATGAAGACGGCCACGAAGAGAAAGCTCCCTCCCAGGAGGGACTGCATGGGCAGGGCTTTGGCTACGCCCGCGGCCAGCAACAGGGCGTTCAACACCACCGCGGAACCCAGGGTGGAAACGATCAGGCGCCAGCTCGCCGTCTTGGTGGCGATCAGGTAGACCGCGGCCAGCAGGATCAGGATCGTCGCGCTTTCACCCAGGGACCCCATGCGGAAGCCCAGCAACAAATCCATGAAAGGCACTTCCTGTCCGCCGCGCATCAGCGCCATGGGGGTAGCGGCGCTCATGCCGTCCACGGGGTACCCGAACAAGCCGGCTTTGGCCCCGAAGTTGCCGGGCTGGACAAAGCCCATCTGCAAGGCCGTGGCAAAAGAAATGTAAACGAAGAGGCGGCCCGCGATGGCGGGGTTGAAAATATTACGGCCGAAACCGCCGTACACTTCTTTGGCCATGAACACGGCGAACATGATGCCCACGCCCACGATCCACAGCGGAACCACCGGCGGCATGGACAGCGTGTACAGCGCACAGGTGACCAGGACCGCTTCGCTTACCTTCTTGCCCCGCTTTTTCTCGATCAGGTACTCCGTCAGAATCCCCAGGGGGAAGACCACCAGAGCCGTAATGATCGGCCGCAATCCGTACAGGTATACGGAAAACAAAAAGATCGGCGCCAGGCTGTACAGCACCCGGCGCATGATGGGTTGTTTTTGAAACAAGGGGGCCTCCTGTCGGTTATTTATATATGCAATCATTCCTAATTTGCAACAGAGCCGGAGCGTATTAGGACCTTTTCCGGGGGTCCTGGCCGATACCAGGCCGGAGCGCTCCTGAGGGAGGCTCCGATCGGTATTGCCGGCAGGTACTGGCCGGAATCCCTGGCAGGTTGGATCGGAATATGTAAACAACCAAGCGCTTTCTCCGTCCACAGAGTCTGGCCGTTTCTGTTTATAGCAGCCCTCTTGCCGCTATGGACCCTATTTCACATCTTCACTTCCGACTATGTAGCTGACGATTTCATCAGGGTTTGTTTCTTTTCTCGGAATATCAGCAACCAATTTACCTCTTCTCATAACGAGTATCCTGTCGGCAATTTTAAAAATGTCGTGCATTTGGTGACTGATCAAAATTATTCCAAGGCCATGGTTTTTCAAGGATCGAACAAGTTCCAGAACCTGGCTTTGCTGAGCCACTCCCAGTGCCGCGGTGGGTTCATCCATGATGAGAAGTTTCGCGTTCCAATAGGTGGAACGTGAAATAGCTACCGCCTGCCTTTGTCCCCCTGACAGGTTCCGTATCCTGCTTTTCAGGGAAGGTATCTTGATTTCCAGTTTTTCAAGAACTTTGGCAGATTCGTCGAACATATATTCGTGATCCAACACATTCAGAAAGCCAAGGTATTTTTTGGTTTTTTCCCGACCAAGAAATATATTTGAGTATACATTCAGGTTCTCGGCCAATGCGAGATCTTGATATATCGTTTCGATCCCCAAACCGAGCGCCTCCTTTGGAGTGCGTATATCTTTCTTATCTCCCAGAAAGTATATCTCTCCATCCTCGGCTTCATGTACGCCCGATATAACCTTGACCAAGGTTGATTTTCCGGCCCCATTGTCGCCGACCAACGCAACAATTTCACCAGTATTTACCGACATGCTGACATCGTCCACAGCGGTCAATCCACCAAAACGTTTGGTAATATTGCGTACTTCGAGCAAGGGCTCCATTTTAGTTCTCCTTTGCGGACATCTTCAATTCCGGCTTAAACTGATCAATCAAAACAGTCCCGATAAGGATGATGCCAACGAGTATATATTTA
>DYPP01000133.1 GCA_020719845.1 Treponema denticola | reverse complement strand
ATCGGCACCGCGGTCTTCGCCGAGGATGGACTCGACCCCTACCTTGAAGACGAGGCCACACTCTGGCTGGTTCACTGGCTGCTTGCCACCAACGGCGAACAGGCGACTGTCTGGCGCTGGTTCTTCAACCACTTCCACCAGCCGGAATTCTCCCTGGCCGAGGCCACCAGTGCCCTGTACAGGTTCGCCCAGGAGCGACTGGGGATCAAAGCCCCTCCCAAGACAATGGGCAACGACCTACGCATCCTGTTACGCATGTACGAACCCTCGACGCCCCGCGGCCGCCTCCCGCTGGAGGATGCCCTCGACTCACCCCTTTCCCTGCTCGGCCTGGTGCGGCCGGTATCCGACGGACACCGGCACCGCTCGGCCGCCGAAGATCGCGATGGCCCACCGGACGGCGTGTTCGGATTTGCCGTCGCCGACCTGTTCGATCAGGTCGGTCTAGGCACCTTGCCGATTGGCGAGTTGGTGTATGGACGCCCCGGCTTTCCGGCTATCGGCGCGGTCTTCCGTCTGACCGAAAATGCCCTCCTCACCAAGCTGGAGCGCGTCATCCGTGCATTCCCCGGACGTTACGCGCTGCGAGAGCAGGCCGGCGTCCACCAAATCTACCGCCTGCGCGACGACCTGGACCCCATGGATTGGTTACGCCCTCACTACACCGCCGGCCGGCCTGCCGCGGCGCAGGCAGGTCGCGTGGTTGCCACGCCATGAGTCTGCTCGATCGGATCGCGGTCAACTCCCGCTACACCCGCTCCGCCAATCTGGAGCGGGATATCGACTCGCTGCCCAGCGTCGAGTCCTACATTCCAACTACGCGGAGCCTGGACACGCTGCGCCGCATCCTCGCCGGGTTCGATGCCGCCGAGGCCCCCCGCGCCTGGTCCTTGGTGGGCCCCTACGGGTCCGGCAAGTCATCTTTTGCCGTCTTTCTCTCCCATCTTCTTGCCGACGAGGCCTACGACACCGGTGCCGCCGCACGCCGGGTACTGGCCCGATTTGACAGGCCACTTGCAGAGCAATGCATCGCCTTGGGGACCGGCACCGCCGGACACTGCTGTGTTCTGCTGACTGGGAGCCCCGAGCCCCTGTCTACCCGTCTCGCAACCGCCCTATGGCGTGGCGCGCGGGAATTCTGGCGGGACCGCCTTGGGCGTCGACCCGCGATCCTCGGCACGCTGGAATCCCTGGCGCACCGCAGCCAAATCCTTTCCAGCGAGATCGGGCCGGTCATCGGCCAGTTGCAGGACGCAGTCGCCGCAGCCGGCGGAAACGGTCTGCTGCTGGTGTTCGACGAGCTTGGCAAGTTCTTGGAGTATGAGGCGCGCCATGGGGCGAACGACATCTATCTCCTGCAATCCCTGGCCGAGCATGCGGTTCGACACCACGCGGCGCCGCTGAACCTCGTGGTGCTGCTGCACCAGTCCTTTGAGCAATATGCCCTGCGGCTTGGCGAGGCCCTGCGTAACGAATGGTCCAAGGTCCAGGGCCGCTTCGAGAACATCCCGTTCCTGGAGGCCCCCGAACAAGTCCTGCGCATCGTCGCCGCCGCCTGCCGCCAAAGCCTCAATCCGGACGAGCGGGCCCTGGTCCGGCAAGGTGCGCAAAGGGCCGCGACCACCCTGCTGGCAGAGCGCGCCCTGCCACCGGCCTTGGGTCTAACCGAAGCCACTGACCTGCTCGCCGCCTGCTATCCACTCCACCCAGTCGCCGCCCTGCTACTGCCGCCGCTGTGCCAGCGCGTGGCGCAGAACGAGCGCACCCTGTTCAGCTACCTGGGGAGCCAAGAACCCCACGGCTTCCGAGAGACACTCGGGCGGCTCCAGCAAGTGGGCGAAACCGTCTCCCCTGCGGAGATCTACGACTATTTCATCCACAACCAGCCTGCCGCCTCCACCTCCCACCACACCCACCGACGCTGGAACGAGGTCGTCACCGCGGTCGAGCGTCTCGGCGACGCCCCACCTGCCCAGATCGCCCTGCTCAAGGCCATCGGCCTGCTCAACATCATCGGTGCCCAAGGCAACCTCAAGGCATCGCCGGAGCTCATTGCGCTCTGCTTTGAGGCGAGTGTCGGCGACCGGCCACAGGCCCTGATCGACGACCTATTGGCCCGCTCCATCGTTCAGTTCCGCCGCTTCAGCAACGAGTACCGCGTCTGGGCCGGCAGCGATTTCGACCTCGAGGGCGAACTGGCCCGCGCCCGTGCCGACTTAAGTCAGATCGACCTGATCGCGACTCTGACCCAGCGCACGCCGCCCCGGCCCCTCGTGGCACGCCGACACAGCATCGGCACCGGCACCCTGCGCTACTTCCAGCCCGTTTATACCGATCTGGACCACTGCCTGACCTTAGACACCGAACCGACCATCCCCCGCCTGTTGTTGGTCTTTCTGGACTCCGACGACGACCGGGAAGACGTGCCCCGGGTCCTGCGCGGTCTGTCGGATCGCGACCTTGCCGTTGTCTGCACCAACGCCGGTCCATTGCGAGACGCGCTCATCGACGCCTTGGCCTTTGAGGCCGTTCGCGCTCACGCCCAAGGACTGCAAGGCGATCCGGTCGCCCAACACGAGTTGCGCGAGCAACACGCAGTGGCCGAGCGGCGTTTGGACCAGGGGCTATCCCAGGTCTTCGATCATCCAGGCGAGGGTCGCTGGTACTGGCAGGGGCAGGAACTTCCCATTGACGACAAGGGCGACCTCCAGCGCGCCCTGTCCCGTGCGCTCGACGACCTCTACGGCCAAGCACCTTCGATGCGCAATGAACTGATCAATCGGGACCAGCCCTCCAGTCAGGCCGCCGCGGGCCGAAACAAGCTGCTCGCGGCCATGTTGGAGCACGCCGAGCAGGAAGATCTGGGTATCGACAGATTTCCTCCTGAGAAGGCCATGTACCGTGCCCTGTTGCGTGCGCCTGGCCTACATCGGCTGGAGGACGGCGCCTGGGGCTTCCATCGACCGCCGGGACCCGATCCCTATCGTTTCGGCCCGGTGTTCTCCGCCATCGACCAGCAGTTGCTTGCCGACGAAGGCCGCCCGCTGGGGCTGCCCCCCCTCTTCGCCCGCCTGAGTGGGCCACCCTACGGCCTCAAGGCAGGCACCCTGCCGATCATCCTGATGGCCTACTACCTGGCCAATCAGCGTGAGATCGCCCTCTACGAGGACGGTGTATTCTGCCCCACCCTCGGGACTGAGCACCTGGAACTGCTGGCGAGACGCCCCGAGCGTTTTGCCATCGAGCGATTCCGGTTGCAGGGCGGGCGCCTGGTGCTGTTTCGCAAGTACTTGCAGACCATCGTCGGCCAAATCCCTGAACCTGCCACGCTGCTCGACATCATCCGGCCACTTGCCAAGTTCATGCGCTCCCTGCCGCCTTATGCCAACAAGGCAACGCACTTGAGCGATGCCGCAATTGCGATTCGCGATACCTTCCCACGCGCCCGCGGCCCGGCCGCCCTGCTGTTCGAGACCCTCCCCCGCGCCTGCGGCTTCGCCCCTATCGCCATCGCCAGCCAAGACGAGGGCGAAATGGACGACTATCTGCGCACCCTGGTCGCTGCCTTGCGGGAGCTGCGCGAAGCCTATCGCGGGATGGTCGAGGATTTTCAGCAACACCTCGCCCGCGCCTTTGGCTTGGACCCCGGCCGGTCGTTGGCCCCGTTACGTCAGGCACTGACCGAGCGCTTTCGCGACCTGGACCGCTATGCGGGCGACGACCGGCAGGATCTACGGACCTTCATCCGGCGCTTGACCGCCAGCCACCACGACGACCAGCCTTGGCTGGAATCAGTGCTGACCCTGCTCGGGAAGAGCCCGCCACAGAAGTGGGCGGACGAGCAACGCCTTCAAGCAATCGACAATCTGACCGACCTGGCGGTGCGCCTGCGCGATCTGGAGACGCTTGACCGGGCCGTGCAAGAGCGATCAGTGAGCGGCGACAGTGAGGTCATCCTCCTGCGGAGCGTCTCCAGCACCACCGGTGAACAGGTTGGCCGTGTTGCCTATATCCGCCCCGAGCAACGCCCCTTGATCGATGCGCAGGCGATGCACATCAAGGAGTTACTGGCGGGATTCGACAATCAGGAGATCCGGCTCGCGATTCTGGCGCGATTACTGCAGGCCGAGGGATAATTCATGACCGCATTGACCCTTGCGATTCCCGATTCCGCCCTCTCTGCCCTGAGGCGCTCGCCTACCGAGTTCGGCCGCGAGATGAGCTCGAACCGACACACGCTTGCAACGCAAAGGGCCCTGACCCGAATGGCACAGAGGAGAAACCAAACCATGCGAATCG
>DYPP01000132.1 GCA_020719845.1 Treponema denticola | reverse complement strand
TGCGAGGAATTCGCATTTATCGCCGGCGGTGGCCGCAGAGTTTTGCAAGAGGCTCACCATCTTCCCAGCCGCCAGGCAAAACGAGGGCCTCGTAACCCACTGGTTTGGCGGACACAATCAGACTTTGCAGGCAGCAGCGAGTGGTCATAGCCGGTCATTTTTTGTCATCAACCCGAAACGCGTATTCAGCCGTCCAGGATACCGCAGTGCGCGATGAGGCCCGTGAGCAGGCGCACCGTAAAGGCACCACGGCTGAACCCGAACAGATAGACGCGATCACCGGGGTCCCAGTGGCGCAGGAGAAAGGCGTAAAGCTCGCGCACATACGGCTCAGGCCCCGGCCGCAGCCCTGACCGGTCTCAGGTCCTGAGAGTTCACGCCGTCGTCGTAGCAGCAAAGCTGCCGATCATCATGGACCAGGGCCCCGTAGAGCCTCCAGACATTGGTCTCGTAGCCGACCCCGCCGTGTTGGCCCGTGCCGTCCGACAGCAACACGATGGTCTTCGACAGGGTGCCGCCCCCCGCACGCTGCCTGTGCTGGCCCTGACGACTGCGTTCGGCGCCAGGAAACGAGTCGAAGGTCTGTCGTCTGTCAAACATGACCCGCTCACCGAAGGCGTCCTCTTCCGGGCCACTCTGACACCGCCTGCGTCCGCCCGTCCAGGTGCGGGCCGGCTCAACGCCGAAGCCGGCGGCCACCCCTGCGGACCGGCAATATCGCGGTCCTGTGCTTAACTTACATCTGTGGCCCGGTAACCGCACGCGAGGGGTGCACCACCCCTTAGCGCTCGTCGGCCGCACCCGCTGCGGGCAACCGACGTCCCCGCGATCTCGATGGGTGTATCGGCGCAGGAGGAGCAGAATCGGTGGCAACAACCCACGCAGCGGACTCGGGCTCGCAAACCGGAGGCCAGCACTGGCTGGGGCGCCTGTGGTCGGCAATGGCGGCGGCCGGAGCACAGTATGCCGGCAAGGTCCTGCTCGGCCTCCTCCTTTTTGCCACCGGTGTCGTCCTGATGCACATGTCTGGCCTGATCGACATCTCAGCGCTCTCGACCAGCGGGAAGATCTACGTGGATAGCCCGGAGGTTTACACGCGGGAACGGCTCGTCAATGACCGCTACGACCAGGACTACTGGCTTCGTCAACAGCTCAAGATGCTGGACGACCGCGAGCATCTGCAACTGACCCAGGGACAAGAGAGGACGTTCATTCACGCCGGTGTGGGCGCTGGCGATGCCGCCAATCAGGCCGACGCCGTCGCGAGGCCCGACCCACCTGGCCGGTTGTCATTCGAGCAAGAGTTCCGCATTGTCGCCGGATTGCGCGATACAATCCGGCAACAGGTCCTGGAGAACATGCTGGACGACCGCCACGACCTCACCGGAAACTCGGTCTACGGGCTGAAGTTCGATACGACTGTGATCCCGGGTGCCAGCACGCGGCGGCGGGCCTTTGTCCATGTGCAGGTGCAGGTCAACGACTTGTTCGAGCCGCCCAACATTGGCTCATCCGCGCTGCCGGCCCACATCGCCGGATACATTGCAGCGGAGCCGGGTGCCCGCCCGGAAATCGCGGACAAAGACGCAGAGCAGGAGGACGTCCGCCGCTATAGGGAGCAGCAAGTCCATTACGAGAACTGGATAAAGGATATCGAAAAGCGCCTCAACCGCACAGAGGATTCGGTCTTCGAGAGCATGGGGCCTTGCCCCGATGCACGCGGCCAGTCCTTCTACGACGAACTGACACGCCGGACGCTCGAGGTCGTCTTGGGTGTTCCCCAGGAGGTGTTCTCCCGATTCAATCCCCCGACATCCGAGGACCCCTATAACAGCGCGACGCAAACCTCCAAGATCAGGCTTCAGGACCCCTGGACCAGGTTCTTCGGCATCGGCCGCACGCCATTTGCCGACCCCGGCAGATCTCCCGGCCCCCCTTGCCGCTATCGCGTCTGGTTCGGCTTGGACGAGCTAAGCGAGAAGTTCATCCCGATCGAGACGGACAGGTCGGAGCAAGTCCAACGCCCCCCAGGGGATACCGCGGCGACGGCGAACGCCACCGTCGAATCCCACGCCCCGCAGGCGGGCGCACCGACGCCTTCTACCAATAGGGAGCCAAGCCTTGCCGGGGAGGACCGGGAAGGCGGGGGTGAGCCCATTCAGATCGACGAGTCCGCCGACGGGCGATGGAAGATCGCGGTCGACGAGGCTGAATTTGATCGCCGGGCGGCTCTGTTCGGCGACGAACCGTACGAACCGAGATATTGGCCGACCTCGGTCGCCGTCGAAAAGTTACTGAAGCTTCGCAAGGACCGCTGCGACCGAGGCACGGCAGGTCCTGGGCTTTGCATAGGGACAGGCCGACGCACGATATCGTTGCCTTCCGGGCTATTCAACTTCATCGAGGACCTCAGCGCGTTCGACGCCTACTCCTATGCCATGTTCCCCAAGAACGACGTCATCGGCATCTGGGCCGAGACGTTGGCGCAATTGTCGGCAGAAACGGCCGGGGCCGGGTCCCTCGGTCTTGCCAAGAGCACCAGCGAGGGCACGACGGCCTCGGTGTTGGTCGGATACGGCGACGGCAGAGGGGGCGGCCCTCACACCAGGCAAATGGCTCCGGCCGACAGAGATTCCATCGCGTTCGGCTGGGTCATCTCGGCTCGCGGCGACATGGAGCCCGTCCAAAAGAGCCAGCTCGCGCTCGTCTCGGTTCCGGCCTGGACGGACAAGCTCCATCTGAACGTATCCGTCGGATGGATCGACCGTCGGGGCGATTTGGTCCTTGACCTGGACGAGGCCTTCGAGGTGGACATCTCCGTGCCACCCGACTACGAGACCTTCGATTCCCTCTTCCGAAAGGATGCCTGGATCAACCGGGACCCCCGCATCCAGGACGACGAGATGGACAAGGACATCTACATCAGGGCGGGGAAGGAAACCACGATTTTGATCCCCGGCTCACGCCTGTGGCGCAGCGCCGCGGTCACGCTGGGGGCGCAACTGGCGGATAGGATTCGGGTCTTGCCCAATATGGAGGGCATTATCGCCGAATTCGGAAAGGTAGCGCTGCCCTATGCCGCCTACAACTCAGATGCCGTCACGGACGCGGACGGGGACGACGGACCCACGCTCGGACTCGATCCAGGGATGTGCGAGAGATTCCGTGACCTCGTCGGCCGTCCGGTACGGCTCAGGGTCTGGACCAGCGAGGGGGTCGCCAAGGCGCATGGACACGTCTGTGTGATGTATGACCCGAGGGAGACGGGCGGAGACGCAAGGCCCTCACCCGGCCGGTAGGAGACCGTCGCCGAATCGCAGGGACTCGAAGCACCTCCCAACCCGCAACACCGCCGCGAGCGGTGGGTGCCGGTCAACCCGTCGCCGGCGACGGCGGGCTGCGAGCGATCATGCCTCGACAATTGCGTGGGACAGAACAGCGCCAAGTCGCGTCCGATGGCGCGGCGGCCCCCCTATCGGACGATGATCCCCCGAGTACCATCCGGGCAGGTACAGGACGATCCAACCTCCTGGGGCCGCGGGATCGTGCAGGTCCCAGAACTGGTCGAGCACTTGCCGCTGAAGGCCCCGGCGAGCATCAGGCTTGATCCTGTCCGAGGCACGGCAATGCCGGCCGGCTCGACGATTTCGGCCGTCGCCGCGGCATCGACCGAGGCGCTCGAGTTCCACTCCAGCGCGGCGACCGCATAACCGAGACAAAAGGCGAGCCCCAGACCCGCAAGCATTCTCAGTTGAATCTTCATACAAGTACCTATCTTTCGGGAATCCCCACCCTCTTCAGGGCACTGTTGGATATGCTGATGGCATTTCGGCCGCTTGCGCCCAGACCGCCCCGAGGCCACGGTCCCACTCCCATCATATCAGGTATCTTGGCCGCCCCGCTGGCGCGTGACCGCCAAACACCGCCAACTGACCTTCCCCCAAGGCGAGGGCCCAACGGTGCTACCGGCGATATTTCGGCGGACAGATGACATGCCCGCTCGCCGTCGGACCTTGCGCGGCCAGGGTCTACCGACCCCAGGGTCGAACCCTGACGGGGCCCAGGTAGCCCTAAATTCAGACCTCCTGATCTCGTAGAATCTTCCGCGATACCGACATCGTCTTTCCTGACACCATAAGGTCGACTCGGTTACGCGAATACAAGGCGTTGCACGCGCGAGCGCCCAAATCTGAGGTCAGGACATTCTCTCGCTAGCGCGCGTAACTTGCTGATTCTTCGTCATGGGGTCAGGAGATCTGAAATTAGGCCGAAGGCCGACGAACGTGTGACCGGCATGCTAGTCGGCTAGTTGGTGCAAGTCCAACCGTGGCCCTTG
>DYPP01000041.1 GCA_020719845.1 Treponema denticola | reverse complement strand
CCGGCATCCCGGGGATGCCCGGCATCCCGGGGATGCCCGGCATCCCGGGATTCTCCGCCGCCGCCAGCACGTCGTAGGGGTCGTCCCCGCAGCGCCGGAAGGCTACCGCCTCTTCGACGTGCGCCCGGCGGAGCGTCGGGCTGTCTTCCAGGTCGGCGATGGTGCGGGCTACCCGCAGGATGCCGTGGGCGGCCCGGCCGGAAAACCCGTAGCGCCGGACCGCGGCGCCCAGCGCTCCTTCCGCCGCGGCGTCGGTGGGACAAAAGGCGTCGATCAGGCCCGGGGGTATGCGGGCGTTGCGCCGGACCGGGGTGCCGGCGAAGCGCCGTTCCTGCATGGCCAGCGCGGCCTGGACCCGCCGGCGGATGGTTTGGCTGGACTCCTCCCGGGTATGGCCGGAACGCAGGTCGCCCTGGGGACGCACGGGCACGCGCAGTTCCAGCCGGTCCAGCAGGGCCGCCCCCAGGCGGCGCCAGCGGCGCTGGATTTCATCCGCCGAGCAGAAGCAGAACGAAGCCGCGCCGCCGGATTCCCCGGCGGACAGGGCCGTGGGCAGAACCAGCGGCGCCGGCGCGCCCAGGCGGCCGCAGGGGCAGGCGTTGGCCGCCAGCACCAGCTGAAAGTCCGCGGGCAGCTTCAGCGCGCCCTCGGCCCGGGAAATGGTGATCACCCCGTCTTCCAGGGGCTCCCGCAGGGACTGCAGGACGTTCAGCCGGAACTCCGGCGCTTCATCCAGAAACAGCACCCCGAAATGGGCCAGGCTGATCTCCCCCGGACGCACCGTCCGCCCGCCGCCCAGAAGGCCCTCGGCGCTGGCCGAATGGTGGGGGGACCGGAAGGGCGGCCGGCTGACCAGGCCGGATTCGCCGCCCCGCACGGCGGCCCGCACGGCGGCCAGGCTGTGCAGCCGGGTGACTTCCACCGCTTCTTCCGGCGCAAGATCGGCCATGATGCCCGGCAGGCGCCGGACCAGCATGGTCTTGCCCGAACCCGGGGGGCCGAACACCAGCAGGTTGTGTCCCCCCGCGGCGGCCAGTTCCAGGGCGCGCTTGTAGCGCCCCTGGCCGTGCACGTCCGCAAAATCGCCCAGGCTGTCTTCCGGCCGGGCGGCGATTCCCGGGGCGCCGCAGACCTCCGGGGGCGTCGGTAGGGAGCCGTGGACGCTGCGGTAGTCCAGGGCCGCCGCCGCCTGCTTCAGGTCCGGGACGGCGGCGTATTTGCCCGCCCCCAGGATCGCCGCTTCGCCGGAGTTCTCCCCGGGCACGACAAAACCCGCCACCCCGGCGCGCAGTCCCGCGGCGGTGGCCGCCAGCACGCCCCGCACCGGCCGCAGCCGGCCGGACAGTTCCAGTTCGCCCATCGCCAAAAGGCCTTCCGGCGAAGCCACCAGGCCCGCCGCGGCCATCACCGCCAGGGCGATGGGCAGGTCCAGGGCGGCGCCTTCCTTGCGCACCCCCGCGGGGGCCAGGTTGACCAGCACCCGATCCTGGGGAAAGCGGAAACCCGAATTGCGGAACGCCGCCCGGACCCGCTCCCGGGCTTCCCGCACCGCCCCGTCCGCCAGGCCGGTAACGTCCACGCCGGGAATGCCGCGGCGTATATCCGCTTCTACCCGAATAATGATACCATCCGTACCGTAGGGTGCGTAGGCGAGAACGTGCATCATCGGCCACCTCCTGCTCCGGGGTACACTAGGGGGTGCGGCTGGGGCGCGCTTTATTCCTAACGGTATTCTCATCTGAACCTTACAATTGATTCACGGGATTTCCGTATAGTGGCATGATGTCAGGGAGGCCGCATGATCGTACGCGCGCATTTTGAAGAAGAAAAACGGCAAATCAGGGAAGAAATCCTGAGCATGGGTCTGCGGGTGGAAGAAGACCTGCGCAAGGCGATTGAAGCTTTCAAGACCAAGGACGTGCTCCTGGCCCAGGAAGTAAAGGCCGACGACGAGGTGATCAACAGCTATCAGGTGACGGTGGAAGACCGCTGCGCCCGGCTGATCGCCACCCAGCAGCCCGTAGCCCAGGACATGCGCTGGATCATCGCCACCATCAAGATCGCGGATGAACTGGAACGAATCGGCGACTACGCGGTGCACCTGGCCAAGACGGCCATCAAGCTGGAGAACGAGCCCTACCTCAAGGCGTTCGAGCACCTGGAACGGATGGCCGACATCGGCTGCACCATGATCCGGGACGCCATCGACGCCTATCTCAACCTGGATACGGAAAAAGCCCGGCAGACCGCCGCCATGGACGACACCATCGACGAGAACCACAAGGAACTGGTGGGCAGCCTTTTGGATTACGTCCAGAAGAATCCCGACAAGGTAGCCCAGGGCACCAAGATCATCCGCACCTCGGGTTTCCTGGAACGCCTGGGCGACCACGTCACCAACATCTGCGAAATGATCGTTTACTGCGTCGATGGACGGCACGTCGAACTGAACGAGTAATCCGAGGAGGCACCCCCGGTGGCAAAGGCAACGATACTGGTCATAGAGGACGACCCGGACATCCAGGAACTGGTGGCGTACAGCCTGGGCAAGGAAGGGTACACCGTGGTGGCCGCGACGAGCGGGGAAAAGGCGCTGGAGCTGTTGGGAAAGACCAACCCCGACCTGGTCGTGCTGGACATCATGCTGCCGGGCATCGACGGCACCGACGTGCTGCGGGAACTGAAGCGCGACGCAACCACGGCCTCCATTCCGGTGATCATGGTCACCGCCAAAAGCGAAGACGCCGACGTCGTTTCCGGGCTGGAGCTGGGGGCCGACGACTACGTCGCCAAACCCTTCAGCCCCAAGGTGCTGATCGCCCGCATCCGGGCCCTGCTCAGGCGGACCGCAGGCAAGGCCCCGTCCCGCCTGCCCAAAGAGGGCGTCCTGCAGATCGGCAAGCTCCGCCTGGACGGCGCCCGGCACGACGTAACCGTCGAAGACCGGCAGGTGGACCTTTCAGCCACGGAGTTCGCCATTCTGGAATTCCTGATGCGCAACCCCGGCTGGGTGTTCGCCCGCAACCAGATCATCGACGCGGTCAAGGGCAAGGACTACCCGGTGACCGAGCGGTCGGTGGACGTGCAGATACTGGGTCTCCGCAAAAAACTGGGCGCTTCCGGCGACCGCATCCAGACCGTGCGCGGCGTCGGCTACCGCTTTCAGGACGGAGACGCGTAGGCGTGCGTCGGAGCCTGTTCGCCCACATCTATCCTTCCTACATCGCCATCATCGCCGTCGCCGTGGTGGCCACCGCCCTGATCGCCCATTCGGTACTGCCTTCCTTTTTGTACGCCTATACCGAATCCGAGCTTTTGGACGTCATCGTCATCACCGAACGCGTCTTTTTTCCCTCCGCCGCCCCCGTCCCGGCCCCCGGGACCCAAGCGGACTGGGAAGAACGGGTCGACGCCTATTTTGGGGATCGACCCTTCAGGGTCACGCTGATCGCCCTGGACGGCACCGTTCTGGCGGACTCCCGGGCCGTCGCCGCCAACCTTGAAAACCACGCCGACCGGCCCGAATTCCGGACCGCCCTGGAAGCGCCCCAGGGTTCCTCGGTGCGCCACTCGGATTCGGTGGACGCGGACCTCTTCTACCTGGCCCGCCGGGTAGTCCGGAACGGCGTTCCGGTGGCGGTGGTGCGGGCGTCCATGCCCACCGGGCTGATCCAGGAACAGCTTTCCGAGCTCTACAGCCGGATCGCCCTGGGCTCCGTCTTTACCCTGATCGGCGCCGCGTTCGTCGCCTGGGCGGTGGTCCGCCGCATCGGCCGGCCGATCGCCGCGCTGGTGCGGTCCGCCGACCGCTTCGGCCGGGGCGAGCTGGAGCACCGCTCCTACGTCGGCGAACCGGAAGAACTGGGCACCCTGGCGGATACCATGAACGCCATGGCCGCGGAACTGCGGGTGCGCATCGACGACGCCACCCAGCGCCGCCTGGAAGCCGAGGCCATTCTGGGCGGCATGAGCGAGGGCGTAATCGTCCTGAACCGGGATTATATCGTCACCCAGGCCAACCAGGCGGCGGGGGAAATCTTTGCCGTGTCCGGTACGGCGGCGCCCATCGGCCAGTACCTGCTGGAAGCCTTCCGGGCCACCGACCTCAAGCGCTACGCGGAACACGTCTTTTCCCGGGGCGAAAGCGTGGAGGGTACCTTGACGCTCTGGAATCGGGGCACCCGCACGCTGCAGGTCTACGCTTCGCCGGTGCCCGACCTGGACCGCTGCATCCTGGTGGTGCACGATATTTCCCGGCTCATGCACCTGGAGACGGTGCGCCGGGATTTTGTGGCCAACGTATCCCACGAGCTGCGCACGCCGGTTACCTCGATCAAGGGTTTTGTGGAAACCCTGCAGAGCGGCGCGCTGGCGGACCCCGACCGGGCGCCCCGCTACCTGGGCATCATCGCCAAGAACGCCGACCGGCTGGAACAGATCATCACCGACCTGCTCTCCCTGGCCCGGCTGGAACAGCAGGAGGGCGCCAGCCTGGAGACCCAGATCGCCCCCGTGGCGGAGATGCTGAAAAACGCCCGGCTGATGTGCAGCCTGGCGGCGGAAGCCAAAAACATCGCCATCGACATCGACTGCCCGGCGGATCTGTGCTGCCGGGCGAACACTTCGGTGCTGGAACAGGCCTTCGTCAACCTGGTGGACAACGCGGTCAAGTATTCGGGAAGCGATACCCGGGTGCGGCTGACCGGAGCGGAAGCGGGCGACGAAGTGGTCGTCAAGGTCATCGACGAAGGCCGGGGCATACCCGCCCGGGACCTGCCGCGCATCTTCGAGCGCTTCTACCGGGTGGACAAGGCCCGCAGCCGGGAAGCCGGCGGCACCGGCCTGGGCCTGGCCATCGTCAAACACGTCGTCGCCCTGCACGGCGGCACGGTGGCCGTCGAAAGCCGGGACGGCCTGGGGTCCACGTTCAGCGTCAGCTTGCCTACTGTGCGCGGCCGCGCGGCAAACCCTTGAGCCACTCTGAAAAGTCCGCTATTTTATAGAGGAGTTAACTCTAAAAACTTCAGTTTTTAGAGTTGTTCCGCTTAAAACGCAATTCCTGTAAGGAATTGCTTAAGTCCGGTCTAAAAACAACCGGTTTTTGGAGCGGACTCAAAATTGTCTCCTACCCTACTTCGCTGGAGTTTACATGATCCAACCTTCCGCTCTGTCCCCAGCCTTGCTCGCCGACCTGCGTTCCAAGTCCGTCGACGTCGATCGGGCGCTCCGGGTGCTCGATCTGGTGAACCGGCAGGAAGCCGGCGCCGACACCGCCCCAAGCCCCGGCCGCCTGCTGCTTCCAGAAGCTTCGGACCCACGGGTGACCGATCCGGCCGGATCGGCGGCGCTGGAGCTGGACCGGGGGGCCGTCGAAGCCCGGTTGGCCGAGCTGGGCGTCGCCCTGCCCCTGGAACGCATCGCCGCCTGCCGGGCCGGGACGGCCGTCTTCGACCGCCCGGCGCTGCGGAAACTGGGCATTCTGCTCTACCCCCGCCTGGCCTATGGCGTTTTGAACGGCGGATCCGCCACCAGCTACACCGACCTCGGCAAAAACCGGGCCCTGGACGGCAGGGCTTTCGACTTGCTGCGCGGCGAATTCGAAGCCGTCGCCGACCGGAACCAGGACGCCCCCAAAGGCCTTACCCCGGCGTACATCGAAACCGACGGTCGCCCGGGACCGTCCTTTCTGCTGCTGAAAATGCGCGCCCTGCTCCTGCGCGCCCGGGATTACCGGCTGCTCACGGGAGACGCGGAAACGCCGCTGCTGCCCTTCTTCCAGATGACCAGCGACGCCACCGACGCGCCCCTGCGCGCCGCCTACGCGACGTACCGTGAAGATCCCCTGCTCCGGGACCTGATCCGGAGCACCGGCGTCGATCCGACCCGGCCGGACAGCGCCGTCCAGGGTCTGCTGGCCGCCCTGACCCATTCCGGCTCGGGCCGCCCCCGCCGCCTTTTCGACGCCGCCTACGGCAAAAAGGACGCCGGGCTGGCGCTTCCCGGCGGGCACGGTGAAAATTTCCGCATCCTGGCCCCGGTGTACCGAAGCTTGCGGAAGCGGGGCTTCCGGTTTGCCTACCTGGGCAACGTGGACAATTCGGGGTACACCGTCGATCCCCACGCCCTGGCGCTGCTGGCCTTGCGGGGGGGCGAAGGGGCGTTTGAGTTTTCCCGACGCACCAAAGTGGACGTCAAGGGCGGCGTGTTGACCGAAAACGAAGCCGGGATCCTGAGCGTGGCGGATATCGGCCAGGCGATTGGCGGGAAGGAAGTGGACGAGCAGGAACAGCAGGGCCGGCAAGCCTTGTTCAACTGCGCCACCGGCCTCTTCGATCTGGATTTTCTGATCCGCCGCGAACGGGCCATCAGCGACGGACTGCCGATCCGCGTCTCCGACCAGGACAAGGAAGCGGGAAAATACGCCCAGGCCGAACAGAACACCTGGGAAGTGCTGGCCCTGATGCAAAAACCCCTGATCCTGGCGGTGGAAAAGGAAAAACGCTTTCTGGCGGCCAAACTGCTGCTGGAGACGCTGCTGGCATCGCCCCGGGGGACCAAAATACAGGCTGATCCGGCGGTGCCCGCGGAATTCCGGAAAACCGCGGCCCTGCTCAACCGGGGCCTGGAATCCCTGATGCAGGAAGAATACGGATTTTCGGCCCCCGACGCTTCGGGGCGACGACGGCCGCTGGATGCGGCGGAGTTAGACCTCCGGGAGTAGCGGACGTCCGGGACGGGCCACGGAGGCACGGATCACCAGGTCGGCGGGCAGCACGACCGACGCGGTGGGGCGACCGTGCAGCAGGTCGATGATCGCCCGGGCGGCGTAGGTCCCCTTGACCAGTCCGGGTTGCCGTACCGTGCAGAGCCCGGGGTTGATCTGGGCGGAAAAGGGCAGATCGTCCATGCCGGTCACCGACACGTCTTCGGGGATGGAAAGTCCCGCCCGGCGGAGAACGCTATAGACGCCGAACGCCTGGGAGTCGCTCATGCAGACCACCGCCGTCGGCGCCCGGACCGCCAGCAAAGGCTCAAGCCCTGCGGCGGCGGCTTCCATCGTGGCTTCCAGGCGCAGGATGCGGACGTCGCCGAGGTTCCGATGGTGGGCGCGGAGCGCCCGTTCAAAGCCCGCCAGCCGGCGGTCGACGGTACGGGACGAGGCTTCTTCCTTCGGCACGGGACCCTCGGACCGCAGGGCGACGACGACGATGTCTTCGTGGCCCCGGGACAGCACGTAGTCCATGACCGCTTCCGCCGCCGCCGCGTCGTCGATGCCGACGTTGGCGGTGCGGGCGTCCGCGTCGCCGTCGATGGTCACGAAAGGCACGCGCCGCTGGCGGATCAGGTCGGCGATTTCCGGCGCCGCTTCGATCCCCAGGGCGATGAACCCGTCCACCACCGCGTTCCGCACCGCCTGGCTCAGGTAGCCCTTGACCGGCGGCAGGATGGTCAGGAACAGGTCTTCCTGGTGGCAGACGGTGCCGACGCCCCGGAGCACCTCCGTCACGTAGGGATTGCGGAAGCTTTCCTGGATAGTCTGGGGCAACAGCACGCCGATGGCGCCGGCGCGCTTGGTGGTCATGGATCGGGCCACCGGATCGGGCACGTAGCCCTCCCGGTCGGCGATGGCCATGATGCGCTCGTAGGTTTGACGGGAAATCTTGGAAGGGTCGTTGAAGGCGAAGGAAACCGTGGTCTTGGAAACGCCCGCCAGGGCGGCGATGTGCGTTATCGTAGGACGCATGGATACCCCGGAAAAAACAGGCGCCGATCGGAATCGAACCGATGCATAAAGGTTTTGCAGACCTCTCCCTTACCGCTTGGGTACGGCGCCGTAACTTGAACCAATATACTGAAATGGCCGGGCTTTGTCCAGAGCGGGGACATCCGGCGGCCCTTGAGGCCGGTCAGGAGGCGCAGTCCGGGCAGAGGCCGTAAAAACACAGCCGGTGGCCGGAAATCAGCCGGCCGGTCCGGAGGGCGGCGCGCTGTTCCAGGTCTTGTTCCACCGGCAGGTCCAGATCTTCCACCCGACCGCAGTTGAGGCAGACAAAATGGTAGTGCGGACTGGTGACGGCGTCGAAGCGGTCGTAATTGCCGCTGGACCGCACGACCTGGATCAAGCCTTGTTCCTGCAGGATGTTCAGGTTGCGGTAGACCGTGCCCAGGCTCAGGGCGGGGAAATCCGGCTTGACCTGCCCGTAGACCCAGGCGGCGGTGGGATGCGTCCCGGTGCCCTTGAGTACGGCCAAGATGCGCTCCCGCTGGCGGGAACGCTTGTATCGTTTCTGTTCAACCGGCATTTCCATACGCTGATCGGAGATTATGGAGCTTATCTACTCCACGGTCAAGGGTTGAAATCGATCTTCCACCAGCGCCGCCCGGCCCTGCTCCGGGAGCGCGCCAAAAGCGGCGATTTCCGGCTGTCCCGGCGTCCGCCCTTCCGTCACTCCGCGAACTCCAGGGCCACGTTGAACATGCGGGTCAGGGCGGTCTGCCGTTCCAGGGGACTCATTTCTTTGCGGGTAACGTTGGAATCCGAACAGGTCAGCATGGTCAGCGCCTTTTTGCCCAGGTAGGCGGCGTTGCAGTACAGGGCGTAGCATTCCATGTCCGTGCCCGCGCAGCCCATGGCGGCCCACTTTTTCCAGCCTTCATCCCCCCGGGCGCTGTACAGGGAAAAAACGTCGGAAGAAAAGATGTTGCCCACCCAGGGCTGGACGCCCTGCCCCCGGGCGACGGCCACGGCCTTTTCCAGCAGACCGAAGTCCGCGCCGGGGGCAAAAATGCCGGGCAGGCCGTACTGGTCGGCGTAGTGGGAGTCGGTGGACGCCGACTGGGCAAAAAGCAGGTCCCCCACCTCCACGTCCGCGGTCAGACCGCCGCAGGTTCCGATGCGGATGATGCGCTGCACGCCGTAGTGGGCAAAGAGTTCGTACGAATAGATGCCCATGGACGGCCCACCCATCCCGGAGGCCATGACGGAGATGCGCCGGCCCTTGTAGCGGCCCGTATACCCCAGCATGCCCCGCACGCGGTTGAATTCGTTTACTTCCGTCAGATAGGTGTCCGCTACGTGCTGGGCCCGCAGGGGATCTCCGGGCATCAGCACCGTGGAAGCGATGTCGCCGGGTTTGGCGCTGTTGTGGGGCGTTCCCCGGTCGGCTTCGTACGTATCGTGGTTCATCGGATCTCCTTAGCTTTTTCCCTTGTCGAAGGCCTGTCCGGCCGCCCGGGGGGCGTAATCCTTGCCGCTGAAGAGCACCAGGGTGACCAGGGTGATGATGTAGGGCATGACCGAAAAGAATTCGCTGGGCAGAAAGCGCAGGGATGGGATGTTCACCATGTAGATGGCCAGCGCCACGGAGGTGCCGAAGAGCAGGGAGGACCCCAGAATGCCCTTGGGCAGCCAGCGGCCGAAGGAGACCGCCGCCAGGGCGATGAACCCCGCGCCGTTGATGGTAAAGACCGTGTACTGTATGGTCTGGGTCAGCACCAGGCCGGCTCCGGCCAGGCCGGCCAGGGCGCCGGAGATGAGCACCGCGATGTAGCGAATCTTCTGGACGTTGATGCCCGCCGACGCCGCCGACTGGGGATGCTCGCCGCAAGCCCGGAGCCGGAGCCCCACGGGCCGCTGGTACAGAAAATACCAGGCCGCGACCAGCACCGCCAGGGCGATCCAGGCGGTGGGGTACACGCCGCCCCAGCCGGGGAGCATGCCCAGGCGGAAGGGTTCGGTCCGTTCCTGCTTGAAGAGGATCTGGCAGAGGAAGACGGTTACACCCAGCGACAGCAGGTTGATGCCCGTGCCGGAGACCACCTGGTCCGCCCGCAGCGTCACCGAGGCAAAGGCGTGGATCAGCGAAAAGAGCATCCCCGCCCCGGCGGCCAGCAGCATGGCCAGCGGCAGGGACAGGCCGGTGCGGGCTTCCAGCGCCACGTGGACCGCCGCGGCGGTAAAGGCGCCGATGCCCATCAGGCCTTCCAGGGCGATGTTGACCACCCCGGCGCGTTCGCTGATCATGCCGCCCACGGCGGCGATCAGGATCGGCGCGACGATCATCAGGATCGAAGGGAGCATATTGACGAAAGTCTCCAGGAACGCGTTCATTCGATGGTCCTCCCCTTGCGCGCCAGTTCCTTCAGGCGCCATTCCACCAGCATGCGCACCCCCGCCCGCAGCGAGATGAAGACCACCACCAGGCCCATGATGATGGCGGTGATTTCTTTGGGAATCTGCCGGGACTGCATCAGGGGCTGGGCGGATTTGAGCATGCCGAACAGCAGTCCCGAAAGCGCCGTGCCCCAGGCGGTGCTGTTGCCCACCAGCGCCACGGCGATGCCGTCGAAGCCGTAGCCGTCCTGGCCGCCCAGCACCCGGCCGTAGGAGAAGGAACCCAGGGCGACCACCGCCCCCGCCAGCCCGGCGAAGGCGCCGGAAATGGCCATGGCGCTGGTGATGCCCGCGTTGACGTTGATGCCCCCGTAGCGGGCGGCTTCCTTGTTCAGCCCCGTAGCGCGCAGCCCAAAGCCAAGCCGGGTGCGGCCGATGACGACCCAGAAAAAGAGCACCGCCGCCAGGGTCAACCAGAGGCCATAGTTGAGCCGCGAACCGTTGGTCAGGCCGCGCAGCAGGGCGCTGTCCAGCAGGGCGGTGCGGGGAAAGGTCGGGGTGCGGTAGGTATTGGAGCCCGGGATCCGCATGGTCAGCATCCGGGACCCGAAATAGGCCACGTAGTTGAGCATGATCGTGGCCACCACCTCGGAAACGCTGTACCGGGCCTTGAGGTAGCCGACGATGCCGCCCCAGAGGGCGCCCGCGGCCAGGGCGGCCAGCATGGCCAGCGCCCAGTGCAGCACGGGGATCGGCGGAAAAAAGAGGGCCACGAACTGGGCGGCCGTCAGGCCGACGATGTACTGCCCTTCGGCGCCGATGTTGAAGAGTCCCGTCCGGGCGGCAAAGGCCATGGACAGGCCGCAGAGGATCAGCGGCATGGACATCACCAGCCACTCGCCGATATAGCGGGCGTTCCAGGTGCCCCGGCGCAGGTCCCAGCCGGTCAGGACCTGCACGATGGCCGAATACATGCCCCCGGGATTGCGGCCCACCGCGGCCACCAGGATGGTGCCGACCAGAAAACCCAGCAGGACGACGACCACCGAGACCAGGCCGTCGGAAGAAGTGAACAGATCCAGGAAGCGATCCTGGATCGAGGCCGAACGTTTAATGCCCATGGACCGCTCCCTGCGCGACGCCGGCCATCATGGCGCCGATGCGGCGTTCATCCGCTTCCGCCGCGTCCAGGATGCCGACGATGGCGCCCTTGGAGACCGCGGCGATGCGGTCGCATAAATTCAGAATTTCGTCCAGCTCGAAAGAGACCAGCAGCACCGCCCGGCCCTTGTCCCGTTCTTCGACGATGCGCCGGTGGATGTACTCGATGGCCCCCACGTCCAGCCCCCGGGTGGGCTGGGCCACCACCAGGCATTCCGGGGACAGGTCGATTTCCCGGGCGATGACCGCCTTCTGCTGGTTGCCTCCGGACATGGATTTGGCCGGCGTCGCCGGTCCGGAACCGGCCCGGATGTCGAACTGGGCGATCAATTCTTCCGCGTGCCGGGCGGTGGCGGCAAAATCCAGAAAACCCCAGCGGTTGGAGAAGGGCGCTTCCCGGAAACTCTTCAGCATCAGGTTTTCGTCCAGCCGGAAATCCAGCACCAGGCCGTGCTTGTGCCGGTCCTCGGGGACCAGGCCGATGCCGGCCTTGATGCGGTCCCGGATGCGGCTGGCGGCGATATCCACGCCCTTGAGCAGGATCCGGCCGGACTTGACCGGCAGCAGGCCGGCGATGGCCGCCACCAGCTCGGACTGGCCGTTGCCGTCCACCCCGGCCACGCCCACCACCTCGCCGGCGCGCACGTCCAGGGACAGGGAGCGCACCGCGGGCACGCCCTTGGACCCGATGACCGTCAGGTTTTCAATCTGCAGCACCACCGGACCGACTTTGCAGGGCGCCTTGTCGATGCGGAAACTGACCGACCGGCCGACCATCATTTCCGCCAGCTGGGTTTCCGTAGCTTCCGCCACCTGGACGGTCCCGATGAACGCGCCCCGGCGCAGCACGGTGCAGCGGTCGGCGGCTTCCTTGATTTCTTTCAATTTGTGGGTAATGAGTACGATGGTCTTGCCTTCGGCCTTCAGGCGCCGCAGGATGGCCAGCAGCTCGTCCACCTCCTGGGGCGTCAGCACCGCCGTCGGCTCGTCGAAGATCAGGATGTCCGCGTCGCGGTAGAGAATTTTAAGAATTTCGACCCGCTGCTGCATGCCGACGGTGATGTTTTCGATCCGGTCCCGGGGATCCACCGCCAGGCCGTAGCGTTCGGACAGCTCGGCCACCCGTTTTTCGGCGCCCGCCAGGTCCACGTTGCCCAAGCGGTCCCGGGGCTCCAGCCCCAGGACGATATTCTCGGTGACCGTAAAATTGTGCACCAATTTGAAGTGCTGGTGGACCATGCCGATCTTCAGCGCCGTAGCGTCGTTGGGGCTGCGGATTTTGACCGGTCGGCCCCGGATGGCGATGCTGCCCGAATCCGGTTCGTACAGACCGAAAAGGATGGACATGAGGGTGGACTTGCCCGCGCCGTTTTCGCCCAGCAGGGCGTGGATCTCGCCCTGGTCGACTTCCAGATTGACCCGGTCGTTGGCGACGACGCCGGGAAAGATCTTGGTGATTCCGGTCATTTGTATCGCCGGCGCGGGCATGGTTACCTCCATAAAGAAAGGCCGGTCCCCGCAAACGGAGACCGGCCGGGCATGAACCGGGTAGCTTACTGGTTGTCCTTGGCCTGCAGGTTCTGGGGGAAGCCGGGCAGTTTCTTGGCTTCCGCGTAGGTTTCGGCCACTTTGATCTCCCCGGCGACGATCTTGCCCCGGGCGGTTTCCACCGCCGAGACGATGTCGGCGCCCAATTCGGCGTTCTTGGAAGAGAAGCCGACGCCGCCGCCCTTGGTGTTGAGCACGATCACTTCACCCTTGAAGGAACCGTTCTTGACCGCGTCCAGGCCGACCTTGGAGGCCGTCTCCACCCGTTTGAGCATGGAAGTCAGCACGGCGGATTTGCCTTCGACGTAGACGCCGTCTTCGTACTGGTCCGAGTCGACGCCGATGGCCCAGACGTTCTTGCCCTGGCTGCGGTATTCCTTGGCCTGGGCGATGGTGCCGTTGCCCGTGCCGCCGGCGGCGGAGAAGATGGCGTAGACGCCCGAGTCGTACCAGTTCTTGGCCTGGGCTTTGGCCAGTTCGGGCTTGCCCCAGTCGTTGGCGTAGTAGTCGATCACTTCCGCGTTCGGGAGGACCGACTTGATGCCCTGGACGTAGCCGACTTCGAACTTGGTGATCACCGCGCCGGGGATGCCGCCGATGAAGCCGAACTTGGGCTTGGCGATGCCGTCGGCCTTGGCCTTGAGGGCCGCCGCGACGCCGACCAGGTAGGAACCTTCGTGTTCGGAGAAGGTTACCTGCATGATGTTGGGCTGGCTGACCCAGTCCACGTCCACGATCATGTATTTTTGGTTGGGATACAGCTTGGCCACTTCCGCCAGGGCGTCGGACCAGGTAAAGCCGGTGACCAGGATCAGGTCGTATTTTTCGTCCGAAGCCTGCTTCAGGTTGGGGATGTACAGGTCCTGGGTCTGGGCGGTGACGACATCGTAGCTTTTGCCCTTCTGGGACTGGTTTTCCCAGGTGTCGCCGTAGAACTCCAGGATGCCCCGCCAGGCGGCGGCGTTGAAGGACTTGTCGTCGATGCCCGTGGCGTCGGTCAGCAGCCGCACGGTGACCGCCGGAGCGCCGGACGCGGGCTTGGGAGCTTCTTTGGCTCCGCCGGCAAAAACGGCGCTCGCCGCCAACAGGATGCCGAGAACGACCAGTACAGATTTCTTCATCTTTCTTCCTCCTCGAAGATCGCCGCAGGCGCGCCGGTCCCGGCGTCGGCTGCGGTCGATGCAGTAGAAAGCATAACGCCATAAGCCGCATCGGTCAAGGATTAAGACCAACCAAAATCGGCCGGCCGATGCGGCGCCCCGGGCCGGACGCCCGGGGCAGGATCAGGCTAGAACGAGTGCGTATACGAAAGGGCGATGCGGTTGAAGTACCAGTAGGCGTCGTCGTAGACCCGGGTACGGAAGTCCCGCTTCAGCGTGGTCGCGTCGGTCCAGTCTTTGGCCCGCTTGAACTGCACGATCACCAGCAGGCTGTCCTTGGCGCCCAGCTTGACGTTGGTCAGGCTGCCCACCTGCCAGGTGCGGAAATCCGACCCCCAGCCGTCGTCGGCCATGGGGGAATCGTCCCGGACTTCGCCCAGCCATTCGTCGCTTTCCACCATCAGGCCGACAAAGTTGACCGTCAGGGGCATCTGGTAGCCCAGGATGTAGGTGGCGTAGAACTTGGCGCCGTTGAAGTTTTCCCCCGCGTCGGCTTCGTACAGCCAGGCTTCGTCCTCGTCCGCGCCGGTATAGGCTTCGTATTCGAGCTTGGCGTTGGCGGAAATCACCACGTGGTTCCAGTCGCCGGGTTTGACCGCCGCCAGGTCGAACTGGAAGGTACCCGCGCCCCAGACGCGCCAGACCGCGCCGCCGAAGGGGGTCAGGTCGATATCCTCTGCGACATTGCCCGCGGGATTGATGCCCAGGCCGCGGAAGCCCAGGGCGGACCAGCCGGTGCCGAGGCCCGCGCCGGCGTCGAAGACCAGAAAGGCGATGGGCGTCAGCGACACCTGGCCGACCAGGTTGGCCGACACCGGGGAAATTTCAAAGGAAGCCTTGCCCTTCAGGTTGTTGCCCGCCGTCAGCGCGCCGTCCCGGACCAGGAAGGGCATCTTTTCGGTCAGCGAAAGGGACGCCTTGGCTTCCGCGGCGCCCCAGGTGGATCCCACGTCCCGTTCCTGGGCGCCGACGGCGTCCTCGCCCTCCAGCACCGAATATTCGAGGGGTGCAAAGCCGGAAGCGCCATAGCCGCTCCAGGAGGGGAAATAGTAGGCCCCCAGCACGTTCAGGGCAAGATCCGCCCCCCAGGCGGATGCACCGGCAAGGACGACGACCAGCGACAGCGCTGCGATCCGTTTCATAGTTCCCCCCTTATCTCTTTTCCATCATCAGGCGGGCCATCACCTTGGCGTCGCCGACTATGTTTTCAATGAGCGTGAACTCGTTGGGCTGGTGGGCGCTCTCGTGCAGGCGGCTCCAGACCGCGGCGTCGATGTCCACGTTGCGCAGGATGGCGCCCACGGTGCCGCCGCCGATGCCGATGGGCCGGGTGTCCACGCCGTAGACGGCCTTGACCGCCGCGGACAGCAGCTTGACCAGCGGCGCGTCGGCGGCCGTCGGCTTGGACTCCATGCGCTGGGCGGTCTCGTGGCTCATGGCCACCTTCCGCCTGGCGGCCACTTCCTGCATGATTTTTTCGATCGCCGCCAGGATATCCTTCAAGGGATAGCAGGGCAGGACGCGCATGTCCATATAGAAGGCGTCGTCCCCGGGAATGGTGTTGATGTTGGGCACGTTGGCGTCGCTCTTGGTGGGCTCGAAGGTGGAATAGGGCGGATCGAAGAGCGGGTCCCGCCGGGAAAAGGCCAGGGGCAGCTCGTCGTGCAGCCGGACCGCCAGTTCCGCCGCCGCCAGGTGGGCGTTGGCGCCCTGGTCGGGACGGGAACCGTGGCACTGGACGCCCTTGGTGAGGATCTTGAGCCAGAGCAGGTTTTTTTCCGCCACTTCGATGGTTTCGCCCTTTTCGTCCCCGCCGTCGGGGATGAGCACCATGTCGTCGCTGCGGAACAGGTCCCGGTGCTGCTTGACCAGCCAGTGCATGCCGTAGTCGCTGCCCATTTCCTCGTCCGCCACGAACAGCAGCTTGACCGTATGGGGCGGCGTGATGCCCTGGTCGGTCAGGGCCAGCGCGGCGGCCACCGCCGCGGTCAGCCCCTGCTGGTTGTCCTCGACGCCCCGGCCGACGAGCCGGCCATCCTTCTGGACCACCGTCCAGGGGTCGCCGGCCCACATGCCCAGGTCGCCGGGCGGCACGACGTCGGTATGGGCCATGATCCACAGCCGCTTGGTGTCCGACGCGCCGGGGATGGTGGCGATCAGGTTGGGCCGGATGCCGCTGGACACCCGCTGGTCCGGCGCGTCGAAGCGCTCCAGCCGGGTCAGGCCGCGCTTCCGCAGCCAGGCTTCCAGGAATTCCACCTTTTTGAGTTCCCCGTCGCCGCCGGAATCCGGGGACAGGGCGGGATGGCGGGTCAGCTCGGTTTCCAGCTCCACCATGACGGGCACGGCGGCGTCGATATGGGCAAATATCTTTTCCATCATTTCGGCTGCTCCTTTATAATCCGGCGTGGTGCCGGTACGCTTCCCAGCTGGTGCGCACCAGGGTCTCCACGTCCGAGTGCCGGGCCGTCCAGCCCAGCAGGGCTCTGGCCCGGGCGGCGGAAGCGGTCAGCTTGGCCGGATCCCCGGGCCGCCGGGCGACGATGTCCACCGGAATCGGCCGGCCGCTGACGCGCCGGGCGGCGTCGATGATCTGCAGCACCGAAAGCCCGGCTTCGCTGCCCAGGTTCACCGTCAGGCTGGCATCCTTGGCCACCAGATAATCCAGCGCCAGGGCGTGGCCCACGGCCAGGTCGTTGACGTGCACGTAGTCCCGGACCCCCGTGCCGTCGACGGTGTCGTAGTCGTCGCCGAAAACCTTGACCTCCGGCCGCATGCCGCAGGCGGCTTCCATCACCACCGGCAGCAGGTTGGCGGGGCTGCGCTCCAGCCCCTTGATCCGGCCGGCCACGTCGTAGCCCGCAGCGTTGAAGTAGCGCAGGGCGGCGAAGCGCAGGCCCTTGAGCTTGTCGTACCAGGCCAGGAAGCGTTCGATCTCCAGCTTGGTGAAGCCGTAATAGTTTTCCGGTTCCGTGGGATGGTCCTCGTCGATGGGCAGGTACCGGGGCTCGCCGTAGGTGGCGGCGGAGGAGGAGAACACCAGCCGCCTGATGCCTGCGGCGCAGGCGGCGTTGAGGATGTTGATGGTGCCGGCGATGTTGTTCACCGAGTATTTTTCCGGCTTGAGCATCGATTCGCCGGCGGCTTTGAAGGCCGCCAGGTGCACCAGGGCGTCGAAGGACCCGGCCATGGCTTTTTCCAACGCCGGATAGTCCAGGATGTCCCCGGGGATCACTTCTTCCTCGGGAAAGATGTTTTCTTTGAGTCCGCTGGAAAAATTGTCGAACACCGTTACCCGATGCCCCCGGTCCAGCAATTCCCGCGCTACGTGGCTGCCGATGTAGCCGGCGCCGCCGATGATCAGTATTTTCATTTATGCTCCCCGCCGGGCCGCTTCCAGCTCTTCGGCAATTTTTTCCCACGCTTCGGTTGCAGTATCTATGCCCCGGGCCGCCGCGTCAAGTTTGGCCCGCACCGCTTTGACCCGTTCCCCGTCCTGATAGACCTGGGGCAGCTGGAATTCAGCCTCCAGCGCCGTTTTCTCCGCCTCCAGATCGTCCATTTTACCCAGCAGGTCCGCTTCTTCCCGTTCCAGGCGGCGGATCAGGGCCTGCTTCTTTTTCCCCGTTTCCCGGGAGGCCGCGGCCGTGCCCGGCAGGCCGGAGTCGACCGCCGGACCCTTGCGCCGCAGCGAAACCTCCGCCGGAACGCCCGCCGACCCGTTCTCGGCCTGCACCCGCTCCAGGTAGTAGCCGTAGTTTCCGTAAAAGATGCGGGGGCCCCGCTCGGACAGCTCCAGCACCTTGGTGGACAAGGCTTCCATGAAGGAGCGGTCGTGGGAAACGAAGATCACCGTGCCCGGGTAGGAACCGAGGGCGTCCAGCAGCACGTCCTTGGAATGCAGGTCCAGGTGGTTGGTCGGTTCGTCCAGCACCAGCAGGTTGACCGGGTGCAGCAGCAGTTGGAGCAGCGCCAAGCGGCTCTTTTCGCCCCCCGACAGGACGGCCACGGTCTTGTGCACGTCGTCGCCCCGGAACAGGAAGGCCCCCAGCATGTCCCGCAGGCGGGGAATCAGCTCCAGCGGCGCTTCGGCTTCCAGCGCCTCCAGCACCGTGGCGCTGGAGGTCAGCGTCTCGGCCACGTCCTGGGAAAAATAGCCGACGGATACGCCCGCCCCCCGGCTGAAGGCTCCTTCGAAGCGGGCGTCCACGCCGGCCAGGATGCGCAGCAGCGTCGTCTTGCCCGCCCCGTTGCGCCCGACCACGGCCAGTTTTTCTCCCGACTCCACCACCAGGTCCAGATCAGCCAGCACCCGGCGCTCGCCGTAGCGCTTGCCCAGGGCGTTGAGCGTCAGCGCGATGCGGCCCGAATGGGGCGGGGGCGGAAACGTAAAGTGCATCCGCTTGAGGTTTTCCGGAATGACCACGGGTTCCATTTTTTCCAGCCGCTTGATCCGGTCCTGGACCATGGCCGCCTTGGACGCGTTGTAGCGGAAACGGCGGATGAAGTCTTCGGTCTTGGCGATCTCTTCCCGCTGGGTCTCGTAGCGGGCCAGCAGACTTTCCAGCTCCGTCCGGCGTACGCCCTCGTAGGCGCTGTAGTTGCCCACGTAGCGCTTCAGGTTGCCCTGGAACAGCTCGTAGACTTCGTTCACCGTCACGTCCAGAAAGTAGCGGTCGTGGGAGACCAGCAGGTAGCCGCCGGAAAAATCCTTGAGCCACTGTTCCAGCCAGTAGCGGGCTTCGATGTCCAGGTAGTTGGTCGGTTCGTCCAGCAGCAGGATGTCCGGCGTCTCCAGCAGCACCTTGGCCAGGGCGATGCGCATCTGCCAGCCGCCGGAGAACTCCTCCGTCTTCCGGTCCAGGTCGGCCGGGGCAAAACCCAGCCCGGTGAGCACCATGGCGACGCGCTGGGCCCGGTCGTAGTAGCCCGAGGCGGCCACCGCTTCCTGCAGGGCGTGGTGCTCGGCGACCAGCGCCGCGGTGCGCCCGTCGTCGACGGTGGTGGCTTCCAGGGATTTGCCCAGGGCTTCCATGCGCTGGATCAGGTCGACCACCCCCTGAAAGGCGGTTTCCGCCTCCTGGGCCAGGGTCCGGCCGGCGTAGACGATGCCCGACTGGGGCAGGTACGAAACCCGGCAGCCCTTCTGCACCGCCCGCTCGCCCGAATCGGGCCGCAGCTTGCCGGCGATGACCTTCATCAGCGTGGACTTGCCCGAACCGTTGGCCCCCGCCAGGGCGCAGCGCGAACCCGCGGCCAGGTTCAGCGCCGCGTCTTTGAGTATGTCCCGGTCGCCGAAGGCCAGCGAGACTTTGGTGAACTGCACAAAGGACATGCGTCAGCGCTCCGAGGGGTAAAAATAGATGACCACCGGCGAAGCGGCGCGGCGCAGCACGGCAACCCCGTCCATCGCCTCCGGCGGCGCAAACTCGACGCGCAAGCCTGCGGCTTCCAGCTTGTACAGGAAGTTGACCGCAAAGGACGGGTCGGCCCCGCCGAAACGGAGCGTGAAGGCGCCGTCGTAGGCGCCCAGGATGGCCGGGTCCAGGAACAGCCCCAGATCTACCCTTCCCGTCCCCCGGGCCGCGGCGGGGATCACCGCCGGCACCAGCAGGTCGTAGGAAGTCCAGACAAAGCCCCCCTCGGCGGTGAACGCCAGGGTGCCGTAGTTTTCGCTCCGGAAAATGGGTCCCAGGTCATGGATGGCGGCAAAGGCTGCGGCCCGGCGCTCGGTCTCCTGGGCGATCAGGTCGCCCACGTCCGCCGGCAGGGCGGTAAAGAGCAGCGTGCGCCGGGCGCCCCCGGCTTCGGTATACTGCACCGCCAGCAGGTCTTCGCCCCGGCGGGTCATCTGGACCGAAGTGCCTTCAAGGCGCCAGGAATTCTCACCCTCCGGCTTGATGCCGGTAAAGGGGAACGATTGTTCCGCTTCCGGAAGAGCCAGGTGCACCAAGCCGCCGTCCTGATCGACCCGGAAACTCCACTTTTCGGAAAAGCGGCGCAGATCGATCCGCCGTTCGTCCACCATCGGCTTGTACCACTCCGGCGACCAGGTCTTGGCCAGGATCGCGTCCAGCCGGGGGTCTTCCCCCGCAGTCTGATCCACCGGCTCCAGCCGGCGGATAGCCCCGCCGGCATGGGCAAAAAGCCGGAGGCGGTACGAAAAACAGTACCCTTCCGCGCCGTCGTCGGTGAGCACCCGGTACCAGTCGCCGGGCAGGGGCGTCTCGCCGCTCATGGCGGGGCTCCCCTCGGCTTTAGCCAGGATTTTGACGATCTGGCCTTCCCGCAGCCGGTAGACCCGCCGGGCGTTGTTGTCCGGCTCCGCGCGGACCGGCAGACCGTCCTGCATCGTTTCCGCGTACTGGTCGGCGAAGGCGGCGAACTGCTGTGCCCATTGAACCGCCTTGCGACGGCTGCCCACGAATTCGAGCTGCCACAGGGGCAGTTCCCGCTTGTCCGCCTGCTGGTCGGTGCCGCGGAACTGTTCCGGCACGCCGACGACCCAGACCTGGTCGATGTTGGACTTGATGTGCACCGGCAAGACCGTACCCGAGGGTATGGCCGGGTCTTCCACGGACCAGCGGAGCACCCCGTAGCCCAGCAACCGGGAGCAGGCACCGGGAAAGGCCAGAACCGCGACCAGCAGGGCGGCCATGAAGGTGGTTGCGACGCCTCGACCATTCATACGCCCTACCATACCGGATTGCGGCCGCGGTTGGCTACGGGGCAAGGGTCGGCCGGAGGTTCAGCTGTTCCGCGGCCCAGGAAGAGACCAGCAGGCGGAAGCGGTCGTGGACGTTCAGGTCGTCGTCCAGGGTAGCTTCGGCCAGCAGGAAGAGGATGGTGTCCGTGCCCTGGTCCTGGAGATCCAGGATCCAGCGCGAAAGGAGGGTACCCGTCCTGGCTTCCATATATTCCGCCACCGCCCGGCGCAGCCGGTCCGGCGGGTCGGCGGCTTTTTCCGCGGCGGAACGGCCTTTTTTGCGCTTGGGATGCAGGGCGCGGTACCGTTCCGTAGCCGCGTCCACCTCATCCAGGGCCAGGGCCGGCGCCAGAACCGGGTCTTCCACGTAGCGCACCAGCAGGGGGTAAAACCGTTCCTGGATGCGCAGCAGCCCGGCGATGGCCAGGGTAACCTCGTCCCGCAGGTAGGGGGGCGGGTCTTCCTGCCGCAGCAGGTCCAGCAGCACCGGCAGCGCCGCCGGCGAAGCGTAGGTCTCCAGGGCGGCGGTACCCATGATCTGCAGCCGGGGATTGCGGGTCGTTTCCACCAAAGCCTGGACTTCCGGCCGGGACGCTTCGTCGCCCAGGCGGGCCAGGGCCAGCATGGCTTCCCCGGCCAGCATGTAGTCTTCCGAATGGATGTGCCCCCGGAGCAGGGGCACCGCCGCCGCCGCGCCGTGGTTCCCCAGGATGCGGGCCGAGATGTAGGCGGTGGTGAAGGGATTGTTTTCCGTATCCAGGGCCAGCGCCCCTTCCGCCTCGGGGGTCAGCGTATCCAGGGCTTCGATGGCCCGCAGCGCGCCGGTGCGGACCGACAGGCGCGGCGACCGGGCCCGCTCCAGCAGTTCCGACAGGGCCAGCGGGGAAGGCGCGTCGTGCAGGGCTTCCAGCAGGGCGGTTTCTTCCCCGGTGGTCCGGGTCTTGTCCAGCTTGTCCAGCAGGGTGATGGCCCGCAGGTCGCGGAACGAAAAGATGACCCCCAGGGCACCGCGCAGGGGCAGCGCGCCCAGGCGGATCAGGTTGCGCTGCAGGTACAGCACCACCGCCAGAAAGCCAAGGACGCCCAAAAAAAGAATCCGGTAGGAACTCAGCGGCGAAAGCCCGACGCGGGCAAAAGAATCCAGCAGCAGACCCGCCGTAAAGGAACCGACCGCGCCGGCGCCGCCGTACACGATGTAGTACAGTATCCCCAGGTCCAATAGTTCTTCCGGCCGGACCAGGCCGAAAAAATAGTTCTGCGCCACGCCCTCGGCGCCGGCAAACCCGAAGTTGACCGAAAATTGCAGGAACGACAGAAAGAGCACCACCGAAACCCCGATGGCCGTTCCCGCCTGGGGCGCCAGAATGGCGGGAATCAGGCTCAGCGCCGCCACCACCGTATACGTGATGTACAGCGGCTTGGCCCCGACCCGGTCCACCAGCAGCCGGGTAAAGATACCCATCATCAGCGCGCCCAGGCCGCCGAAAACCGTATACAGCGTGACCAGGCCGTCGCCCTGCAGGTACACTTCCCGACTGTAGACGACGGTGAAGGTGCGGGCTACGGCGGAGGCGAAGCTGACGCCCAGAAAAATCAGGATGAAGCGCCGGAACGGGGCTTGGGCAAAGGCTTTCCGGGCTATAGCCAGAAATTGGCCCGCCTGGTCGGCCCGGTGGTTCTCCGGTTCGGGAATCCGGTACAGCAGCGTGCTGCCCGCGATGCCGGAGACGATGCCGGCCACCATGATCACGGCGTACAGGAACAAGGGCGGGTCCCGGCCCAAGAGCAGGGCCAGGGCAAAACTGGAGAACATGGCCACGGCGCTGTTGATGACCTGCACGTGGGTCATGTAGGCGCCCCGGTCGTGGCCGGCGGCCATTTCGTTCAGCACCGGATTGTTGCCGATCATGCCCACCCCCCGGCTGGCGTTGAACCCGAAGACGCCCACCAGCATGAAGGTCAAAGCCAGGTCTGCCCGCCCCGCCGCTGCGGCAAAGGGCACAAAGACCAGGGGAATCATGCATACGTAGCGAAAAATCCAGGCGCCGGCGAAGATGCGGATGATGGGGAAATATTTTACCAGCCGTTTGCCCAGGGGCATGAAGAAGAAGGCGGCGAAGGCGAAGGCGTTGAGCAGACCGATGGTGGTCGAGGTGGCCTCCAGCCGCAGGGCGTAGAGGGTGATGACGTTGCCGCTCAACAGGGCAAAGGAAAAGGAATTGAAGGCGTTGAACAGGTTGTAGGCGTTGCGGGCTTTCCCCAACTGGTAGGGCGACAGTATCGAATTCATTTGCCTTTATGGTAGAGGGAAATGCGGATTCGCACAATAGCGGCCCGTCCCGGTTTGACGGCCCGTGTAAAAGCCCCCGCCGATCCGTACAGTTGAGCTGCGGACCCCAACCGACGCCGCTTTCTGGAGAGTACGCAGCATGGACTTAGCCGGCAACATAACCGAGCTGATTGGAAATACGCCCCTGGTCTATCTGGACCGCATCAGCGACGGCCACGCCCGCATCGCGCTCAAGCTGGAAAGCCGCAATCCCCAGGCGGGCCTCCAGGACCGCGCCGGCCTCGCGCTGATCGAGGATGCCCTGCGCCGGGGCCTGCTGGAACCCGGCGGAAGAGATCGCCGCCCGGACTGCCGGCGCCTTCCTGCCCCGGCCGTTCGCCAACCCCGCGGGTCCGGAAATCCACCGGACCACCACGGCGGAGGAAATCTGGCGCGACACGGACGGCGGCGTGGACGTCTTCATCCCCGGCGTCGGCGCGGGCTTTGTACCGGAAAACTATGACTCCGCCGTGGCGGCCCGCACCGAAGGCATCCTGGCCGGCGCTTCCTCCGGCGCCAACCTCTGGACCGCGCTGGAAATGTCGCGTAGTATCGAGCACGAAGGCCGGCTCATCGTGACCGTGCTGCCCGATTTGGGGGAACGCTACCTGTCAACCTGGCTTTTTGAGGAGTAACACCATGAGTTCCGCCGCCATTCCCGCCCGCCGCGAACAAAAGCTCGCCGACACCTGGGACCTGTCCCGGCTCTTCGCTTCCGACGATGCCTGGCACGAGGGCCTCAAGACCTACGAAGCCCTGATCCCCCGCATTACCACCTTTCAGGGCACCCTGGCCGCTTCCGCCGACGCCCTGGCGGATTGGCTGGATTTTTACCGGGATCTGGGCATTCTGGAAGAACGGCTGAGCTACTACTGCGAACTGCGCCAGACCGAAGACGAGGGCGCCGACGACGCCCGGACCATGACCGGCCGCTTCGTCATGGCCCAGGCCCGGGCCGAAACCGCCGCCTCCTGGGCTACCCCGGAGCTGCAGGCCGTCGACGCCGCGACGATGACGGGCTTTCTGACCCGGAGCCGGCTCCAGGACTACGCCGTCTACCTGCGCAAGATCCTGCGCTGGAAGCCCCACATCCTCAGCGCCAAGGAAGAGCGCCTGCTGGCGCTGCACGGCGAAGCCGAGGGCACCCTGCGGGACGTCTTTACGGTGCTGACCAACGTGGACATGGATTTCGGCGCCATCGACACCCCGGAAGGGCCCCGGCCCCTTTCCCAGTCCACCTGGTCCTCTTTTCTGGAAAAGGACGACCGGGACCTGCGCCGCCGGGCCTACACCGCCTTCTACCATCAGTTCGACGCCCACAAGACCAGCCTGGCCACCCTCTACGGCGGTTCGGTAAAACAGGACGCCGTCCAGGCCCGGCTGCGGGGGTTCGGCTCCGCCCGGGCGGCGGCGCTCTTTCCCGACGACGTGCCGGAAAGCGTCTACGACAACCTGGTTTCCACGGTGAACGCCCATCTGGAGCCGCTGCACCGCTACTACGCCTTGCGCAAGCGGGCCCTCGGCCTGGAGGAACTGCGCCACTACGACGTCTACGTGCCCATCGTACCTTCGGACATCCGGGCCAAGGCCCAAAAACGCACTTCCTGGAACGAGGCGGTCGCCCTGATCGGCGACGCTTTAGCTCCCCTGGGCGGCGAATACGTGGACACCCTGCGCTCCGGCCTCCTCGGCCGCTGGGCGGACCGCTACGAGAACAAGGGCAAACGGTCCGGCGCTTTTTCCGCCGGCAGCTATACCGCCGACCCCTACATCCTGATGAACTACAAGGACGACCTGATCCGGGACATCTTTACCCTGGCCCACGAGGGCGGCCATTCCATGCACAGCTGGTATTCCGCCCGGTCCAATCCCTTCCTGAGCTACGGCTACACCATCTTCGAGGCCGAGGTGGCCAGCACCTTCAACGAGGAGCTGCTCTACCGCCATCTGGTCAAAAACGCGGACAGCCCGCAGCTGCGGACCTACCTGGTCAACAAGCGGCTGGACGACCTGCTGGCTACCCTGTACCGGCAGACCATGTTCGCCGAGTTCGAACAGCGGACCCACGCCCTGGAAGAAGGGGGCACCCCGTTGACCGTGGACGTGCTGCGCGCCGAATACCGCGACCTGCTGATCCGTTATTTCGGTCCCGCCCTGGTCTTCGAACCGGAAAGCGACCTGGAAGGCCTGCGCATTCCCCATTTTTACGGCGCCTTCTACGTCTACAAGTACGCCACCGGCGTGTCCGCCGCGCTGGCGCTGGCGGATCGGGTCCTGGCCGGCGGCCGGAAGGAACGGGAGGACTACTTCGCCTTCCTGTCTTCCGGCGGTTCCCGCTATCCAATCCAGTCCCTGCAGGTTGCCGGCGTGGACATGTCCGCCCCGGAGCCGGTGGCCGCGGCCTGCGCCGCCTTCAGCGCCCTGGTGACCGAACTGGAAACCCTCTTGGGGTAGGGTCGGACACGCTGGCCCGCCGCGCCGCGCCGGCCGAGCGTCAACCCGCGGCCAGCGACCGCCGGGCGATGGCGACCAGCCCTTCCAGGGTCAGCGCCGGAT
>DYPP01000040.1 GCA_020719845.1 Treponema denticola | reverse complement strand
CCAAGCAGCATAATCTTATCTAGCAGGTTGCTATTTCTACAACACCCTGCTTGGGGCGGAATATTGACAAGGAGAAACATTTTCTGATATGGTGGCCGGGTTGACGGCGGCATAGCTCAGTTGGTAGAGCAAACGGCTCATATCCGTTGTGTCATAGGTTCAATCCCTATTGCCGCTAAAAATACCGGTGGATCAGCCCCTGAAAATGCCGTTCTTGCCCGCTAGCCGCGCCAGAGCGGCTATTTTTTGCGTATCCGCTTTGGACGTTCCGGGGCGCTCGTTCCAGTCCGGGTCCAGGCAGGTGCCGGGCTTGAAGGCGGAAAAATACCAGGGCGTATCCCCGGCGACGAGTTCCGCCAATTCCTGTACATCTTTTTCCGTAAAAGTATCGTCCGGAAACACCAGACTGCGCAATTCATGGGGCACCCCCTGGGTGCGCAGCAGGCGCACGCTCTCTATGAGCGCCGCGCCGGGGTTAGATTCCGCCGCCGAGCCCGGGGCCAGCAATTCCCGGTACCGGCCGGGCGCCAGCTTGAGATCCAGGGCGACGTAGTCCGGACGGGCGGCGGGGTCGGTAAGCAGGGCTTCCAGCTTGCGGGGCAGCGTGCCGTTGGTGTCCAGCTTGACCGGCAATCCCAGGGCTTTGATCCGCCGGATGATGCCGCCCAGCGTCGCCGTCAGCAGCGGCTCGCCGCCGGTAATGGCTACGCCGCCCAGGACCGGTCGGCGCTTGGCGATCAGCGCCAAGGCATCTTCCAGGGGGATCAGGCCGGCGCCGCCGTCCGCCAAGGTTACCAGTCCGCCGTTGTGGCACCAGGGACAGCGCAGATTGCAGCCCGTCAGAAAGAGCGTGGCCGCCACCTTGCCGGGATAGTCGACCAGGCTGGTCTTCTGCAAGCCGACCAACGATTCCCGGCGCGCAAACTCAGGTGGCGACGGCAAAATCGGCAAACGACGCTATGGCCCGGGCGTCCCGGGCCCGGCGCAGCTCCGCGCCGTCGCCGGAGAGCAGAATGGCCGTCGGGGTCGAAAAAACGTGGCGCCGGGCCGCTTCCGCCAGGCCGTCTTCGGTATCCGCGTCCACCAAATCCACGGGCAGGCCGAGTTTGCCCGCCGCGATCTTGGCGCTGGGGCAGGCCGGACAGGCGGGGCGAACGAAGAGCAGCACCCGTGGATCGCCCACTGCGGCGGGAGCCGCCGGGCGTGCTTCCGCACCCACTGCGGCGGGGCTGGGGTTCCCGATTGCCGTGTCTCGGGCGGCGCCAACTAAGGCGGAGCCGACCGCAAACAAGCGGCGCTCCCCGTATTCTTCCCGTTTGCCCTTGTTCCAGTTGCCTACCGCCCGGTAGTAGCCGACGATCCGGCTGTATACTTCCGTCGGCGTACCTTCCAGAGTGGCCATTTCCTTTCTGGCTTCCACCAGTTCCGCTTCTATCGTCGCCAGGGTTCTCACTTTTTTCCTCCAAAATACCTTTTTCAGGCGCCCTGCAGGACGCGATCCCGTTCTTGTTCCAGATTTTGAATGCGGCTGGTCAGTTCCACCTCCCGTTCTTCCCGGCAGCGGGGACAGGTAAAGTGTTCGCCCGAAAGGTAGCCATGGACGGGACAGACCGAGAAGGTGGGCGAAATGGTAAAATAGGGAATGCGGTAATTGACGGCGATGGCTTTTACCAGGTCCCGGCAGGTGCGCCAGTCGTCGATGGCTTCGCCGATGAAGCCGTGGAAGACGGTTCCGCCGGTGTAGGCGGTCTGCAGGGCTTCCTGCTGATCCAGAGCGTCGAAAATATCCTCGGTCTGCATGACCGGCAACTGGGTAGAATTGGTATAGTAGGGTTCCGTGGTGCCGGCGGCGATCAGGTCCGGATAACGCCGCTTGTCGTGCTTGGCCAGGCGGTAGGACGTGGATTCCGCCGGGGTGGCTTCCAGATTGAACAGATCTCCGGTTTCTTCCTGGTAATCCGCCAGCCGTTTTTTCATGAATTCCAGAATTTTCAGGGCGTAGGCGCGGCCTTGCCCGGTGGCGATGCCCACTTCGGAACCCAGAAAGTTGCGCAGGCATTCATTCATGCCCACCAGCCCGATGGTGTTGAAGTGGTTGTTCAGGTTGGCCAGGTAGCGCTTGGTGTAGGGGAACAGTCCGTTCTCCAATAGACGGGTCACCACTTTCCGTTTGAGCACCAGGCTTTCCTTGGCCAGATCCATCAGCCGTGCCAGCCGCTGGAAAAAATCCTTCTCATCCCGGGCCAGGTAGCCGATGCGGGGCAGGTTGATGGTCACCACGCCGATGGAACCGGTGAATTCGTCGGAGCCGAACAGGCCGCCGCCCCGTTTGCGCAGCTCCCGCTTGTCCAGCTGCAGGCGGCAGCACATGGAGCGCACGTCCGCGGGGTCCAGGTCGGAATTGACGAAATTCTGGAAGTAGGGCGTGCCGTAGCGGGCGGTCATCTCAAAGAGCAGCCGGACGTTCGCGCTGTCCCAGTCAAAATCGGCGGTGATGTTGTAGGTGGGTATGGGATACTGGAACCCCCGCCCGTCGGCGTCGCCTTCCAGCATCAGTTCGATGAAAGCCCGGTTGACCCGGTCCATCTCGGGCTTGCAGTCGCCGTAGGTAAAGTCCGTTTCCGCGCCGCCGATGATGGCCGGTTTGTCTTTCAGGTCCGCAGGAACTGTCCAGTCCAGGGTGATGTTGGTAAAGGGCGCCTGGCTTCCCCAGCGGCTGGGGGTGTTGACCCCGAAGACAAAACTCTGCAGGCACTGCTTCAGCTCGGCGTCGCTCAGCCGGTCGGCGCGCACGAAGGGGGCGATGTAGGTATCGAAGGAACTGAACGCCTGGGCGCCGGCCCATTCGTTCTGCAGGCAGCCCAAAAAGTTGACCGCCTGCTGCATGAGCGTATTCAGGTGCCGCGCCGGTTTGGAAGTGATCTTGTCCGGGACGCCGCCCAGACCTTCGGCGATCAGCTGGCGCAGCGACCAGCCGGCGCAGTAGCCGGAGAACATGGATAGGTCGTGGATGTGGAAGTCGGCGTTGCGGTGCGCGTCGGCAATGTCCGCAGGGTAGATGTTCTTGAGCCAATAGTTGGCGGTGATGGTTCCGGAATTGTGCAGGATGAGCCCGCCCAGGGAAAAATTGACGTTGGCGTTTTCGTTGACCCGCCAGTCCGACTGTTCCAGGTAACCGTCCATGGTGGCGTCGATGTCCAGCATCAGTTTGCGCGAATCCCGGAGGGCTTCGTGCCGGGCGCGGTACAGGATGTAGGCTTTGGCCACCCCGGTTGCCCTGGCTTCGACCAGGGCGGTTTCCACCAAGTCCTGGATTTCTTCAATGGCCGGTATGGAGTGGGGGTGGCGGCCGGCCATCAGCAGCGCCAGCAGTTCTTCGACCCGGTCGACGACGGCAGCTACCCGGCCCCGGCCGTCGGCGGAAGCCTCGCCCTGGCCGACGGCGGCAAAGGCCTTGCCCACCGCAGCTTCGATCTTGGCCCGGTCGTAGCTTTCTATCCCACCCGAACGCTTGACCACCTGCCGCAGCGCGGGCCGTTCCGGTTCGGCCTCCTCGGCGCCCTGGTTCAGGAAAGCCCGCCATTCCGGAAAATCGTGTTCCGTCACGCATCTCCCCCCAATTTCTGAATTTCACGGACAAACTCGTTCAGGTCGTCAAAATGACGGTAGACGGACGCGAAGCGGATGTAAGCCACCCGGTCGATGGCGCCGATTTTTTCCAGCACCAGTTCGCCGATGTCGCTGGAAGCGATCTCGTGGTTGGCTTTGCCGGTAATCACCGAGGCGTCTTCGATCTCGTTGACGATGCTCTCGATGGACATCTGGGAGACTGGTCGTTTTTCCAGCGCCCGCTGCACGCCGCGTTCGATCTTGGCCCGGTCGAAGGGTTCTCGCCTGCCGTCCCGTTTGATCACCATGAAGGGTTTGTCCTCAATCCGCTCGTAGCTGGTGAACCGGTAGCCGCAACCGTTGCATTCCCGGCGGCGGCGGATGGCTTCGCCGTTGGCCAGCGTCCGGGAGTCGATGACCTTGTCGTCGTGGTTGCCGCAGTGGGGGCAGCGCATCCCTATTCCTCCATTTAGTCCAAAATGGCCATGTTCTGAAAAATATGCACTATATGTTGTGTTTTTCTATCAATTTTGAGTATATCACGCTATAGATTGTGTCGCAAGGGGAGGGCAGATAAAATCATGGCTTTTCTTTAGTCTCCAAGCCTGTTATGCTGGGGCTTGTTGGGGAGACGGCATAACGATGAAGATAGGCATCGACACCTTTGCCTGCGATGGCGGAAAATCCGGCATCGGGGTGTACCTGATCCAGCTGCTCAAGCGGATTTCCCGTTCCGACGCCCGCTATGAATTGTTCGGCTGGGAGTTCGACCGCTATGCCTTTACCGAAAACAATGAAGATATCGATTTTATTTCCCAGGGTTTCCGCACCGGCCGGACGGCCAATTCGCTGTGGCACGTGTATAAATATCCCCAGTTTGCCCGTCTGCGGGAATACGGCGCCTGTTTTTTCCCCGCCGCGCACCGGCGCCTGCCCCGGCGTTCGCCCTGTCCCACGGTGGGGACGGTGCACGATATGGCCGCCTACAGCGGTCCCCGGCGGAACCGGGAGCACCTGGGCGCGGTGCTGCGCCTGGTTTTTCCCGACTCGCTGCGCAGCCTGGACCGGATCATCGCGGTCAGCGAATACGTGAAGCAGGAACTGATAAACACGGTAAAAGTCCCTGAATCCCGGATCGAAGTAATCCCGAACGGGGTGGACCTGGACGCTTTTTACCCCCGGCCCCGGAACGAAGAAAGTGTCGTCCTCATCCAGCCCTTCAGTTTCCGGCGTCCCTACATCCTGTACGTATCGCGCATCGATCATCCGGTCAAGAACCACCTCAAGCTGATCGAAGCCTTCAGCATTTTCAAAGCCCGGACGCGGCATCCCCACCGCCTGGTGCTGGCCGGGGCGGACTACCTGGGCGCGGCCGCGGTAAAACGGGCGGCGGCCCGGTCGCCGCACCGCAAGGATATCTTTTTTAGCGGACATTTTCCCCTGAAGAGCCTGCCGGAGCTCTACGCCGGCGCCGATCTGGTCGTGGTGCCCTCCCGGTACGAAGGTTTCGGCATGGGTGTGCTGGAAGCCATGGCCTCCGGCGTGCCCGTGGCTTGCGCCCGGGCGGCGTCCCTGCCGGAAACGGCGGAGCACGCGGCATTGTACTTTGACCCCGACGATGCGGAAGACATGGCCGACCGGATGGTGACCCTGACCACGGACCGCGAAGTGTACCGGGAATGCAAACGGCTGGGGCTGGAGCGGGCGCAGGGTTTTTCCTGGGCTCGATGCGCGGAGCGCACCTTTCAGCTGATCCGCGAAACCGCGGGGCGCTAGGAGTCGGAGTTTTCCGTCCGGGGCTTGAGGCGGTCGCCGAAAAGCAGCGCAAAGGCTTCGTCCGCAGTTTCCACCAGATGGATCCCCAGGGCATCCCGGATATCCGCGTCCAGCTCGGCAAAGTCGTTTTCGTTGGCCCGGGGCAGGATGACCCGTTCCATCCCGTTGCGGATGGCCGCCAGGAGCTTTTCCTTGAGGCCGCCGATGGGCAGAATCCGTCCGGTCAGGGTCAGTTCTCCGGTCATGGCGATCCGGGAACCCGGGGCCACGCGGCACAGGGCGGACAAGAGGGACGCCGCCAGGGTAATGCCCGCCGATGGTCCGTCCTTGGGTATGGCCCCTTCGGGCACGTGGATGTGGAAGTCCGTTTTGCCCACGTCTTCCGCCGTGAACGGGTAGGCGTCGGCGGTGCTGCGCAGGTAGGACAGGGCGGTGCGGGCGCTTTCCTTCATCACGTCTCCCAGGTTGCCGGTCATGATCAGTTCGCCGCCGCCCTCAAAGCGCACGGTTTCGACGGGCAGCATGGTGCCGCCGGTTTCCGTCCAGGCTAGGCCGTAGGATACGCCCACCCGGGCTTCCTGGTACACCAGATCGGCCTTGTGCTTGCGCTTGCCCAGCAGTTTTTCCAGCGTTTCCTGTTTTACCGTATGCCGAAAGCTGTCAATCGGTTTGGGTCCCCGGCTGCCGTAGCCCCGGCGGACGGCGATGCGGGCAATGCGGCGCACGCAGCGGGCAATTTCGCGCTGCAGGCTGCGCACGCCGGATTCCATGGTGTAGTAGCGGATGATGTCCAGCAGGGCTTCATCCTTGAAAACCACCCGGGCGCTGCCCAGTCCGTTTTCGGCCAGTTCTTTGGGTACCAAAAATCGGCGGGCGATGTTCAGTTTTTCCTGCTCGCCGTAGCCCGGGATCTCGATGATCTCCATCCGGTCCAGAAGCGGGTAGGGGATGGTGTGCAGGGAATTGGCGGTGGCGATGAAGAGCACCTTGGAAAGGTCGTAGGGCAGTTCCAGATAGTGATCGGTAAAAGAAAAATTCTGTTCCGGATCCAGTACTTCCAGCAGGGCGGAGGCCGGGTCGCCGCGAAAATCGTTGGACAGTTTGTCGATCTCATCCAGCAGGAACACGGGATTGACGGTCCCCGCCTTGCGCATGGATTGCACGATCTTGCCCGGCAGGGCGCCCACGTAGGTCTTGCGGTGTCCCCGGATTTCGGCTTCGTCCCGCACGCCGCCCAGGGAGACGCGCACAAAATTCCGGCCCAGGGCGCGGGCGACGGATTTGCCCAGGCTGGTCTTGCCCGTGCCCGGCGGGCCGACGAAACACAGGATCGGACCTTTCAGGGCCGCCGTGAGCTGCTGCACGGCGATGAACTCCACGATCCGTTCCTTGGCTTTGCGCATGTCGAAGTGGTCTTCGTCCAGCACCTTTTCGGCCGCCGCCAGGTCGGTCAGGTCTTCGCTGCGCCGGCTCCAGGGCAGGTCGGCGATCCATTCCAGATAGCCCCGCAGCACGCCCGCTTCCGGAGACATGCTCTGCAATCTGCGCAAGCGGGCCAGTTCCTTCCGCGCCTTGGCCAGTACCTCCGCGGGCGGGTCCTTTTCGGCGATGGTCTTTTCCAGATCCGAAAATTCGTCTTCCGCCGTATCCCGGCCCAGTTCCTTGTGTATTTCTTTGAGCTGTTCGTTGAGGATGTATTCCCGCTGGGTCTTCTCCATGCGGTTCTTGACCTTGCCGCTGATCTTGCGCTGGACGCCGATGATTTCGTTTTCCAGCTCCAGGGTTTCCAGGATGGCCGTCAGCCGGGGTGCGGTTTCTTCCATCACCAGCAGCTGCAGCTTGCGCTCCAGCTTGATCTGCAGGGCGTTGCAGACCAGATTGCCCAGGCGTTCCGCGGAATCCGCCCGTTCCACCGCCGCCAGCGTGTCGACGTTGATCTTCTTGGTCAACTCGGCGTACTGGCCGAAGGATTTCTGCACCGCCCGGATCAGACCGGCGATTTCCCTGTCTTCCGCACCCGCCGCTTCGCCTGAACCGATGGGCGTCGTGCGCACCACCGCAAACTTTTCGCGTTTGGTCAGCGCCACTATCCGCGCCCGGTATTCGCCGTGCAGGACCACCCGATAGGTGCCGTCCGGCAGTTTCAACTGCTGGACGATGTGGGCGACGCTGCCCTCCGGAAAGGTTTCTTCATCCGAGCCGGGATCCTTCCGGCAGGCGGCAAAGAGGCGCTGATCGCGCTGCAACGCTTCTTCCACCGCGGCGATGCCGCTCCGGTAGGTGATGAAGACGGGGATCATGGTATGGGGAAACAAAACGAGCTCCCGCAGCGGCAGCAGCGGAAGCTCGTCGACGGGAGATTTGGTCTTCAGCCCGGACAAGAGGCTCATGCGCTTTTCTGGAGCGGGTGCACTTCCGGGGGTTCGGATTTCTCGACTACATCACGAGTCACGACCACCCGCTTTTTTCCTTCCATGGAAGGAATCTCGAACATGATTTCGGTCATCATGCGTTCGACTATAGCCCGGAGTCCCCGGGCACCGGTCTTCTGTTTGATCGCCGTGTTGGCGATGGCGTCGATGGCGTCCTCGGTGAACTCCAGCGTGACGTCGTCGATGGCCATGGAAGCCTGGTACTGCTTGATGATGGCGTTCCGGGGCTCGGTGATGATCCGGGTCAGGTCTTCCTTCTTGAGCTCGTCCAGGCAGACGGTGATGGGCAAGCGGCCGATGAACTCGGGAATCATGCCGTAACGGATCAGGTCGTCCGGGTGCATGGCGTCGTAGATGGCCCGCAGATCCTTGTCCTTGCGGTCCTTGACGTCGGCGCCGAAACCCATGGGATGCTGGGCGACGCGCTGTTCGATGTACTTGTCCAGGCCGACGTAGGCCCCGCCGCAGATGAACAGGATATTGGTGGTATCGATGCGGATCATTTCCTGGTTCGGGTGCTTGCGTCCGCCCTGGGGCGGCACCGAGGCGATGGTGCCTTCGATGATCTTGAGCAGGGCCTGCTGGACGCCCTCGCCGGAAACGTCCCGGGTGATGGAGACGTTCTCCCCCTTGCGGGCAATTTTGTCGATTTCGTCGATATAGACGATGCCCCGTTCCGCCGCGGCGATGTTGCCGCCGGCGTTCTGGATCAGCTTGAGCAGGATGTTCTCCACGTCTTCGCCCACGTAGCCGGCTTCGGTCAACGTAGTGGCGTCGGCGATGGCGAAGGGCACCTTCAGCTTGCGCGCCAGGGTTTTGGCCAACAAGGTCTTGCCCGTCCCCGTCGGACCGATCATGAGCACGTTGGATTTTTCGATTTCCACGTCATCCGGCGTCTTGGCCGGGTTGGCGATGCGCTTGTAGTGGTTGTACACCGCTACGGACAGCGCCTTTTTGGCGTTCTCCTGGCCGATCACGAACTGGTCCAGGTATTCTTTGATCTCTTTGGGCGTCGGCACGTCCCCGGTAAACTGGGTGGACAGGTCGTGGTCTTCTTCGACCAAAATCTTTCGGCAGACTTCTACGCACTCGTCGCAGATGTAGACGTCGTTGGGGCCGGCGATCAACCGCCGGGCCATATCGGCACTTTTTCCGCAGAACGAGCAAGAACGATCGTGAGTTCCGGAACCGTTGTTACGCAGACGTGCCATGTTTTACCCTCGTCAAAACGCGATCTACGATGCCGTATTTTACGGCGTCCTCGGCGGACATGTAAAAATCCCGCTCCATGTCCGCAGCGATCTGGTCTACCCCTTTATCGGCGTGTCGGGCGAAGTATTCGATGGTCATTTTCTTGAGCCTGAGTATTTCTTTGGCCTGAATGCCGATGTCCCGGGCCTGGCCTTGGGCGCCGCCCCAGGGTTGGTGGATCAAGATCCGCGAAGACGGCAAGGCCAGCCGTTTGGCCGGCGACCCGGCGGTCAGGATCAGCGCGGCCATGCTGGCGGCCTGTCCCAGACAGATGGTCTGCACATCGCACTTGATGTACTGCATGGTGTCGTAGATGGCCAAGCCCGCAGTCACCGATCCCCCGGGGGAGTTGATATACAGGCTGATGTCTTTTTCCGGGTCCTGGCCTTCCAGGAAAAGCATCTGGGCGACGACCAGGTCGGCGGTCAGATCGTTGATTTCACCGTCCAGGAATACGATCCGGTCTTTCAACAACCGGGAGTAGATGTCATAAGATCGCTCGCCGATACCCGTTTGTTCGACAACGATGGGTACCAAACTGTTCATGTGCTCGTTCATGCGCTTAATTTACCCATTATTGCCCACCAGGTCCAGGTATTTCCGCTTCTTGCCCTTCTTGATCTTGCTTTCCGCCAGCAAGCGGTCGAAGAGCCGGTTTTCTTTAATCGAATCCAGCAGGTATTCCTTCATATTTTCTTGCTCGTAGTATTTCTTGACTTCATCGACGCTGACGTCCATGCCCGCGGCCATGGTCTGCATTTCGGCTTCCAGCTCGGCTTCGCCGGCTTCCAGTCCCAGGTCTTTGATCAGCGTCTCGACGATCAGCCGGCTCTTGAGGCCCTTTTCCACGTCCGGACGCCACTCGGCCATCAGGTTCTCATAGGTCTTGCCGGAGGATGCCAAAATTTTCAACAGCTGGTCCGAGTCGGTATTGAAGCGCCGGGCCATGTCGCGCCAACGCAGGTCCTGTTCGGCCCGGATCATGGATTCCGGCAGGTCGATGGGCGTGGCGGCCATGATTTTTTCCAGCACCGCCGCCACGTTGAGCTCCCGGATGCGCTTGTCCGCCGTCTTCTGCAGCCGCGCCTGGATGTCCGCCTTGAGGTCCGCCAGGTTTTTGTACTTCTCGTTGACATCCTGGGCCAGATCGTCGTCCAGTTCCGGCAGCTTTTTGGCCTTGATCAGCGTAACCGACACCCGCAGCCGCCTGGTCCGGCCCGCCAGTTCGGCGTCTTCAAAATCTGCGGGGTAGGATTTTTCAAAATCCTTGCTTTGCCCCTTCTTCAGGCCCGTGATTTCGGCGTCGAACTTGTAGACGTTCTGGCCGGTACCCAGGGTAAAGACGTAGTCCTGGCGCTCCGTGCCGGGGACGACGGTTCCGGCATCGTCCAGTTCGGCGTAGTTGACGGTGACCACGTCGCCGGAGACGGCCTTTTCGCCGTCGTCCTTGTCCAGGACGATGGCGTTGCGTTCCCGGATCTGGTCCAGTTCCCGGTTGAGGTCGTCGTTGCCGATGTCCACCTGGGGCGCTTCGATTTCCAGCCCCTTGTAGTTGCCTACCTGAACTGCGGGAAAAGCGTCGTAGGTGACGGAGAAGGACAGGTCCCGGTCAAAATCAAGCTGGGGCTCCTCGGTCACCGAGGGCGTCGAATAAGCGATCGGCTTGGATTCGGCGGGGAAGTCTTCGGCTGCCATCAATTCCTGGATCGCCTTCTCCATCACCCGGCCCGTCAGTTCACCCTTCAGGGATTCGCCGAATTTACGCTCCAGCACTTCCCGGGGAACCTTGCCTTTGCGGAAACCCGGCAGCTGGACGTTTTTGGCATACGAGGCGATCAGCTCGTCGTACTGGGCGCGGACATCCGCTTTGGCGACGGTTACGGTCAATTTGATCGCCGAGTGCTCCAGGCGAACGATTTCTTTGCTTGAAACCACTTTGCTTCCTCTTTCCGGAAAAAATTGCGGGCGCCGCCGCTAGGCTGGGACGCTCGAAAAAAAGGCGATCCGGCCACCGGATCGCCTTCCGTAAAAAAGCGGGAAACGGGAGTCGGACCCGCGACATCCACCTTGGCAAGGTGGCGCTCTACCACTGAGCTATTCCCGCCTGAAAACCCTTCCGCGCTGAACTTCTGCGAGAGAAGGGACTTGAACCCTTATGCCGATGGCACCAGATCCTAAGTCTGGCGTGTCTACCAATTTCACCACTCTCGCTGGTCCGTGATGGGTAGCTTCCTGAAATCGATTTTCAAATGTTTCAGGTTCAACGGTTTGCGACCAGCAGAGTCTACCGGATGGATGACGGGCTGTCAATATCCGCGCTATCCCGGTACGCCTGGGATATAAAAAAGCCGTCCGGAACACCGGACGGCTTTTTGGGGTCGCGAGCGGGAAACGGGAGTCGGACCCGCGACATACGCCCCTTCGGGTCGTTTGTCGAGCGGTATGGATGGTATGGTCCGCCTCCCAACCGCTCGTCATCCCGTTACCAATCTGTAATCCGTCTTTTGACTTTTTAGCGGGAAACGGGAGTCGGACCCGCGACATCCACCTTGGCAAGGTGGCGCTCTACCACTGAGCTATTCCCGCAAAACCGGAACTTCCCGGGGAAGTTCCTTTGAGCCGCGAAGGGATCGAACCTTCGACCCGCAGATTAAGAGTCTGCTGCTCTACCAGCTGAGCTAGCGGCCCGATTTTTGTCTCCGACGTTCGGTGGCGGCTTCAGCCGCCGGCGTTCGTCCTCCTGCGTCCGGAGGGAGTCGAACCCCCGACCTACGGATTCGAAGTCCGTCGCTCTATCCAGCTGAGCTACGAACGCATTCTGTCTCTGTCAGAGCGCCGGATCCGTCTTTCGGAAGGGTGGATGACGGGATTTGAACCCGCGACCACCAGATCCACATTCTGGCACTCTACCAACTGAGCTACACCCACCGTCGAACTGACGAAAAAGAATATGCCGCAAAAATTGGAAAGAGTCAAGTACCCCGCGCTGCGCGTTCGGGCGCAAAAGAGGGCGCCGAATCCCCGATATTGGGCTCAACCGGAAGACCGGAAATGCCGATAAAGGATCAGAGGCGGAATATGAAGGCAACTCCCGTAAATGGTTCGGCGCTGGCGATCATGGAATGCGCCCAGATACTCAGGCAAGAAACGGCTTTGCTGGAACGGCTGGCGGCGGCGCAGGAGGTGGTCAAGAACGCGGTCTTTACCCGCGAATGGACCGATCTGGAGTCCATGCTGGGTCGCTTGGAAGCCTACGGCCAGGAATTTTCCACCCTGGAGCGGAATCGGGAACGGATATTTACCGAGGCGGCCCAGGCTTGCGGCCCGGAAGGCAAAAACGGCGGTTTTTACGCCCTGACGACGCGCCTGGAACCGGCGGAACGCCGGGAGCTGACCGAACTGTACCGGCGCCTCAAACTGGATACCCTCAAGGTCCGTCTGGCCAACGAAGCGCTGACCTACTACCTGGCCGACGCCCGGGCGACGGTTTCCGGTTTTCTGGAAGCCGCGTTCCCCGACCGCAAGGGGCGCCTCTATTCGCGGCAGGGTACGCAGGTGCACGCCGAGATGCGCAGCATCGTACTGGACCGCAGTTTTTAGGAGTACGCCATGCAGTCAACTTTTGCGGGTATAGAAATCGGCAAACGGTCCGTCGTCGCCCACCAACAGGGCCTGGCCACCACGGGACACAACCTTTCCAACGCTTCCACCGAAGGCTATTCCCGGCAACGGGTGGAATTTTCGCCTTTTGAACCGATCTACCTGCCCGGCCTCAACCGGGAAGAGACGCCGGGCCAGATCGGCCAGGGCACGGTGGTGGAACGGATCGAACGCGTCCGGGACGGTCTGTTGGAGCAGCGCATCGTGGCCCAGGCCGGCGGGGAAGGGTACTGGAGCAAGCGGGACGATTACGTGCTCATGATGGAGCGCCTGTTCAACGAACCGGCGGAACTGTCCATCCGGGGCCGGATGGACGCCTTCTGGGACGCCTGGCAGGAGCTGTCCCTGCATCCCGCCGACGCGGCGCCGCGGAACGCGGTGATCGAACGGGGCAAGACGCTGATCGACACCATCCATGAACACTTCAAGGGCCTGAAGGGCCTGCGGGACATGGCCGAGCAGGACATCCAGGGCACGGTCAGGCAGGTCAACGATCTGGCGCGGCAGATAGCCGGGCTGAACGAAGAAATCGTCAAAATCCGCGCCCAGGGGGACAACCCCAACGACCTCTTTGACCGCCGGGACCTGCTGGTGGAAAAGCTGTCCGGCCTGATCGACATCACCACCGACGGCCGGGATGCGGACGAGTTCATGGTGCACACCGCGGGGTACGTGCTGGTCCAGGGGCGCATCGGCCGGCAATTCGAACTGCGCTCCGGCATCGATACCGAGGGGTACTCCAAGATCGTCCGGCAAGAAACCGGCCAGGACGCTTTTTTTGAAAGCGGCGCTCTGGCGTCGCTGGTGGAAATGCGCGACCAGACGCTGCGCTCGGAAATTCAGAACCTGGATTCCATGACCATGAACTTCATCGACCTGGTCAACGACGCCCACCGGGCGGGCTACGGCGCCAACGGCAAAACCGGCCTGGACTTCTTTGCCGAACATCCCTTCGTGACCAACGTGGCCGGCAACTACGACCGCAACGGCGACGGCGAATACGACTCGAGCTATATTTTCCGGGTTACGGGCACCAACAAGCTGGAAAGCCGCGCCCAGATCGGGTTGCAGGGCACCATTACCCTATCCGGCGCGGACGGAAACGTGGCGCTGCCCTATTATCCGACGGATACGGTGGCCGACGTCGTGGCCCGCATGAACAACGCGGGCACCGAAGTCGTCGCCCGGCTGGACCGGGAAGGCCGGCTGGCCCTCAAGGGTACGCCCGCCTCCGATCCGGCCAGTCCGGACTTCGTCATTAGGCACATTGAAGACTCGGGCAACTTCCTGGAAGGCTACGCGGGCATCCTGCAGGCTGGGGGGCCGGACGGTGCCTACGACTGGGGCGCCGCGGACGCAGTCCTGTCCTTCAGCGGCGGCACGCTGGACTACGCCGTGGCGCCGATTGCCCATCCTTCGGGCTGGATCGAAGTCAACCCCGCGCTGATCAAGGACCGCAGTTCGGTGGCCTCCGGCTACGGCGAAAACGGCCGGCCCGCGAATCCCGGCAACGGCGAAGCCGCGCTGGCCATCGCCGCCATCCGCAATACGGACGTCATGGTCGGCCGTCTGGGCACCTTCGACGACTACTTCGCCGACGCGGTGGCCCGGGTCGGCCTCTTGGGCGAGCAGAGCGACCGTTCCCTGGAGACGCAGAACCTGATCATGAAACAGCTGCGGGACATGCGGGATTCCATTTCAGGAGTCAACATCGACGAAGAATTGTCCCAGATGATCAAATACCAGCACGGCTACAACGCGGCGGCGCGGTTCATCACCACGGTGAACGACATGCTGGATACCATAATCAACCGCATGGGAGTGTGATAAGCCATGAGACGCGTTTCTTCCGACATGCCCAACAACGACCTGCAGTTCCGGCTGCGGCGGCAGGAAGGCGAGCTTTCTGCGCTGCAGTCCAAAATGGCTTCCCAGATGAAGATCAAGGAACTGCGGGACGATCCGCTGGGCGCCGCCCACGCGGTGCGCTATCAGTCCTATCTGACCCGGCTGAACCGCTTTGAGGGCAACGCCCTCTACGCCAAGGACCACTTCAAGGTCACCGACGGTTACCTCAGGCAGAGCCAGGACGTCATGCAGCGCATCCGGGAGCTGGCCGTCCAGGGCGCCAACGGGACCTATGCCAAAGAAGACCTGCGCAATATGGCGGTGGAAGTCAACGAACTGCTCAAGGAATTGGTCCAGGTGGCCAACGCGGTGGGTCCGGACGGCAAACGGCTGTTCGCGGGGGATAAAGCGTTTACCGAACCCTTCCGCGTGGTGGAAGGCACCGTCGCCGGGGGCGGCGAATCCATGCCGGTGCGGGTCGAATACCAGGGAGCCGGCCGGGCCCGGCGGGCGGAGGTGGCGGAAAACGCCTTTTCCGCCCTGGATATCGGCGGCGGGGAAGCCTTCTGGGCCGAAAAAATGCAGATTTTCTCTTCTTTTGACGCTACGGCGTACCGTGCCGCCGGGGAGGGCGCCTTTTTTGTCGACGGCTACCGGGTGGACGTGGCTCCCGGGGACTCGGTCCACGCGGTGGCGGCCAAGATCAACGAATCCGCCGCGCCGGTCAAGGCCTACATCGACCCCGTCACCCGGGGCATCGCCCTGGAGGGTACGGACGCCCATCTGATCCGTCTGGAGGACGCGCCCGAGTCCAGCGTGCTCAAGGATCTGGGCTTGTTGACCGCCACCGCCGATCCCGGCGCGCCCAACTGGCACCCCACCGCCCGCGTGTCCGGTGGCTCGGCCTTCGACATGGTGTTGCGCCTGCGGGATGCTCTTTTTTCAGGCGATACGGAAGCCATCGGCAGCCGGGGCATCGCCGGCATCGACCTGGCCCTGGACACGATGGGCAGCCGGCTGGCCGAAATCGGCAGCCGGCAGGAACGGGTGGAACTGACCTGGCAGCGGGTGAACGCGGAAATTCCCAACGTCACCGCCGATCTGGGCCGGGTTTCAGCCCTGGATTTTACCGCCGCGGCGGTGGATTTGAGCAATCTGGAGTTTGCCCACAAGGCGGCGGTGCAGACCGCAGCCAAGATCAGCCAGCCGACCTTGCTGGATTTTCTCCGCTAGGAGTTTGTCGGACTTGTCCGTTTTAAATTAAAAGAATTGCGGCTCGCCGCAATTCTTACCTTGCAAACTCCCAAAGGAGCCGAGTTTGTCGGCATTTTGGCAACCCAAGGGCCCCTTGGGTTGCCAAAATACGCCAGTCCGACAGGCTCCCAGGGAAGACCCGATAATACAGGAGTAAAGATGAAGGTTGCGACCAAGGCTTACGGCTTGATCGACGTGGACGAGCGACAGAAAATCCATTTTCCCCACGGTATTCTGGGCTTTGAGAAATTGAACGATTACGTGCTGCTGGACGCCGAACGGCAGCCCTTCTACTGGCTGCAGTCCCTGGACGTGGAACAGGTGGCCTTTATCCTGGTCAACCCCTTCCTGTTCAGGCCGGACTACGAACTGGACATCGACGACAGCGAGTTGTCGGAAATCGGCATTTCGGACGCCGAGAAGACGCTGATTTTCTGCATCGTCACCATTCCCGCCGATGGCTCGCCCATGACGGCCAACCTGCAGGGGCCGCTGGTCATCAACCGGGACGCCCGCAAAGCTCGGCAGGCGATTCTGACCGACCAGCGCTGGAAGACCAAGCACGATATAGTGGCGGAACTCGCGGCCGCGAAGAAGGCCCCATGCTGATCCTGTCCCGCAAGATCAACGAAAAAATCATGATCGGGGATGATATCGCCGTCTCGGTGATCGAGATCCGGGGCGACCAGGTAAAACTGGGGGTAGACGCGCCGCGCTCCGTCAAGGTGTTCCGGCGCGAAGTCTTCGACGCCATCATGGTCGAAAACCAGGCCGCGGCGGCGTCGATCGCCGTGCTGCCGGACATCGACCTGGGCGGAGAACGGGAGCCGGTCTGATCAATCCCGGTTGTCGTCGTGGATGGCGCCGAACCGGTCCGAAACTTCCCTGAAAATCGCGATGATCGCCGGGTCAAAATGGCTGCCGCTCCATTCCAGTATTTTGGACACCGATTCCTGATGGCCATAAGCTTCCTTATAGCTCCGCTTCATCCGCAGGGCGTCGTACACGTCCGCCAGCGTCACGATCCGGGCGGAAAGCGGAATCATGGTCCCCTCCAGCTGAAAGGGATAGCCCGTCCCGTCCCACCGTTCGTGATGGTTGAGGGCTATCTCCCGGGCCATGGGGTTGGGGTAGGTGGAAAGGATGAAGGCGCCGTTCTTGGGATGCTCCCGCATGATCGTCCATTCCCAATCCGTCAACGGCCCCTCCTTGTTCAGGATATCGTCCGGCGTGCCGATCTTGCCGACGTCGTGCATGGAAGCCAGAAAGCCGATATCGTCGATGAAGTCCCGGTCGATCTCTTCGTAGCCCGGACGGTCGTACATGGTTTCCGACAGGGCTTGGGAATAAAAATTGACCCGGACGATATGCTTGCCCGTATCGTTGTCCTTAAGTTTGGAAGCTTCCAGCAGACTGATGAACACGCTGCGCAGCAGCTGCCGGTTCTCCTCGGTCACGTCATCAAAAAGGACGATGAATTCCGAGGGCGGCCGCACCCGCAACCCCGTAGGAAAAAGGTAGACCTTGGTCTGGATGCTGCCGGTGGCCCGGGTTTTGAATTTGGCCGTGCCCTTCCAGGAATATCCCTGGCGTCCGGTCAGCAGCGTCTCCCGGATCTCCCGCAGCGCGGTCGGCCCCAGGTGCTTGCCGAAGACGTCGGCAAAACGGTTGCCTGCGGCGTGGAAAAAGCCGTTGAAGAGGTGATCGCAGGCTTTGTTGGCGTGGATGATGGTAAAATCCTTGTCCAGCAGCAGTACCGGAAAAATACTGTTCTCGAAGACGCGCATCGATTTCGGCGGCAGGGACGCCGGCGCTTTAGCCGCCGCGGCGTCGTCGTCGTCCGGCGCCGGTTCCACCGCATCCAGGGTTTCCAGGGTTTCAAAGGATTCCTGCCGATCCTCCGTCGGTTCCAGCGTGGCTTCAGGGTTGTCCATGCATGGCCTCCCGCACCAATTCGGCGTCGCTGCGGCGGATGTACAGGGGACCCGCCGAATCCGCGTCCCCGACGGCGTCGGTCTCATACCGGCGCATCGCCAGGGACAACAATTCCCGGGCGTGCCCGCGCCGGGGGTAGGGGTCCAGCCGCACATCGTGGTCTGCGGCCAAGCCGGCGTAGGCCCGCGGCGCGTCGATGCCCGTCAGCAGGCTGGGCTCATCCCGGGGGAGCAGCGCGCCGAGGGTGATCAGGTCCGCGTCCAGGTAGGCGCCGGCCAGTTGGGCACGGCGGTACAGGGCGGTAAAGAAGCAGTTCTTTTTGGCGTCGATGCAGGGAACGACCGTCCCCGGCCAGGCGGCGTGGGCCGCCGCCATGCAGTCCAGGGTCGGCATCGCCAGCAGCGGGATGGCCAGGCCGACGGAAAAACCTTTGGCGGCGGCAAAGCCGATGCGCAGACCGGTAAATGATCCCGGACCCGCCATGCAGGCCACGAAGGTGAGTTCCTTTGCCGGCAGACCCGCCGTCTTCAGCGTGGCGTCCACCATTTCCAGCAGTCGTTCGGAATGCTTCAAGCCGCCGTCGATTTCGGCGTAGATCAGACCGTCGGCGGTCAGAAGGGCGACGGAAAGGATTTCCGTGGCCGCGTCCAGGGCCAGCGCGTTCACGCCAGCGCCCCTTCCAGCAGCGCGCCGACGATCCGGAAGCGGCGTCGGCCGCCTTCCAGAATTTCCAGGTCGACGTACTCCGCGTCCGGAGGCATGGACGCGGCTACGCGCTCGCTCCACTCGACCACGCAGAGCCCCCGGCCGTAGAGATATTCCTCCGCGCCGATGGCGGCAAAATCCTCATCCCCCGTCAGCCGGTAGGCATCCATGTGATAGAGGGGCAGGCGACCTGAGTATTCGGAAATGATGGTGTAGCTGGGACTGGTAAGTTCTTCCCTGACATCCAGCGCCCGGGCGATGCCCTTGGCCAGCGTCGTCTTTCCCGATCCCAAGCCGCCGCGCAGGGCGATGACCAGGGACGGGGTCGCCGCTCTGCCGATGCGTTCGCCGAGCCGCATGGTCTGTTCCGCGTCGTCGGTATACACTTCGATCAGGGCAGCGCCCCCTCCCGGTCCAGGGCAACTACCTTCTCCTTCAGTTCACGAAGCACCGGCACCAGCGGATAATCCACCGCGTCCAGAAGGGTGACCGAAACTTCCCTGGCGCCCGTGGGTTTGGTTTCGATGATGAACTCGATCCGGCGTTCGCTGACGTCGTCCAGGATCTCCAGCACCGCCAATCCGGAAAAGATGCGCCGATAGTACAGGGGAACGTCCTTCCTGGTTATGTCCTTGACCGCGATTACTTTCATACGTGCTGAAATACTAAGCCATCCGCCGCGGCGGGTCAATCCTGGTCGTATTCATAGACCATGGCGTTGATCACGTTGAGCGTGCGCCGGGGCACTTTGACGAACTGGATGTGCATCACCCCGCCGATGGAACCGGTCCGGTTGGTCCTGACGATCCGGCCCAAGGCGGCCATCGTCCGGTCATGCGGGTCGTCGAACTCCAGCTTCAGGTAGCCCCCGGTGGGCATGGCGGCGGAACTTTTGATGGAGCAGCCGCCGGCGGAGATGTCCATGATGGTGCCCAGGGAACGGCGATCATCGACGATGGTGCGCTTTTCGGTCTTTTTGCCCACCGTGCGTTCTTCGATCCGGACCAGGGAAAAAAAGCAGGAAAGCCGGGACTGTTTGCGTTTGTGCCGACGGTTGGGCAAGGAGGCGACCTTTTCGGAATGCGCCAGCTGCAGCGCCGGACCGCGGGGCGTGTCGATGACCCCGAGAACGCGAGTTTCGAAACGGTATCCCTGGCTGGACTTGGCGTAGAACGAAAGGTTGATCTTGGCGCCCCGGGAGAATTTAAGGGGCGTTCCCACGGCGCTGCGGGGACACTCGACGATCAGCTGGTCGCCCTTGGCCGTAATGATCCGGATCGGATAGGTCTCGCCTTTGAGGCTGCCCAGCGTGGCGGCCATATTGTCCGACAGTCGCCGGCTGGAAGATATCTTGGCGCTGTTTCCCTGGGTCGATTCTATGGTATTCCGGATGGAAAAGAGCAGGGATTTGTTTTCTTCGGCAATTTCCTCGGTCTCCGCCGTTTTCTCAATATCCCGGTAGGCCCGCTTGAAGTGCCGGTCCAGCACCGCCGGGTTGGCCAGCGTGACTTCCGGATCCGTCACCCCGGCGTCGCGGAAGACCGATTCCAGCAGGTCCGTCTGGTCCCGGTCCAGTCCGTAGGAACCGGCGGAGCGGCGCAGCGCCCAGCGACTGAAGCGGCGGGCTCCGCCGCCGGAACGCGCTCCCATTCCGGAGGACGTAGCGATGCCGTTCTTGGCGATGTTGGACACCACCAGCACGGTGATCAGGACGCCGAGGATCGACAGCACGATCACTGCGGCGGTGGGGTCGCTTTCCTGAAGGTACACGCTCTGCAGCGGAAAAAAGGGTCTTGCGGTAAATATCGACATTTTTACTCCTGAACTTGGCCGATCAGTACCCGCGACAAGGCGGCGTGCAGGGTGCGCAGGCGGGGGGCAAGTTCATATTCCGCCAGATCGCCCACCAAAACCAGGTCCTTTGCTTCGTACGCGGCCAACAATTCCTTCAATGCTATACTGAGGTCGGCCAGCAAAGTCAACAGCGGGTCGTCCTCTACGGCCAGGTGCGGAACGATGCGCAAGAGTTTTTCCAGCGCGTAGGTAAAAAGGCGCAGGGTTTCCGAAGCCCGCCCGTCCTTGCCGGTTTGAAAGTCCAGCGGGACGTCTTCCATCCGGCCGCCGATGGCTGATAAATCAGGCTCCATCGAGCGCAGGACCGCCGCAGGTTCCCGCAATTCGCGCAGCCGCTCGTCCAGGTGGGTGTCCAGTTCCGCCGCGGATAGGCCGCGGCCGACGAGATGCCCGACTACTTCCGCGTACAACAGGCGGTCCCGTTCTTTTAGCAGTCCCGCAGCGGCGGAAACCGTCCATATTTTGGCGGCCTGGTCCCGTTCCGCAAAGGGCATCGCCTGAAAATCCCGTAAAAAGGCGCTGGTCTGGTCCAGCGCCTGGTCCATGAGCTCAGACCAGCTGGAAGCGCCGAAATCAATGCAGCCTATTTCCGACAACTCCCGGGATGCGATCGTGGTCAGGTCGGCGCTGTCCGTCATTGCGCCGTCGATGTTCACGGCGCTCAGACTGAAACCGTTCTTTTCCAGCCATAGTTCCACGCCGGACAGCAAATCGCCCAGGGTTCGTTCTTGTTCCAGCTTGATGTCCGCCGCTTCGCCGTTGATGGTGATCCGCATGCTCCGCCTTCCGCCTTTATTGTTTTGATTGGCTGCTGAACTGGTCTATGGAATTGGAGGTCTGCTGCATACGGCCGAGCGCGCCTTCCATCATGCCGTATTCGCGCTTGAGGCTGTCCTCTTTGTCCGCCAGCTGGACTTCCAGCGTATCGATGCGCCGCTGTTCCTGGGTCAGCCGGGAATCGATGGTGCCGGTTTTCAGGGTAATGATGCCCCCTGTCTCCACGTAGGGTTTGACCAGGCTGTCCAGGGAAAAAGCAAACCCGGCGTCGACGATCAGGTCGCCGTCGGTGTCGTTGCCGAAAAGCTCGCGGATAGCCGGCAGATCGGCGCGCAAGGCGGCGTCCATGGTCTTTTCGTCTATCTCCAGGTAACCCCGCAGGCGTGACGCGTCGTACCCCTGGCCGCCGCCGGACCGGCGCGCGTCCGTGCTGACGCCGATCTGGGTCAACAGGGCCATATCCCGCTCCGCCGAGGTCGGGTAGGTGGAAGCGGCGGCGCGCTGCAGATTGGCCTTGAATTGGTTCAGGGTTGAATCGCCCTGCATGGTGCCCAGTTTTTTGGTCATCCCTTCCCGTTCTTCCGTATTCAGATACGAAAGCTCCTCGATGATCTTGTCGTCCGTGCGGGTAAGCACGTTGATGTCCGCCACCAGGCGGTTGTAATTGCCCACCAGGGCGATGATGGCTTCCTTGGCGGCGTCCCGATCCGGTTCCACCGTCAATTTTACCGGCTTGTCCGCGGTGCCGTGCAGGGACAAGGTCAAACCGGGTATCAGGTCGGATATATCGTTGCCCGGCCGTTGCACCTTGATGCCGTCCATGGCCAGAATCGCGTCCTTGGCGGTGGAAATGGGGTTTTTCAGTTTGAAACCACCAGATGCCTCGGGATCGAAGATGCGGACGTTTTTGACCGACACGTCCCGGTGGGTGTTGGTATTGAGGATGTCCAGGGCGATTATTTCCTTGCCCCCGGCAAAATCGCCCAAGCGGTATCGGTAACGCTGAAAGTCGGCGCTGTCGGCCACCGGAGGCAGGGTTGCCGAGCCGCCGTCGGAAAACGATAAAACCAGCAGGTTGTGGTTGTCGACCCGGGGAGGTACCGGGGGCGGCGTCCAGGGGGGCAGGGGCACCGTGGAAGGGTCGTTTTCCACGGTTACGCCCCCGTAGGAGGCGCTGCCCGCCGCGGGAATAGCCGGGCCCGGGGGCGGACCCTGTTCGACGGCGCCGGCGCTGTCCCGGACCACCGTGGCGGCTTCCAGCTCCAGGGCCAGGGATCCGGACGGCCGTATGCCCGGGCTGACCGGCAGGCGCGACGCGCCGCCGGCGGCGACGCGGAGGACGTCGCCTTCCAGCACGACCAGGGCGGCGTCGGCGGCTCCCTGGGGGCTTCTCAGCGCACCGGCGGCGACCTCAAGGTTCCTTTGCTGACCGTCGATCCGCTCCGCCATGCCCGTGGCCAGGGCTAGGTCCCCGGCGGCTTTGCTGAAGCCCAGCCTGTTTTCCGATCCGGTGGCCAGCGTTTCGATGAGCAGGGATTTTTTTCCCGGTGCGGTCATGATGATGTCGGCGCGCAAAAGGTCCTTGCCGCGCCGGTTGAGGGCGGCGCTGAAATCCTTGAGCGATCCGCCGCGGAAGGTAAAGGCGATCGATTCCTTGCCAACGGTATAAAGGTAGTCTCCCGCGGGTACCGGATAGGCATCCTCCAGCAGTCCGGAGAGAAACCGGTCCGCCTGGGCAACCTGCTGCACGGTAAAGGTGCGTTCCTGTTGGGACGCCTCCCGGGTTACCGTAGCGGTCAGGACCGCCTCGTCGGCCGACTTGGCCAGCCGTTCACTGAAGGGGTTTTGGAATGAATACAGGGCGCGAGCGCTTTCGCGGAGCGTCGTCAAGCGGCGTCCGACGTCCTGCCAGGTGGATTTCTGCACCTTGAGGGTCTCGACGTTCTTTTCGGCTCGTTCCTTGGGAACGCGCTCCAGCTTCATGAGGTCTTCGATGAGTTTAGAACTGTCGATCCGGCTTTTTACCCCCGGAATGTACATGTCGGACATCAGCCTGCTTTTCCCGCCCGTCCTTAGACCTGTTCGTCGAAGAGCAACCCGATCATCTCCTTGATGCGGAGATGCAGGCGCTGCAATTCTTCGGGCGGAAGTTCCTTGATCACCTTATCGGTCGCCGGATCGATGACCTTGACGATCACCTCTTCCAAATCCTGATCGACGACAAAGCGCAGCTTTTTGTTGAAAGCCAAACTGATTTTTTCCAGATCGGCGGTGGTTCTGTCCAAATCCACGGCGGGTTTGGGCTCCGGCAAGGGTGCTTCAGCAACTACGGGTGCGCGCGTTTTGGTCAACGCTGCTCGGTCTTGCGGGAGTTCCGGCAGAGGATATCCATATCCTACCGCGGTTACATTCATACCCATAGGTACCTCCCTGTAAAAAAAGAACGGGGGAAGGGCGCGATCTTCCCCCGTTCCGCATTTCAAAAGACGACGTCCAGAGGTCTCTTGTCACGCTGAAGACAGTACAGAAACGTCAGGTTATTCCGGTCCGTCAGCCAAGAAGCTGAATCACCGACTGGGTCTGGGTATTGGCCTGGGCCAACATCGCGTTCCCCGCCTGCGACAGGATCTGGTTCTTGGTGTAGGTGACCATTTCGGACGCCATGTCCGCGTCCCGGATGCGGGATTCGGAAGCCTGCATGTTCTCGGCGGCGATAGCCACGCCCTTGCCGGCCATTTCAAAGCGATTCTGGTAGGCGCCGAGGTCGGCCCGTTGCTTTGATACCTGCTTCAAGGCAGAATCCACCGAACCGATGGCCATGTTGGCTGATTCAGGCGAAACGATGCTGATCATTCCGGAAGCACCCTGAGCACCCTGCAAACCAAGAGCCTGCGCGGTCATGGTGCCGATGAATACCTGTTCGCTCTGGTCCATATTGGCACCGACCTGGAATTGCATAATCCGGTTGACGGCAGAATTCCGGGCAAACGAACCGGTCAGAATGTTCATGCCGTTGAACTGGGCATGACTGGCGATGCGGTTGATCTCGTCGACCAGCTGGGAAACTTCCACCTGGATCTGCATTCTATCCTCATCGGTGTAGATGCCGTTGGCGGACTGTACGGACAGTTCGCGAACGCGATGCAGGATATCCTGGGTTTCCTGAAGGTAGCCCTCGGTAGTCTGGATGAAGGACACGCCGTTCTGAATGTTGCGCTCGGCTTGGTTCAAGCCCCGGATCTGGCTCCGCATTTTCTCGGAAACCGCCAGACCCGAAGCGTCGTCGCCACCCTTGTTGATACGCTGGCCGGAGCTTAACCGTTCGATGCTCTTGGCTACATCGGCCTGCGTTACCCCGAGTTGACGATTGGCGTACATGGCGCTCATGTTGTGATTGATGATCATATGACCCTCCTTGCGATGATACCTATGGCTATCCGTAGCCGATAGACGTACCGCACGACGGGCTCTTAGACGGAAACTTCGCGCAGCTTCCGCCTAATAACCCGAAGCGGGACGGAGTGGGCATCGGCTTTGAACCAAGACCCGCTCCGTACCGCCCGCGCGACCATCGCGAGGGTGTTTGTCAAAGATCCTTCAGGCCCCACCCGCCGACAGAGTCGGGAGGTACGGCCCATTACGGAAACGCCCAGCCCGAAGGCTCCGTCGTCTCCGTAAAATCCCGGGGCAAGCGAGCCTGCCCCGGGTCAATCACGCCTATAAAGATACTACTCTACTGGAGAAGTTGCAAGACCGAGGTGGTTCTCTGGTTGGCCTGGGCCAACATCGCCGTCCCGGACTGGGAAAGAATCTGGCTCCGGGTGTAGCTGACCATTTCATTGGCCATGTTGGTGTCCCGGATGCGGGATTCCGCCGCCTGCAGGTTCTCCGCGCCGATGTCGATGCCCCGGATGGCGTGTTCCATGCGGTTCTGGTAGGCGCCCAGGTCGGCGCGCTGCTTGTTGACCTTCTTGAGCGCTTCGTCCAGGGTCCCGATGGACCGGTTGGAAGAATCCGGGGTTTCCAGGGTCAGGATGGTGGCGTCGCCGGCGTTGCGGACGCCCAGGCCCGAAGCGGTCATGGTGCCGATATAGACGCGTTCCCGCTGGTCCATGTTGGCGCCCAGGTGGAACCACATGGAAGCGGTGATGATGTTTTCTCCCGTGGCCCGGGCAAAACGGCCGGTGAGCATGTTCATGCCGTTGAACTGGGCGTGGCTGGCGATGCGGTCGATTTCATCCACCAGCTGGGAAACTTCCACCTGGATCTGCATGCGGTCTTCTTCGGTGTAGATGCCGTTGGCCGCCTGGATGGCCAGCTCGCGGATGCGCTGGATGATATCCTGGGTCTCCTGCAGGTAGCCTTCGCTGGTCTGGATGAAGGAAATGCCGTTGGCCGCGTTGGTCGAAGCCTGGTTCAGGCCCCTGATCTGGCTGCGCATCTTTTCGGAAACCGCCAAGCCGGAAGCGTCGTCCCCCGCCTTGTTGATGCGCAGGCCGGAAGCGAGTTTTTCCATCGATTTGTCGAGGGAGCCTTGGGTTACCCGGAGAGAGCGGTCTGCGTACATCGCGCTCAGGTTGTGGTTGATGATCATGTCATCCTCCTTGATAGTGTCTCTCGGAAACATCCATGCTTCCGATTTTGCTCAAGCTCGATCCGGAACGATCCGATGATCGTAGTAAGCCCGGTGTCGCCGCGGACGACGCCGGACCACGGGTCGAACCTGAACACGTCCATTATCGGCGGGGACGCCGCGTATCTTGAGCCTTATTTTTAAAAATGATCATCATCCACCACCCAGTAGGGAATT
>DYPP01000039.1:10483-26061 GCA_020719845.1 Treponema denticola | reverse complement strand
TTCAAAGAATTGCCAAGAGGAAATTAGTTCATATACATGCAGCAAAAGTAATTGAAGATTTAAGAATTCCGCCGGGCAACAGGCTGGAGAAGCTTTCCGGTGGTAGAAAAGACTATTGGAGTGTTCGGATAAATGAACAGTGGCGGATTTGCTTCAAATGGGAGAATGGAAACGCATTTGAAGTAGAGATCTTAGATTATCACTAAGGGGGTAGAAAAATGGATGAAAGGATAGAACCGATCCATCCTGGAGAAATCCTTCAGGAAGACTTCCTTACGCCGATGAATATAAGTGCGTATAAATTGGCTAAGGAAACATTTATAGATCAAACAAGAATTAGCGAAATAATTAGGGGCAATAGGTCCATAAGCATAGATACGGCACTGCGATTTGCCAAATTCTTTGGAACAACGCCGGAGTTCTGGATTAATATTCAAACTCAATACGATATGGAAAATAAGAAAGAAGAGTTGGCTCCGGAGTTAATAAAAATACATACACTCGATTTTAACAATTCAAATCTACTTCAAATCGTATAAGAAAAGATTTCCAACAATCGCTTCAACCGGATATTATTCTTTGCAGCCGCCGTCCTGGGGCCACCGCTTGTAGCGGATCGCGCCGGCGTCGGCTTCTTCGTAGCGGCCGATCATGAACAGCAGGTCCGAAAGGCGGTTGACGAAGCGGCGCACCGGCTCTTCCACCGCTTCCAGCCGGGTCAGGGCGACGATGCGGCGTTCCGCCCGGCGGCAGACGGTGCGGCAGATGTCCAGCTTGGCCGAAGCGGGGGTGGAACCGGGAATGACGAAGCCGGAAAGCGGGACCGCCGCTTCCAGTTCGTGCACCCAGTCGGTAATGCGGTCCACGTCGTCCGGGCACAGCGGCTGGGCGTAGGCCGCCCCACCCTTGGTGGCCAGGCTTCCGGCCACCCGGAACAGGTCTTCCTGCAGCTGGTCGATCATCTGCCCGGCCCTGTCGGTCAGCACCGCGCGGCGGGCGTCGCCCAGGAACGAATTGAGCTCATCGATGGTGCCGCAGCACTCGACCCGCAGCTCGTCCTTGCCGATCCGTTCCCCCGACCAGAGGCCCGTGCTGCCGTCGTCGCCGGTTTTGGTGGAAATGCTCATCTCCGCTCCCCCTACAATCCGCGCCGGGCGGCGGCCAGAAAGGCTTCCAGATCCGCCAGGGCGCTGAAGGCGCCCTGGTAGAAGGAAGGGCCGCCGCCGCCCTTGCCGTGGTGGGTTTCCAGCAATTCATTCAGGCGCGGCCGCAGGTCCAGGTCCTGCCGGGAGCACAGGGCGGCAGCCTTGCGGTCCAGCCCGGCGGCCACGACCACCACCGCGTCGGTCAGGTTCTGCAGCGCCCGGCCGATCCGCAGCGTTTCGTCAAAGCCGCGATCCGCAAAGTAGTCGACAAAGGGCGTCCCTGCGGCCCGGTGCGCGGCGGCCAGGCGTTCGGCTACGAATTGGGCGGCCTGTTCGCGCAGGGTGAGCACCGTCCGGTCCTGCAGGGTCAGCCGCTCCAGCAGCCTGGCCGCCGCCTGGTCGATTTCCGCGATCGGAACCTTCAGCGCCTTGGACACGGATTCCGCCTTGACGCGGGTGTTCCGGAATTCCCGCAGCACCCGGCGGCCGGCGATGAAGGTCAGCCGGCTCATGCCCTTGTACTTTTCCACGCCCAGGATCTTGAGCAGGCCGATGCGGGCGGTGGAAGCCAGGTGGGTGCCGCCGCAGGGCGAATAGTCGTAGCCGTCGATCTCCAGCACCCGGATCACCGCCGCGTCCCGGGGCGGCTTTTTCCGCAGCGGAAACCGGTCGATATCCTCAGGCGGACAAAGATGGACGATGACCGGATAGTCCGCTTCGATGACGTCGTTGGCCGCCTCCTCGATGACGGTCAGGTCGCCGCCGGCCAGCTCGGGAGCGTCCACGTCGATGGTGCAGTTTTCTTCCCCCAGATGCATGGAAACCGTCGGCGCCCCGGCCAGGCGCAGGATGGTGGCCGACAGCAGGTGCTGGGCGGTGTGCTGGGTGGCATAATCCCGCCGCCGGGCGGTGTCCAGCCGCAGCTCCGCAGGCCCCAGAGTAAGCCGCTGCCCGTCGTCGGCGGAAATATAATGGAGCACCACCCCATCAACTTCCTGCACGTCCGTCACCGGGATGCCGTTGACGGTGCCCCGGTCGGCGGGCTGGCCGCCCCCTTCGGGGTACAGGATGGTGGCATCCAGCACCAGGGCGGTCCGGCCGTCGACGGTCCGCTTTTCGATGATGGTCGCGTCCAGGTGGTCCAGCTCGGGCCGATCGTAGTAGGTCTTTCTGGTTCCCATGATTCCAGTATGGCCGACTTGTCCGGCCCGGTAAAGGGGGGCGGACAACCACGCTGATTTTAGGTATAATCGGCCCCCATGCGCAACAAAATGACACAAGAAATGGCGGTGTGCGGCTTTAATGCCGCCGCTGCCCTGGCCGAATTCCACCCGGAACGGGTTAATCGGCTTTTTCTGCGGGAAGACCGGCTCAAGGACTTTTCTAAGGTCTGCAAATTACTGGCGGGACAGAAAAAAGCCTATAAAATTTGCGAAGACGAAGAACTGGAGCGGCTCTGCAAAAGCCCCCGGCACCAGGGCGTGGTGGCCATCATCGACGAGCCGGAGATTGCCCCGTTGGACCTGCCGGACCTGGACGCCTGGGCAAAGGACGGCGCCACGGTCCTGGTGCTGGATTCGGTGGGCAACGACAACAACCTGGGAGCCATCGTCCGGTCGGCGGCCTTTTTCGGCGTCGCCGCGGTCGTCCTTTCCCAGACCGACGAAGAGGCCCGGCTGACCACCAGCGCCTACCGGGTGGCCGAAGGCGGCATGGAACACGTCGTCTTCCGCAGCGTCCGCGACGTGGGCGCCTTTCTGGAGGACGCCTCCCGGCGTCTGGCCGTCATCGGCGCGGACCACCGGGCACGGCTGCGCCTGCGGGACCTGCCGGGCATCATCCCGGACCTGCGGGCGGAACTGGCCGGCCGGGGCTTGCTGATCGTCATCGGCAACGAGGAGCACGGGCTGTCGGCCAAGGTCAAGAAGGCATGTACCGCACTGGTCCGGGTTCCGGGCACGGGCAACATCGAAAGCCTCAACGTCGCCCAGGCGGCGACGTTGTTCCTCTATCAACTCTACGAGGTCTGACATCATGGACAAACGCATCATCGCCAACTTCGCCCCCAGCTGGCCGTCGGTGGTCATGGGAACGGGTATCGTGCCCATCGCCCTGCTGTTCTCCGAATCCTTGATCCCGGGACTGCGCTATCTGGGCATCGCCTTTTTTGTGCTCACCGTGGTGCTCTTCGTTCTAGTGGGCGGCATGACCCTGCTGCGGGTGATCCTGGCGGGCCAGGATTTCCGGCATGACCTGAATCATCCGGTCTCGGGGAACTTTATCCCTACCCTGCCCATTTCGGCCATGGTGCTGGCCATCGACTGCCTCCAGATCGGCCCCCGGGTCATGGACGCCGGGCTTGCGCATACGCTGGCGCTGATCCTGTTCGTCGCCGGCACCATCGGCATCTACGTGCTGGGCCTGGCCGCCGCGGCGATCATGTTCGACAGCAAGGAAGTCAAGCTGGGCCACGCGACCTTCGGCTGGTATATTCCGCCGGTCTCCCAGCTGATCGTGCCCGTCGTCGGCCTGGACCTGGCCCTGCACTACGCCGCCGGGCCCCTTTCGCCCGGGCTGTTCTTCGTTTCGATCCTGAGCCTGGGCATCGGCGTCATGCTGTTCCTTTTTGTCGGCGCCAACATCTATCACCGCTACCTCTACCACGAACTTCCCGGCGCCAAGATGGCCCCCACGGTCATGATCGGTCTGGCGCCCACGGCCATTCTGGTCATCATTATGGTCAAGCTGTCCGGCATCGCCGCGACGCCCACGCCCCCCTGGTCCGCCCCGGGCTTTCCGGAAACCGCCCGCCTGCTGGCGCTGATGGGCTGGGGCTTTTCGGCCTGGTGGTTCGTGCTGGCCCTGATCCTGCTGGTCCGGCACCTCCGGGACGCCATGGTCGACTTTGCCCTCAGCTGGTGGGCCCTGTCCTTTCCCGTGGGGGCGTTGGCCATCGCCACCGGGGCGCTCCACAAGATCCACCCCCTTCCCGTCCTGCCCTGGATCTCCGCCGCCCTCAGCCTGCTGCTGCTGGCCATCTGGTCCTTCGTCGTCGTCGGTACGGTCCGCATCATCGCCGACGGGTCGGCGTTTGAAAAACACGTCTAGACGGTTTCTGTCCCGGAGCCGGCTGAAAAGCCGGCCATTCCGCCGTTGTTCCAAGCGGCGGAAAATTCAATAGAAATATTTCTTGCGCTCCGGAAAAAGCTATGTTATCATAAATGAAACCGGTTTCATTTCATCGAAACCCGAGAAATCTAATGGTAGACATGGTTTCATAGGGAGGATTGCATGGGTTTGCAGTACATCGGAAAAGATTATGCCCGTCCTGACGGCATTCCGAAGGCGCAGGGAAACTCCATTTACCTTGACGATATAGCGCTGCCGAATATGCTTTACGCGGCTATATTGCGTCCCGAATACGCCCACGCGGAAATTCTGTCCATCGATACGGCGGAAGCGGAAAAGATGCCCGGCGTCGTCGCGGTGGTGACCGGCAAGGACTGCGCCTTCAGCTACGGAGACAATATCCGGGATCTGTTTCCTATGGCGGTGGACCGGGTACGCCACATCGGCGAACCCGTGGCGGCGGTGGTGGCGGAAAGCAGCCATCACGCGCTGGAAGCCGTTCAAAAGATCGTCGTCAAATACCGGCCTTTGCCGGTGTACGTGGACGCTCTGGACGCGATGAAGGAGGGCGCCACCCTCATCCATGAAAAGAACGGCGAATACTGGCATCTGCCCGCCATCCATCCCATCAAGGGGACCAACGTCGCCGGCCACTATGTTCTGAAAAAAGGCGACTTTGAAAAAGCCGAAGCCGAAGCCGACGTCTCGATCGAAGAGGAATTCGACTATCCCCTGGGATCCAGTTCGGCCATCGAAACCCACGGCGCCATCGTCCGGTTCAATCTGGACGGCACCATCGATTGCTGGTCCAGTTCCATCTGTCCCTTTTTGATCAGGGAAGACCTGGCGCGGACCTACGACAAACCGATCAGCGACGTGCGCGTGCGCATACCCGAAGTGGGCGGTTGCTTCGGGTACAAGTCGGATGTTTTCATCGAACAGACCGTCGCCTGGATCGCCAGCCACGTCAAGGGTCGGCCGGTCAAGTGGATGGCCACGCGGCAGGAAGATTTTACCAGCACCCTGCTCGGCCACGGCATACGGACCAAAATGAAGATCGTCGCCCGGAAGGACGGTAAATTCCTTGGCCTCCAGGTCAGGTCCTACCACACCACCGGCGCCGCGGCGGACACGGGGATCAACATCTCCCACGCCGCCACCCACAACGCCACCGGTCCCTACGTGTTCGACCACTGCGACCTGCAGGGCTATTCGGTGTACACGAACACGCCCCCCGTCGGCGCCTATCGCGGTTATGGACACCAGGAAGCCCAGTTCGCCACCGAACGGCTGATCGACATGCTGGCCCGCAAGATGGGCGTGGACCCCTTCAAGCTGCGGGAAATCAACTACCTGCTGCCCGGCACCCGCAACGCTCTGGGCGAAAAAATGTACGTCACCAACGGGGTCATCACCGACTGCGTCGCCAAGGTCAAGCAAGCCGTCTACGGCCACGACAAACCGAAAGAAGACGCCGGGTACTATTACGGCCGGGGTTTCGCGGCGCTGATGAAGTCCCCCAAGGGCGCGCCGCACCAGACCAAGGGCTGCTATCTGAAAATGAACAAGGACGGCAGCGCGACGGTGAGCATGGGCGGCGCCGAAGTCGGCCAGGGCCTGCGCACCGTCGTCAAGCAGATCACCGGGGAGGCGCTCAAGATCGCCCCGGAACGGGTCAACGTCTACTTCGAGATCGATACCCTCTATTCCCCCTATGAATGGCAGACCATCGGCAGCATGTTCACCACCATGGGCGGCCGGGCCATCATCCGGGCTGCCGAAAAGGTCATCGCCATCCTAAAAAAGAACGCTTCCTATGCCTTGCGCTGCGACGAGGACTTTATCGAATACGACGGGGACTGGCTGTACGTGCGCAACGATCCGGATACCCGGATCGCCGTCAAGGATCTGGCCCAGGGCTACATGCACCCCGACGGGATGACCGTCGGCGAGGTCGCCCAGGCCACCAGCGACGCACGGTTGCCCCGCTATGCGGGCTTCGACGAGAACGGCCAGGGCAACGCCGGCGTCACCTATACCTTCGGTGCCCAGGGCTGCGAGATCCGGATCGAAAAGAAGACCGGCAAGGTCATCATCGATCACTTCGCGTCCAGCTTCGACGTCGGACAGGTGGTCAACCCCAAGCAGATCCGGGGCCAGGTTACCGGCGGCGTGCTCATGGCCATCGGAGCGGCTCTCTACGAAGAGCTGAAGTTCGACCGGGACGGCAAGATCCTGAATCCCCACTACGGCACGTACCACCTGCCCAAGGCCAGCGAAGCGCCGCGCAAATCGACCATAGAATTTGCCGAGAATCCCGACGCCATCGGCCCCTTCGGCGCACGGGCGCTGGGCGAACATCCGGTGATCGGCGTCGCCCCGGCCATACTGAACGCCATCCAGGACGCCATCGGCACGGACTTTACGCGCATACCCGTAGTACCGGCGCAGATCAAGGCGGCCATCCAGAAATCGGAGGGAACAAGATGAGCAACAGGATCAGCTTCAAACTGAACGGAAAGCCGGTCTCGGTCGATCTGGAATGGGACAAGAAGCTGCTGGACATCCTCAGGGAAGACCTGGGCATAACCGGCGTCAAGCGCGGCTGCGATACCGGCGTCTGCGGCGCCTGTACGGTGGTGGTGAACGGCAAGGCGGTCAAGAGCTGCGTGTTCCCGACCAAGAACCTGGAAGGCGCCGAAGTGATCACCATCGAAGGGCTCAGCGTTGGTTCGATTCATCCGATCCAGCAAGCCCTCATCGACGCCGGAGCGGTGCAATGCGGCTTCTGCACCCCGGGCTTCGTGATGGAACTCTACGCGCTGTTCACCGCCAATCCGGACGCGACGGAGGATGAAATTCTCAAAGCTCTGGACCGACACCTGTGCCGGTGTACCGGATATGAAACGATCATCTCCGGCGCCAAGGCGGCGCAGACCTTGATGAAGGGCATCGCCGTCAGAACGTTCTGAAATAAGTCCTGGACTTATAGGAAGAAGACGTAATAGGAGGGATGGAATGAAAAGAACTCTGTTGGCCGTGGCGCTTGCGGGCGTCGCCGTATCGTTCGGTTTTGCGGGCGGAAAAGCGGAAGCCCCGGGGGCAGCCAAGTTCCAGATGGCGGCGATTTACCAGACGTCGATCGAGGAACCCTGGGACGGAGCCATTCATGAGGCTTGCCAGAAGGTTGCCAAGGATCTGGGCATCACCTACGAATTCGCCGAAGGCGTAGCGGCGGCGGATTTTGAAAAAGTGGTGCGGGAATACTCGGACCGGGGCTTCAACTTCATCGTCGGCGACGCCTTCCTGGCCGGCGAGGAACCGTCCCGCCGGGTAGCCAAGGATTACCCCAAGATCGCCTACGCCTTCGGGTCGGAATTCAAGCCCCAGGCGCCCAACTACGCGGTCTTCGACAACTGGATCCATGAACCGGCCTACCTCAGCGGCGTGATCGCCGGAACGATGACCAAGTCCAACGTCCTCGGCGTGGTGGCGGCGATCCCGATCCCGGAAGTGAACCGTCTGGTCAACGCCTACCGGGCCGGCGCGCTGTCGGTCAATCCCAACGTAAAGATCAAGCTGGCCTTCATCGGCAGCTGGTTCGATCCCGCCAAGGCCAAGGAAGCGACGGTGGCGATGATCGAGAGCAAGGCGGACTACATCTTCGCCGAACGCTTCGGCGTATTCGAGGCCGCCAAGGAAGCCGGCGTATACGCCTTCGGCAACATGAGCGACCAGAACGCGCTGGCGCCGGACGTCGTGGTGACCAGCTGCGTATGGGATATGTACCCGCTGATCAAGAGCAGCGTGGAAATGATCCGGAAGGGCGGATGGAAGGACCAGGACCTCAAGAATCTTTCCATGATGGCCTCAGGCGGGTCCCGCCTGGCCCCGTACCACGGGTTTGAAGCCAAACTGCCTGCGGACCTGAAAGCCAAGGTCGCGGATATCACCAAGTCGATCATGAACGGCAGTTTCACCGTCCCGGTGGACGAATCCAAGCCCGTTTCCGACTAAGCAGCGCTATCGGGAAAGGCCGGCCGCGCGCGGCCGGCCTTTCTTTTGCAACGTACATAAAGGTGGGTGAGAATCTGGAAAACCAGCCGGCGATCGAAATGCGGAACATCACCAAGCGCTTTGTCGATGTTCTGGCAAGCAACCACGTCAACCTTACGCTGTACCCCGAAGAGGTCGTCGCGCTGCTCGGAGAGAACGGCGCGGGAAAAACGACGCTGATGAACATCCTGTTCGGATATTACCAGTACGATGAAGGCGATATTTTTGTGCAGGGGAAAAAAGTGACCTTTTCTACACCCCGGGACGCCATCGCCGCGGGCATCGCCATGATTCATCAGCACTTTACGTTGGTGCCTACCCAGACGGTACTGGAAAACGTGATCATCGGCATGGAAGGCGGATTCTTCCTCAACCTGAAAAAAGCCAAAGCCCGGCTGCTGGAGATCGAAAAACGTTTCGGCTTGGTGCTGGATCCCGACGCGGTCGTTTCCAGCCTCTCGATCGGGAAAAAGCAGAAACTTGAAATACTGAAAGCCCTCTATCGGGATGCGGAGATCCTGATCATGGATGAACCCACGGCGGTATTGTCGCCGACGGAGACGGAAGAGTTGTTCGCCACGCTCAGGGCGCTGGTCGCCAAGGGCAAATCCGTCATTTTCATATCCCACAAACTGAACGAGGTCATGGCCATTTCCGACCGGGTCGTCGTACTCCGGGGCGGCGCCAACGTGGCGGAGCGGAAAACTGCCGATACGACTATCCCGGAACTGGCGACGCTCATGGTCGGCAGGGAATTGCTGGAACGGCTGGACCATGGTCAACGGGAAGCCGGAAAAGTGGTCCTGGACATCCAGAACCTGACGGTCAAGAACGAAGCGGGCCTCGACGCCGTGGACAAACTGGACCTGACGGTCCGCAGCGGCGAAGTAATCGGTCTGGCAGGAGTTTCCGGCAACGGGCAGACGGAGCTCTCCGAGGCGCTTTTCGGCCTCCTGCGCCCGGATAGCGGCACCATATCCGTTCTCGGAAAAACGGTTCCCCCGGGCAGTCCGGCGGGAACCATCAAGGCCGGCATGGCCCGCATTCCGGAAGACAGAATCGCCACGGGCCTATTCATGGATCTATCGGTCAAGGACAACATCATCCTGAAAAACCACACGGAAAAACCGATCTCCGACCACGGCTTGATCAACGCGTCGGCGATCAAAACCTTTGCCGCCGCAGGGATCGCCGCCTTCCAGATCAAGACCGACGGCATGGACGCGCCCTCCAAGAGCCTTTCCGGAGGAAATCTGCAAAAAATCATTCTGGCCAGAGAGTTGGCCGGAGATCCGCACGTCATCGTCGCCTGCCAATGCACCCGCGGCCTGGACGTGGGCGCTATGGAATACGTGCATCAAACCATCCTGAAAGAAAAGGAAAAGGGCGCAGCGGTCCTGCTTATCTCCGACGACCTGGATGAGATATTTCTGCTGAGCGACAAGATCGCCGTGATCTACGAAGGGAAAATAATGGGCATGATGAATATCGCCGAGGCGGACCGCGATCGCATCGGTTTGTGGATGAGCGGAGTCGCGTCATGATCGGCATGAACATCGTCAAGCGGGAACCGTTGCCGCGCTGGATAAAAGTGCTCATTCCCATCGCCGCCATCCTCGTCACCCTGCTGATCGCGGCGGTGCCGATCCTGGTCGCCGGCGGCAACCTCTGGAAAGCCTACGGCAGCCTCTTCTACGGCGCGTTGGGCAACCGCTTCAACCTGCTGGAAACCTTCGTCAAGGCCAGTCCCCTGATCCTGACCGGCCTGGCCGTAGCCTTTGCCTTCCGGGCGCGCTTCTGGAATATCGGCGCCGAGGGCCAGCTGTACGCCGGCGCGGTGGCGGCGACCGTCATCGGCGTCTACGGCACCTGGCTGCCGCCGTCCCTGAAGCTGCCGGCCATCCTGATCGCCGGTTTTCTCGCCGGCGGCCTGTGGGCTACGATTCCCGCTTTGCTGAAGACCCGGTTCAAGGTGGACGACGTGGTCACGACGCTGCTGCTCAACTACGTGATGCTGCATCTGGTCGGGACGCTGCTCTTCGGACCCCTGCAGGAACCGGGGTCATCCTGGCCGCGTTCCCCGCAAATCATGAAGGACGCGTTCTACCCGGTGCTGATCGCCAAATCCCGGTTCCATATCGGCATCCTGATTTCCCTGGCCTCGGTGCTGGCTGTCTGGTTCATCAACGGCAAGACCGTTTTCGGGTATCAATCCAAGTGTGTGGGCGTCAATATCCAGGCCGCCAAGTACGGCGGCATCAACACGGGTCTGGTGATTCTCAAGACTGCCTTGATTTCCGGCGGTCTGGCGGGGCTAGCGGGGGTCGGAGAAGTCTGCGCCATCCAGTACAACCTGATCATGGATCTATCCCCCGGATACGGGCAGACCGGCGTGGTGATCGCCATGCTGGGTAACCTGCATCCGCTCGGCGTCGCCCTGTCCGCCTTCTTTTTCAGCGTCATCGGGGTAGGAGCGCAGACTATGAGCAGAATGACCGGCGTACCCGTCTACATCACCGGCGTGATCGAGGGAATCGCCCTGATGGTGATGCTCGTCTTTCTCCTCTTGACCGAGTACAGAATCAAGTGGAGCAAATCATGATGGAAGAACTGTTCTCCCTTCCTTTTCTTACCGGCCTGCTGAGCGCTACGCTCCGAATGTCGACGCCGATCATCTTGGCTACCCTGGGGGAGATCATCATCGAGCGGTCCGGGGTGCTCGATCTGGGCATCGAAGGAACCATGCTGTTCGGCGCCGCCGTGGGATTTTTGACCACCCTGGCCACCGGCAACCTATGGCTCGGCGTCTTCATGGCGGCCTTGGCGGGGGTCCTCATGTCGCTGCTCATGGCTGTACTAGCCGTCTACCTGGGAGTAAGCCAGCACGTAGCCGGCTTGGGCATCACGGTGTTCGCCGGCGGGCTCTCCATGTTCGCCTACCGGCTGGTCGTCGGCTCGCCCACGGTGCCTCCGACCATCCGACCGTTCACGTCCGTACCCATCCCTTTTCTCTCCGAACTTCCGCTGGTGGGGACGGCTTTCTTCAACCAGCATCTGCTGACCTATTTTACCTGGTTGCTGATTCCCCTGGTATCCGTTTTCCTGTTCCGGACCCGGGCTGGACTGCGGGTGCGGACGGTCGGTCAGAACCCCTTTGCCGCCGACACGGTGGGCGTCAACGTCAACCTGACCCGGACCCTGTGCCTGCTGGTGGGCGGCGCCTTCTTCGGTGTGGCGGGATCCTTCATGACCCTGGCGCATCAGAACATGTTCCTCAAAGACGTGATCGGCGGCCGGGGTTGGGTAGCCGTAGCCATGACGATCTTCGGCAACTGGAGTCCGGTCATGGGTACCGTCGGGGCGCTGATATTCGGTTTTCTCGACGCGTTCCAGCTCAGGCTCCAGTCCCTGGGCGTGCATCTCCCGTTCCACCTGTTTTTGATGATTCCCTATCTCATCACCGTCGTTGCCCTGGTCAGCGTTTCCCGCAAGGCCACCGTTCCCGCCGGCCTTTTGCGGCCCTACCGACGGGAAGAAAAAGGCGGCTAGGGAACCGATGCCGGTCTATTCATAGTCAATCACCAGCCACAAGAGGAGGAATCAATGGGGTATGATATTCTGATCAAGAACGGCGTTACGCGGACATCCGCAGGCAAAACCGTCGATGTCGCCATTTCCGGCGGCAGGATCGCCAAGATCGCCGGATCCATCGCCGAAGGCGCGGCGGAGATTTTCGATGCCGAAGGCAGCCTGATCAGCGAGTCCTTCGTCAACGGGCACCTGCACCTGGACAAGGTGTATACCCTGGAGAAGGTCGGGATGGACGCCTTGTCGTCCTACACCAGCGGATCGATGGGCGGCGCCATGACGGCCATCGAACAGGCTTCCCGGGTCAAGGATAACTACGACGAAAAATGGATCATCGAAAACGTGCGCAAGGCCCTGGACCTGGCCGTCAAATTCGGCAACACCCACATCCGGGCCTTTACCGATGTCGACACCAAAGCCAAGCTGGAGGGCGTCAAAGCGCTGATCAAAGCCCGGGAAGAATACCGGGACCGGGTCGAGGTCCAGATCGTAGCCTTTCCCCAGGACGGCATCGCCCGGGACCCCGGCGCGGAAGGCTGGGTCCGCAAGGCGCTGGAGCTGGGCGCCGACGTGGTCGGCGGCATCCCCTGGATCGAGTATACGGATGAGGACGCCCAGGACCATATCGACCGCATGTTTGCCCTGGCGGTGGAGTTCAACAAGGACGTATCCATGCTGCTGGACGACGCGGGGGACGCGGGATTGCGCACCGTCGAGATGCTGGCCAAAAAAACGATCAAGATGGGCTGGGAAGGCCGGGTGACCGTCCAGCACGCCCGGGCGATGTCCCTGTATCCCGAACCGTACTACCGCAAGATCGAGCATCTGCTCAAGACGGCGCGCATCGGCCTGGTCAGCGACCCCCAGACGGGGCCCCTGTACGCCCGGGTCAAAGACCTGTACGCCGCCGGCGTCTCCGTCGCCCTGGGCCAGGATGACATCGCCGACGCCTACTATCCCTTCGGCCGGAACAACATGCTGGAGATTGCCTTCCTGGCCGCCCACCTGATGTGGATGACCACCTTCGACGACATGAAGATTCTGTACGATCTGGTCACCACCAACGCCGCCAAGGCCCTCGGCATCGCCGATTTTACCCTGGCCGAAGGCCACCCGGCCAACCTGGTCGTCGTCAATGCCAAGAGCGAGTGGGAAGCCATCTGGAACCACGAAGCTCCCAAACTGGTGATCAAGGCGGGCAAGAACATCACTTTGAAAAAGCGCTGACAAAACCGGAAACCGTGGACTTAACGCCGCACCGGCGCTACTATGGGAGCCGGAAGGCGGTCAGTATGGCGACGATTCGGGAAGTGGCAAAAGCGGCCGGAGTTTCCATCGCCACCGTCTCCCGGGTGCTCAACCACCCGGAGACGGTGGCGGACGAAACGATGGGCCACATCAATAAAGTCATTGCGGAGTTGGGGTTTTCGCCCAACGGCATGGCCCGCAGCCTTGCGCTGAACAAGACCTCAACTATAGCCCTCATCATCCCGACCGTCGTCAATCCGGTGTACCCGGAAATAGCGATAGGCGTTGAGGACGTCGCCCACCGCCGCAATTACAGCCTGCTCCTGTGCAATTCCGAAGCCGACGCCCTCAAGGAAAAGGAATATCTGGACGCTTTTCTGGGACGCCGGGTGGATGGAATCATCATCGCCGGCGGATTGTTGGGCAAGACCGACGAGGAACAGGTCATGGCCAAAGGCATCGCCCTGGTGCACATCGGCAGACGCCGGGACGCCACGAATGCCAGTTCGGTCTATACGGATTTTGAACTCGGCGGCTATATGGCCACCCGTCACCTGATCGAACAAGGCTACCGCCACCTCGGACTTATCGCCGGTCCCCGGAACCAGCCGGAGCACGCCGACAAGGAGCGGGGTTTCGAGCGCGCCCTGTGGGAAGCCGACATCTTGTTCGATCCGGACATGATAGCCCTCGGCGACTGCGAAGCCGAAGGCGGCTATCTGGGCGCGAAAAAACTGCTGCGCGCCTTCCCGCCGCCCCGGGCAATCTTCGCGGCCAACGACCTGATGGCCATCGGCGCCATGGACGCCATCAAGACCGCAGGGTTCCGGATTCCCGAAGACGTCGCCCTGATCGGCTTCGACAACATACAGATGGCTTCCCTGGTGGATCCAAAACTCACTACCATCTCCTACCCCGCGCATCGCATGGGGTCCATCGCCGCCCGGCTCCTCTTCGACATGATGGACACCGCCGCGGAGTCCTTCAAACGGGAGGGCATCTACATCCGCCCGGAACTGAAAGTCCGGAAATCCTGCGGACATAGCGGACGTCTGCAGGAAATTTTCAATTGAAGGAGCCTGACCATGGATATTTCCGTCGATTTTGTCGGTCTGCGCCTGAAGAATCCGCTCATCGCCGCCGCCGGCCCGCTGACCCGCAACGGCGCCATGATGATAAAAGCCCTGGACGCGGGATTTGCCGCGGTGGTTACCGAAACCATCGTCAACGACGTACGCCGCAATGTGCGGCCCCGGCTGGTCAAAGGCGCCTACGGCATGCAGAACATCGGCCTGTACAGCGACTTTACCCTGGAAGAATGGGAGCGCGAAATCAGTTTGGTCAAAGAAGCGGGGGGCATCGTCATCGCCAACATCCTGGCCCACACGCCGTCCGAAATGGCCTATATCGCCCGGGTGGTTGAGAAATACGGCGCCGACGCCATCGAACTGGGGGTGGCGGCGCCCCACGGCGAAGGGGTGGAGGTCCTTTCTTCCGATCCGGACCGGATGTACGGACTGGCCGCCGCCACGGTGGACGCCGTCGATCTGCCGGTAATCGTCAAGATGTCCCCCAACGTGACCAATATTTCCAAACTGGCGTTGGCGGTTGAACGGGCGGGAGCATCCGGTATCAGCGCGATCGATACGGTCCGGTCGATCATCGGTGTGGATCTGGAAGCGGGCAAAGCCCTGTTGCCCACCTACGGCGGTTATTCCGGCGCCGCCATCCGTCCCATCGGACTGGCCGCCGTCGCCGGTATCGCTCAAACGGTGGACATACAAGTCAGCGGCATCGGCGGGGTAGAAAACTACCACGACGCCCTGGAGTACATTATGCTCGGTGCGTCCACCGTACAAATTCTTACCGCCATCGTCCTGCACGGCTATGGGGTTGTACCTTCCATTCTGGAGGGCATGAAGCGCTGGATGGCCAAGCAGGGCTATGAGCGCCTGTCCGACATCCGCGGCAAGGCGCTGAAATCCCTCTTTTCATTCGAGGAGCTGGGTATGGAACCATACACGGCTATGGTTACCTCCCACTGCACGACTCAAAACTGCGATGCCTGCATAACCGGATGCATGTACGACGCGGTACGCAAAATCGAGGGTATCTATTCGGTAGATCGGGATCGCTGCACCGGCTGCGGCCTCTGCGTCAGCCTCTGTCCGGAAAAATGTTTCATCATGGAATGGGGCAGGTAGCACGTCGCCCCTTTTGAATCAAAAAAGCCCCGGCAGCGTCAGCTTCCGGGGCCCTAAATCCTTAGCGGATCAGCAACTTACCAGCGGCCGCCGCCGTTGTTGCCGCCCCGGCCGCCCCGGCCACCCATAGCGCCTCCCTGGCCGTTGCCGTTATAACCGCCCCGACCGGCGCCGGGACCACCCATCATGCCGCGGCCGAAGCTGTCGG
>DYPP01000039.1:8222-10383 GCA_020719845.1 Treponema denticola | reverse complement strand
TAACCGCCCCGACCGGCGCCGGGACCACCCATCATGCCGCGGCCGAAGCTGTCGGAAAGGTCATAGTCCTTGCCGTTGAAGGTCAGCTTGGTCACCCGCAGGTGCTGGTATTCCGGCGCCGCGGGAATGGCGAAGGCGTAGCCTTCCAGTTTGACCTGGGCTCCTTCCTTGAGGCCGTCCACAAAGCCGATCAGACCCTGCAGGCCGCCGATGTAGTAGGTGCTGGTGCCGGACTTGACGGCGATCATGCCGTTGATCAGCGCCAGCTTGCCGTCGACCTTGACGGTTTCAGCGGCTTGCAGCTCAGCCTGGGGATAGGTTCCGGGGACTGGGTTGCCCCGGCCGCCCCAGGCCTGGGCGGAAAGACTGCCGGCGGCCAGCAGGCCGGCGGCGACGATAATGAGGATGCGCTTCATATAAAGCTCCTTGAGCAAGAAATGTGGCGCCAATTGCGCCCCGTCGCCATCCGGCGCCGGGCGGTCTCGGGCGGCTCCGGAGAGCCCATCCCTTGATTCCGCATTCGGTCAACGACCGACATCATGTATAATGCCATTACCGTGCCAAGAATGTAATATCAGTCGGTATTTTTTACATATTCTTATAAGAAGTTATATTATATATATTTATAATGAACCATAAAAGAGGATATTCCGCAGCTTGCTGGGATTCTTGAGTCCCGACCGACCAAAGCCGTCGGTAAAAAGTACCCCTTGAGAAAAATATTCCCCTTTGTTTTCTGTCAGTTGATAGTGATTGCTGTTTACTTTTCGGTGGAGGTTCAATATATTACCAACATGTTGGTAGGTGCAGCGTATTGAGCGGCGCTCCGGAGCCTAAGCTGGCCAAGGAACGACTGCTGGATACGGCGGAACGGCTTTTTTCCCGCAAGGGTTTTACCGCCACCACCCTGCGGGACGTTTCTTCAGCGCTGGGCCTTTCCCACGCCTCGTTGTACTACCATTTTCCCGGCGGCAAGGAAGATCTCTTTGCCGCGGTTACGGAGCGGAACATCCTGCGCCATGGCGCGGGATTGTCCGCTTCCATGGATTCCGGCGGGCCGGGCATCCGCGGCCGGCTTCAAGGTGCCGCGGCCTGGCTTTTAAGCCAGGCTCCGCTGGACCTGATCCGCATGGCCGAGTCGGATATGCCCGCCCTGCGGCCGGAAGTGGCGCGCCGGCTCCTGAACCTGCTCTACGAACAGATGCTCCTGCGGCTGCAGCAGTCGCTGGAGACGGCGGTTGCGTCGGGGGAGTTGGGACCGGCCACCGACACGGGCCTGATCGCCGGGGCGTTCATCGGCTTTGTGGAAAGTCTGCATTCCGTACCTGATTTTGCCGTACGCCGCAGTCGGGCGGATATGGCCAACGAACTCATCGACGTCGTTCTGAAGGGACTCGATTATACCGCGGGAGGACTGTTTTGAACGTAGTGGAACTGGAGAACGTCAAGAAGAATTACCTGCTCGGCCAGACCCGGGTGGACGCCCTGCGGGGTGTTTCTTTGGCCATCGGACAGGGCGAATTTCTGGCCATAGCCGGCCCTTCGGGTTCGGGCAAGACGACGATGCTGAACATGTTCGGCTGCATCGACGTGCCCAGCGAAGGCACGGTGCGCATCGACGGCGTCGAAACGGGCAAAATGAACGACAAGGAACTGACCCGTTATCGCCGGGTCAAGATCAGTTTCATTTTTCAGTCCTTCAATCTGATCCCGGTGCTGAACGTGTATGAAAACATCGAATTCCCCCTCTTGCTGCAAAAATCCATCGGCAAGAAAGAGCGCCACGAGCGGGTCATGAAGGCGATCGAGGAAGTCGGCCTCTCGGACCGCATCAAGAACAAGAGCACCGAGCTGTCCGGCGGCCAACGGCAGCGCGTGGCCATCGCCCGGGCCCTGGTCACCAAGCCGCTCATCGTCCTGGCCGACGAACCCACGGCCAACCTGGACTCCGGGACGGGCAAGCGCATCATCGAGCTGATGAAGACCATCAACGAAACCGACAAGACCACCTTCATTTTTTCCACCCACGACGCGCACATCATGAACGAAGCCAAACGGGTCATCCGCATCCTGGATGGACAGATCGTGGCCCGGGACGACGGAACGGAGGTCTGAAGCCAAGCTGACCGTCAAGCTTGCCCTGCGAACCCTGCTGCGCCGC
>DYPP01000039.1:0-8122 GCA_020719845.1 Treponema denticola | reverse complement strand
TGCCCTCTCCTTTCGCCTTCACCACGCCCCTGCCCAACATCAGGAACGCCGAAGAAGTCGGCGCCGTACTGGCGGACTCTGCCGGCGGAAGGCTTCCACAACACCCGGGAAGACGAATCGTACGCAGGCGGCGGTTAAAACAAGGAATTCACCAGCTACGCCGGGGACCGGTCGCTGAGCCTTTCCCCGTTCACCACCCTCTCGTTCCAACCGGCCTCAAAGCGGCGGCGTTCGGCCCACAGGCCGAGCGCCGGGTTGGGGACGAAGAAAAAGCGTTCGCCGTCGGCGCCGCGGTTCCACCCCAAGGCCAACTTGGCCGGATCATAGCTTTCGCGGGCCTGGCCCAGGTCGCCCCACGCAAAGCCGACGGATTCCAGCTCCTTGCGGGTGACGCCCGGCCCCGGACAGTAGCGGATGGTAAAGCGACCCTCGCTGGAGCCGTGGATCAGGTGGGCGGCGGCGCTGAGATTGTCCGTCAGGTCCGCGTTCTCCCCGGCCAGTTTGCGGATGACCGCTCCAGGCCGGTAGCCGTACTTGCGGATCAGCGCGTCGATGTCCCGGTCTTCGCCGAAGCGTTCCAGCCCGGGGGCCAGAATCAGCAGCTCGCCGCCGTCGGCCATGGCCATGCGCGTCCGGTAGACCGCCTTGTTGCCCAGCCAGGTCGTGCGGAATTCCTCCGGCTCCAGATAGACCACCGCTTTATGGATGGGTTCGTCCAGCAGGTCCACGTTGACCTCCCGGGACAGAGCCGCGGCCAGCTCAAAGCACTCCCGGCCGAAGCCGACAAAGAGGCCGCGCACCGCCAGCGACCCCCGGGGTTTGCCCGCCAGGGCTGCCTCACGCTCGCCCCGGGTACCGATGACGGTCAGGGCGTACAGGATGGGTGGGAGGGCGTCGCCAAAACGGCGGTAGCCTTCGTCCAGCAGGGCGCGCACCGGCGTGTCCACGCGGCCCATCATCCGTTCCATGCCGAAGGCGGCGCCGGCAAAATGGCTTTTGTCGATGGCTTCCTTGCCGCCGGTGCCGACAAAGACGTTCTTTAGGTGGTTGGCCATACCCACCACCTCGTGGGGCACCACCTGTCCCAGGGAGACGATCAGCCCGTAGCCGTCGTCCCGCAGCGCCCGGTTGACCTGCACCGGATAGTCGTAGGCCACCGCCCCCTGGGTACTGCGTTCCACCCACGACGCTTCGATGCGGCCCAGCTCGACCACCTCATGCCGCCAGTCGTGGACCCGGAAGCGGTCCAGGGGCGTCCCGGGGAACATGCGCCCCAGCTCCGCGGCGGTCATGGCCATGTGGGTGCCCAGGGCGGGCATGACCAGGCCCAGCCGGTCCCGGCCGTCCACGTCCAGCAGCTCCCGAACGACGACATCGGTCATGAAGCCGGCCCGGGAATGGAACCGCGTCCCGTCCGGGGGCAGGAGCGCGACTTTTCCTTCTACCTCCCGGTCGTCCAGAGCCTGGGCCAAAGCCCGGGACAGCAGTTCGTCAATCTCCCGATCCGAAAGGTCCGCGTCGGGACTGCCGGTTTTTACGTAGGTCACAGCAGCCTCTTATTCCTTCTCTTTCTTCATGCCCAGGGCGTTGCTCAGCGTATCGCTGTTCACCATCAGGATGGGCTGGTGCGTAGCTTCCAGGGTGTCCCGCCACAGGCTCCCCTCGGGATCTACGTGCCGCCGCCGAGACACCGCCACCTGCGTCGGCAGATGCACGAATTCGTTGTTCACCAGACCGATCAGTACCTTGGTCTTGCCCGCCATGGCGGCGTTCACCGCCGCGTTCCCCAACCGTTCGCAGTAGATCGAATCCACCGGCACCGCCGGCGACGACCGGATCGTATAGCTGGGATCGATGTACTTGAGGTTGATCTCCATCTTCTTGGCGTCGAAATAGGCCTGGATCTTGTCCCGCAGGTAGGTGCCCACGTCGACCAGCTTCAGGTTGCCCGACGCGTCGGTCTTGGCGTCCTTGGCCAGCACGTCCTGCATGGCGCCTTCCGCCACGACGATGACCGCGTGGTGCCGCTTGACCAAGCGCTTTTCCAGGTGCGCCAGCAGACCCTTGGGACCTTCCAGGTCGAAGGGAACCTCCGGAATCAGGACAAAATTGACCTCGTGGCTGGCAAGGGCGGTATGGGCCGCGATAAAGCCCGACTCCCGGCCCATCAGCTTGACCAGGCCGATGCCGTTGATCTGGGAATGGGCTTCCATGTGGGCCGCCGTGACCGCCTCCACCGCCTTGGTCACCGCCGTATCGAAGCCGAAGGACTTGTCGATGAACGAAAAATCGTTGTCCACCGTCTTCGGTATCCCCACCAGGGCGATCTTGAGTCCCCGGCGGGTAATTTCGTTGGCTATGTCCAGGGAACCCCGCTGGGTGCCGTCGCCGCCGATGGTGAAGAGCATATTGAGGTTCAGGCGTTCCATGGCGTCCACGATCTCGCTGACCTGCTTGCCGCCGCCCCGGGCCGTGCCCAGGATGGTGCCGCCGATCTTGTGGATGTCGTCCACCACATCCATGTCCAGGGGCTTGATGTCGAAGCCGTATTCCGGCAGAAAGCCCTTGTACCCGTACTTGATGCCCGAAATGCGGTGCACCCCATAGCGGTAGGACAGGCTGCGCACGATGGCCCGGATGACGTCGTTGAGCCCCGGGCAGAGACCGCCGCAGGTGACGATGCCGGCGTGCACGTGCTGGGGCGAAAAATAGATGTGCTCCCGGGGCCCGGCCTTTTCAAAGACCTGATCGCGGGTAACCGCAGGTTGGTCGCCCAGCTGAACATCCGCGCCGTAGCGCACGAACTCGGAATCCGAAACGTAGTTGGCGATAAAATCGCCGTGCACTTTGGAAAGGCTGATCGGCGACTCGATGGACCGCTTGCCCAAATCCTCTATCGAAAAATCGAACGTTTCATTCACACATGGCCTCCTGGATGGTACGCTGAAGAAGTATAATCGCCGTGTCCCGCCCTTTCAATGGTTGGAGCAAATATGTATAGTAAACCGGATGGATGAAATGGATGTTCGTGCCCGGATGGACCGGATCGAGACCAAACTGGCGTACGTGGAAGATTTTCTGGATCGGCTGCAGGACCAGGTGGTGGAACGCGGCGCCCTGACCGACCGCCTGGCGGCGGAGCAGGCGGCGATCAAGGAGCGGATCATCGCGCTTTCCCGGGAAATGGAAGATATTCCGGACCGGCGGCCGCCGCATTATTGATCAACGCAAAGATTATCGTTATACTAATGTTTAGAGGAGATATTTATGCTTGAAGAACGAGTACGCACCGCTCTGGAGGATGTACGCCCTTCGCTGCTAGCCGACGGCGGCGACGTGGAATTCGTCGGCGTTTCCGATGACGGCATCGTATCGGTCCGGCTGACCGGCGCCTGCGGTTCCTGCCCCATGTCCACGATGACCCTCAAGCTGGGCATTGAAAAATACCTGCGCAAGGAAATCCCCGAAGTCAGCGCCGTCGTCGGCGTCTAGTTTTTTCCACGGCCATGGATAGAGCTTCCCTGCCCCGATTTCTGCCCCTATCCCGACAGGATATGGCCGACCGGGGTTGGGACGCCTGCGATTTCATTTTCGTTTCCGGCGACGCCTACGTGGACCACCCGTCCTTTGCGGCGGCGGTGATTTCCCGGGTGCTGGAAGCCGCAGGCTACCGGGTGGGCATCATCCCCCAGCCGGAGTGGACGGACAGCGCGTCCTACACCCGCCTCGGCCGGCCGCGGCTGGCCTTTCTGGTGGGCGGCGGCAACATGGATTCCATGGTGGCCCATTATACGGCGGCCCGCAAGCCCCGCTCCGACGATGCCTACTCCCCGGGGGGCAAAACCGGACTGCGGCCGGACCGGGCGGTGCTGAAGTACGTCGAAGGCGTGCGCACGGCCTACAAGGACGCGCCGGTGGTCATCGGCGGCATCGAAGCCAGCCTGCGCCGGCTGGCGCACTACGATTACTGGTCCGACACGGTGCGCCGCTCCATCCTGCTGGACTCCAAGGCGGACCTGCTGGTCTACGGCATGGGCGAAGCGCCCATCCGGGAAATCGCCCGCCGCCTGGACTCAGGCGAACCGATCCGTTCCATCCGGGACGTCCGGGGCACCTGCGTCCGGTCCCACGGCGGCCCGGGCCTGGACGAAGGTTCGTACCTGCACCTGCCGGACTACGACCAGGTCAAGGGCGACGACGAAGCCGGCCGGCGGGCCTACGCCGAACACTTCAGGCTGCAGAAAAAGAACGCCGACGCGGCGTCGGCCCGACCCCTGGCCGAAAAGACCGATGATCGCTGGGTAATCCAGAATCCGCCGGCGCCGGTCCCGGAAAGTCCGGACCTGGACGCCATCTACGAACTGCCCTATACCCGGCAAGCCCACCCCCGCTACGACGAGGCCGGAGGCATCGCGGCCCTGAGCGAAGTCCAGTACTCCCTGGTGTCCAGCCGGGGTTGCTACGGGGACTGTTCCTTCTGCGCCATCACCTTCCATCAGGGCCGGGTCGTCCGGGGCCGCAGCCGACCCAGCCTGCTGCGGGAGGGCCGGACTTTGACGGAAATGCCGGGCTTCAAGGGCTACATCCACGACGTCGGCGGCCCGACGGCCAACTTCTTCGGCCCCGCCTGCGCCAAACAGAAAAAAGGCGGCGCCTGTCCGGAACGGGAATGCCTATCCCCCCAACCCTGCCCCGCCCTGCGGGCGGACCACCGGGAATACCTGGACTGCCTGCGGTCGCTCCGCAACCTGCCGGCGGTCAAAAAGGTCTTTGTCCGCTCGGGCATCCGTTTCGATTACCTGCTGCTGGATACCGTCGGCGGTGACGAATTCCTCACCGAATTATGCGCCCACCACGTCTCCGGCCAGCTCAAGGTGGCGCCGGAGCACGTTTCCGAGCGGGTTCTGGCGGCCATGGGCAAGAGCGGCAACGCCGTGTACCAGGAGTTCCGGCACCGCTTTGCCCAAACCAACCAAAAATTGGGCCTGAAGCAGTACCTGGTGCCTTATTTTATATCCAGCCACCCCGGATCGGACCTGTCCGACGCTATCGAACTGGCGCTGCACCTGAAACGCACCGGTTTTGTCCCCGACCAGGCGCAGGACTTTTACCCCACCCCGGGTACGCTGGCCACCGCCATGTACCGCACCGGCCTGGACCCCCGGACCATGCAGCCCATCCACGTCCCCCGGGGGGACCACGAAAAACGCCTGCAACGGGCGCTGCTGCAGTTCGACCGGCCGGAAAACCGGCGCTTGGTGCGGGAAGCCCTGCGGGAAGCGGGGCGGGAGGATTTAATCGGCGACGGACCGGATTGCTTGATCAGGGCGGAAAAAAAGGAAGGCCGCGGCTGGGAGGAGGATACCAGCCGCGGCCCGAGAAAGAAGGAAGCCTCTCACCTTCATCACGATAACAAACAGCGGGGAAAGGGATAGGTTACAGCGAAGCCGGGGTGCCGTGGCTTTTCTTCTGGTAGTAGACCGTCCGTTGGTACCGCTTCGGCTCGAACTCGGGACAGAGGCCGGTCAAAGACTCGGTGGCGCCGATGATCAGCGCCCCCTCCGGCGCCAGCACCTGCCCCAGGTTCCTGAACAGCCGGATCCGGTCCGCCTCGTTGAAATAGATGGCCACGTTCCGGCAGAACACCAGGTCGAAGGATCCGGAAGCCAGGATCGGGTCCAGCAGGTTGGCCCGCCGGAAGGTGGCGCCGGCGCGGATCTCGTCCCGCACCTTCCAGCTATCCCCCGCCCGGTCAAAATAGCGGGCCAGCAGCTCAGGTGCCAACCCCCGCTCCACTTCCAGCTGGTTGAAGTGGGCGTAGCTGGCTTTGGCCACCATGGCGTCGGCGATATCCAGCCCCAGGACGCGGATATCGTAACCGTTGAAGTTGCCCAGCAGGTCCTTGAGCACAAAAAGCGCGCTGTAGGCTTCCTGGCCGTTGGAGCAGGCCGCGCTGAGGATGCGGATCGGAATCGGACGGGCTCCGGTCTTGGTCCGCCGGTCGATCAGCTCGGGGAACAGCTTGAAACGCAGCAGCTCGAAGGGCGCAGTGTCCCGGAAGAAGGACGTTTCATTGGTCGTGATGGCGTCGATGACCTGCCGCTGCAGCTTGCCCGCGCCGGCGGCCTTGACCTTGGCCAGCAGTTCCGCCCAGGAGCCGGAATCCGTCGCCCCCAGCAGGGGCGTCAGACGCGTTTCGATCAGGTAGCCCTTGGTGTCGTCCAGAAAAATGCCGCAGGTTTCGTGGATGTACCGCTTCCAGCCGGCAAAATCCAGGGCGGTAACGGTGGGGGCGCTCATCGGCCGGCGCCCCGGATCAAACCGGCGGTACGGGCGGCCAGGGATTCCAGCGGCAGGATTTCATCCACCACCCCGGCTTCCACCGCAGCCTTGGGCATGCCCCAGACCACCGAGCTGGCTTCGTCCTGGGCCAGCACGGGACAGCCGTTGCGCTTGAGCAGCCGCAGGCCCAGAGTCCCGTCGCTGCCCATGCCGGTCATGATCAAAGCCAGCGCCCGGCCGGGAAAATTGATGGCCACCGAACGGAACAGGTAATCCGCCGAAGGCCGGCAGTTGTTTTCCGGCGGATCGTCGTTGACGCGGATGATTTTACGCCCTTCCGGTTCCGCGGTCAGGCGCATCTGGCGGCCGCCGGGCGCGATGTACACCGTATCCGCTTCGGCCTGGTCTCCGTCCGCGGCTTCCCGCACCTTCAGCGCCGATTTGCCGGACAGGTTCTCCGCCAGGGACTGGGTAAAAAGCGGCGGCATGTGCTGCACGATCAGCACGGGCACGCCCAGCCGGGCCGGAAGGGCGGGGATCAGTTTGGCCAGCGCGTCCGGACCACCGGTGGATACGCCGATGAGCACCATTTCCGGTTTGACCTGGCCGGTCAGCCGGGCCATGCGCGCGCCGATGGCGCTCAGGTCCGCCGCCGACTGCGGTCCACCCGGCTGGATTCCCGGCGGCTGCGCCGTCACGCCCGGAATCGGCACCACGGGGCTTTCGCCGCGCAGAATGGTGCGTACCCCCAGCCGCAACGCCAAAGCCTTGATCCGGGGCGCCAGCTCGGCCCGGAGCAGCTCCCGGCTTTTGCCGGCGTGGGCGGCGTCCGGCTTGGTGATGAAATCGAAGGCCCCCTTCTGCAGGGCCTGGATGGTCAGGCGGCCGCCCTGCAGGGTCAGCGCGCTGACCACGATGACGGCGACCGGGGATTTCTGCGCTTTGAGCGCGTCCAAGACCGCCAGACCGTCCATTTCGGGCATTTCCATATCCAGGCTGAGCAGGTCCGGCTTCAGCTCCAGCGTTCTCTGCACCGCCAGCTTGCCGTTGGCCGCTTGCCCGACCACTTCCACCTCCGGCAGCGAGGCCAGCACTTCCGAAAGAACCGTCCGGAAGACGAGCGAATCATCGGCGACCAGGACGCGCACTAGAGGCCCAAGTCCCAATCAAAGAGTCTCTGCGAGTCCAGGATGGCCGTCAAGCGTTCCGCGTCCCGCCAGACGCCCCGCAGACGATTGCGCAGTTCCGGTTCCAGGTTGGCCAGCGCCACGTCGATGCTTCCGGCCTCCAGGGTAAAGGTATCCGTCAGGGCGTCCACCAGAAAGCCGAAGAATTCCCCCTGGTGCTCCATGATCAACAGGCGGTTTCCGGGATCCGTCGTCACCGCGCCCAGACCGAGGTGGGCAGCCATGTCGATCACCGTGACGATGCGCCCCCGCAGATTCCGGATGCCCAGGACGCCGGGCGGCGCAGCGAACACCGGCGTGATTTCGCCGACCTTGACCACTTCCTGCACCAGCCGGGCCTGCACGGCAAAATAAGCCGCATCCAGCGTAAACCCCACCACCAGCAGTACGTCTTCCACCGATTCATCATCCGCCATGCGCCGGTCTCCTTTGCGGTTCACGCCCCGAAAGCAGGGCCTTGATCCCGGCCACCAATCGGTCGCGGTCCAGTTTTACCTGGTATTCGGTTATGCCCGCAGCCCGTCCCCGGGCTTCGTCCTCCTCGCCGGCCAGGGAACTGACCGCGATGATCGGCAAAGCCGCCGTACGGGCGTCGGCGCGGATGCGGGCGGCCAGCTCCAGTCCGGTGAGCCGCGGCATTTCGATGTCCGTCA
>DYPP01000038.1:5167-26086 GCA_020719845.1 Treponema denticola | reverse complement strand
CCTCAATTGGTGAGGATCGGAAATTCCCGGGGCGTTCCGTTGCCGCGGACATTGTTGTCCTTGTAGGGGATCAAGGATGGAGACCGTTTTGCCATCGAAGAACGGCAAGGTCGCCGAGCCGACGGAAGGGGCTGAATGGACCGTGTGGGACGCGGCAAGCAGCGATGGCGTCGGGGAATGAACCGGACCATCGACGCTTCCCGTATCGGCCGGAAGATCGGTATGCTGGATTAATCCGCAGCGGCCCGCGTTCTTGCCGATTCGCCGCCAACACCCTAATCCAGCGCGCCGCCCAGGGCGCCGGCCAGCTTCCAGATTTCGCCGCGGTATTCGGCCAGGCGGCTGTAGCCTTCGGCGACGGCGGCGGCCCGGTCGATGATGGCCGCGAGCAGTTCCCGTTCCCCGCCGGCGCCGGCGGCCAGGGCGCTGCGCGCGTCGGCTTCGACGCGGTCGCGGACCTGCAGGGTCAGGGCGGTATGCTCCAGCCGCGTCCGCAGCAGTTCCAGACGGAGCAGGCTCTGCTCCACCGTGGAACGCAGGCGCCGTTCGGCGTCCGCGGCCTGGATGGCCGCGCCTTCGCCGTCGGCGGTAGCCCGGGCGTAGGCGGCCGCGGATGCGCCGCCGTCGAAGATCCTGCCGCTTAGACCGACCCCTACGGTAAGCTGCCATTCGCCTTTGTCTTGCCAGGCTTCTTCCCCCAAGTCCTCGAAGGAACCGGTCCAGGACAGGTCGGCCATGAATCCCAGATCGGGCCTCCGGGGACGCGCGGCGGCGGCGACCCTTTGCTGCGCGGCCTTGACCCGCTTGAGCTCGGCCAGCGCCGCCAGGTCCCAGTTGCCTTTGACCGCCGCGTCAGCCAGATCGGCAGCCGCCCGGTCCGCGTCACCGGGGACCGCGTCCGCCCGGTCGACGGCGGCCAGGGGCGGCCGTCCGGCGGCGGGGGCCGTACCGTCCAGGTCTTCTTCCCGCAGGTCATCCAGCGCGGACAGGCGCCGCAATTCCCGCAGCAGGCTCCCCCGCCGTTCGGCGGTCTCGGCCCGGGCCAGGTCGGTTTCCTTGAGCTTCAGCCTGGCGTCCAGCAGCTCCGCGTCGGTGATGAAGCCGCCGCGCCGCGATTCTTCGGAGATGCGCACCAGATGGCGGCCGGCCTCGGCCTGCAGGGCCAGCGTATCGTCCAGCAGGCGCAGCACCGCCAGCGTTTCCGCGTCCGCCCCGGCCTGTACACGCGCCAGGTGCCGCTCCCCCGCCGTGCGGGCCAGGGCCAACCGATGCGCGGCGTCGGCCGCGGCGATGCCGTTTTCGATCTTGCGCCAGGCGAACAGGGGCTGGGCGACGGCGACCTTGGCTTCGTAGAGCGTGGCGCCCGAACCTTCGTAGAGGACCACGTCCTCCGGAGGCAGGACCATCAGGGGGTTCGGCGACAGGCTGCCGGCGGGCAGGGAGAGCGGGTCGGCGGGGTTGCCGATCCAGGCGGCGTTGAACGAAGCGTCCACGCTGGGCAGACGCCGGGCGCGGGCTCCGGCGGCGTCGGCCTTGGCGGCGGACTGTTCGGCGGTGCGCAGGGCGACCGCCGCGTTGCCCGCGACCAGGTCGGCCAGCGGATCATCGCCGCCGCCCGACCCGCCGGGCAGGGAAAAGGGCACGCTGAAATCGATCAGGGCGGACAGGCCGGCAGCCTGCGCGGACACCCGGGAACGCAGGGATTCCGCCGTGTCGGTCTGGGCATCCTGGGCGCCGGCCGGCCGGCTGGACGCTCCCAGAGCCGCCAGAAACAGCAGCGCGGCGCGGGACAGGCGCTTCATATCTTCCTTCCTTTTTCTGCCAGTTCGTAGAGCACGGGCACGATGAACAGGGTGATCAGCGTGGAGGTCAAAAGGCCGCCGAAGATGGCCTGGCCCAGCGGCGCGTAGACTTCCGACCCGTCGCCCACGGCGATGGCCATGGGCAGGACGCCGAACAGCGTGGTCAGGGAGGTCATCAGGATCGGCTTGAGCCGGCTGGCCGCGCCTGAAACCAGGGCTTCCCGCAGCGGCAGGCCGTCCCGGCGGCGGAGCGTGTTGACCCAGTCGACCATCACGATGGCGTTGTTGACCACCGTGCCGCCCAGGGTGATCAAGCCCAGCATGGCGATGATGGACAGGGCCGAACCAAAGGTCAGCAGGCCGACGACGACGCCGATAAAACAGAAGGGCACCGCCGCCATGATGACCAGCGGCTGAAGGTACCGTTCAAACTGGATGACCATGACCGCGTAGACCAGAAAGATGGCGATGGCCAGCATGATGGTCAGGCTGGACAGCGAGTCGGTGATCAGCTTGCTGGTCCCGGAGACTTCCCACTTGACGCCCGGCGGCAGGTCCATCGCGGCCATGGCCGCCTTCATGCGCGCCGACACCCCCGACTGGTCTTCGGTATAGAGGTAGCCGCGGACGGTCGCCGAAATCGAACGGTTTTTTTTGTTGATGGAAGAAACCGTCGGCCGGGCGGCCAGTTCGGAAAAAGCGGCAAAGCTGATCGTCCGGCCGTTTTTGCTGCGCAGCGAAATCCGGTTCAGCGTGTCCTGGTCGACGGTGCTCCGGGACAGGTCGGACACCAGGCGAATCGGCAGGCGGTCCTGGTTCCCCGTGTACGAACCCGCCTCGATGCCGCTCATCAGGATCCGCGCGGTAAGGCCCGCCTCGTAGGGCGTCACGCCGAGCTGGCCCATGTATTCCTGGGAAAGGTCGGCGAACAGCTGTTCGGCGTCGAAACTGGCGCTGGATTCGGCCTTGAGCACGTCCGGGTCCTGGGCCAGCAGCGCCCGCGCCGCCTCCGCCGCGCCGACGACCTCTTCCAGCCGGGTGCCGTAGACTTCCAGCTGAAAGCCCTGCCCGCCCGTCGCCAGCGCCAGCAGCGCGTCGAAGCCGCCGTTGAGCACCGTGATGTTGCTGTCCGGGATGCGCGTCGAAAGTTCCTTCTGGACCAGGGGAATAAGCTGGTGAACGCTGCGCGACCGGTCGGCGGCGGGCACCAGCCGGATGCGGCCGAAGGCCGTGTTGGACGCGCCGATCAACGCCAGCGAGTTGGAGGCGCCGACATAATAGGCGGCGGCGTCCATCTCGGGCACCAGTTCCGCCACCAGCCGGTCGACCGCGTCGACCAGGTCGCGGGTGCGCTCCAGCGAATAGCCCTTGGGCGTTTCGATGTGGATCTCGAACTCCCCGGTGTCCGTGGGCGGGATAAAGCTGACCGGCAGGGTGGAAAAAAGCAGCATGCTGGAGACCAGTATCCCCGCCGCGACCAGGAGCACGAAGCGCTTGTCGTCCAGCGCCCCGGCCAGGGCACGGCGATAGCCGTTCCGCAGGGCCTCGAAGCCGGCGTCGATTTTTTTGTCCACCCCGACGATGAGGCGGTTCTTGCGCGGAGCGTGCTCGGGGCGCAGCATGAGGGAAGAAAGGAAGGGCACCACGATCACCGAAACCAGGGCCGACGCGGCCAGGGCGTAGACGATAGTCAGCGACAGGTCCTTCATGATGATGCCGATGATGCCCGCCAGAAAGACCAGGGGGATGAAGACGCTGATCGAAGTGAGCGTGGAAGCCAGGACGGCGCCGCCCACCTCCCCCGCGCCTTCCCGGGCGGCCCGCCGGCGGTCGCCGGTGGCGTCGTAACGCGTCCAGGTATTCTCCAGGGTGACGATGGAGCTGTCCACGATCATGCCGATGGCCACGGTGATGCCCGCCAGGGAAAGCAGGTTGAGCGACTTGCCGCTCAGGTACATGGCCATGAAGGTAAACAGGACCGACAGCGGTATGGACAGGGCGATGATCGCCGTCGCCCGCAGGTCGTGCAGGAAGAAGAGGATGACCAGCGTGGCCAGCGCGGTGCCGGTCAGGGCGGAAACGATGACCGTGGACAGGGATTGGCTGGTCATCGCGCTCTGGTCGGCGATGACCCGGTAGTCGAAAATGCCGGCCCGCTGGACGGCGAGCTCGGCCAGGGCCGCTTCTACCTGGGCCACGATTTCGATGGTGTTGCCCTCGTCGCGCTTGAGCACGTCCAGGACGACCGCATTCTTGCCGCCGGAGCGGATGTAGAGCGAAGGAATTTCCGGGACTACGGCGACCTCGGCGACGTCCTTGAGGTAGATGAAGGCGCCGTCCTTGAAGCCCACCGTCAGGTTGCGCACGTCGTCCAGGTTGGAAAAGGAACCCTGGGCGGTAAAGGCCAGTTCCCGGGAACGGAATTCCGCCTGCCCCGCCGGAAAGTCGGCGTTGGCGTAGCGCAGGGCGTCGTAGACCTCCAGAGCGGAAATGCCCCGCGCCTGGGCGTTGGCCAGGTCCAGTTCGATGCGCAGCTCTTCCACCGCCTGGCCCTGGACGTTGATTTTGGACACCCCGGGAATGCGCGCCAGCGTCGGCGACACCTCGTCGTCGATAAAGCGGGCCAGCTCCGTCGGGTCGGCGTCCGAATCGATCCGTACCGAAAAGATCGGGATCAGGCCGTTGGCCTGGGCGATGAATATTTCCGGCGCGCCCTCGAGGTTGGCCGGCAAGTCGCCGGACGCCGCGTTGAGCAGCTCCCGGATTTCCGGCAGCTTGGCGTAGACGTCGGTGCCGTCGGCAAATTCCAGCTGGATGATCGAAGACGAATCCCGGCTGGTCGATTCCATGCTGGATACGCCGCCGAGGGTGGAAAGCTGGTTTTCAAGGGGCCGGGTGATCGCCCGCTCGACGTCCTCGGCGCCGGCGCCGGGCCAGACGGTCAGGACGTTGGCCTGGGGCAGGCCGACGGAAGAAATCATCTCCCGGTTCAGATTTTCGTAGGCCAGGCCGCCGAAGAGGACCAGCGAGACCAGCACGATGGAGACGACGACGGGATGCTTGACCGAATAGTCGGACAGGATCATTGCCCGGCCCCGATGGCCTTTACGGCCTGCCCCTCGGTCAGGAAATGCTGGCCCTCCACGATGAAGGCGATATCCGCCGTTTCTTCGGGCACCTCGAAGCGTACGCCGTCGGAAAAGAGCTCCGGGGCGATCATCCGCCGGGCAGAATCGCCCGTCACGTACCAGAGCTCCCGGGAATAGCCCAGCGCCGTGTAGGGCAGCGAAAGCGTGCGGGGCCGCGCATCCAGGGCAAAGGTCACGGCGGCGGACATGCCCGGCCGCAGGGCAGCCAGGTCGCCGCCGATCAGGCAAACCACTTCGAAGGTGCGCGTATCCGCGGAAACGAAAGGAGCCAGGCTGGAGACCGTCGCCGGGTAGGTCTGTCCGCCGACGTCCAGGCGGATGCCGACGGAGCCGCGCACAAAGCGGGCGTAGCGGCCCTCGGGCACCCGGGCGCGGACGACCAGGCGGGACAGGTCCCCGATGGTCGCGATGGGGCGTTCCGGGGCGGCGAAATCCCCGACGGAAAGGTGGCGGACCAGCAGGACACCGTCCACCGGGCTGCGCACCGTCGCGTAGCCCAGCTGCAGCTTGGCCAGTTCCCACTGCGACCGCGTCGCGTCGAACTGGGCCTGGGCCTGGTCGTAGTTCTGCCGGCTGCCGGCGTTGGCCTGGTAGAGCTGCGCCATCCGCTCAAAGGTACTCTTGGCGGCCAGGTAGGAAGCCTCCGCCTGGACCAGCTGCAGTTCGTAGCGCGCCGCGTCGATGCGCGCCAGGACCTGATCCCGGGCCACCCGGTCGCCGGCCTCGGCTTCGACGGCCTGCAGCACCCCCGAGACCAGCGGCAGGACGGTGACGGTGTTCTCCGCTTCGATATGCGACTTGAGGGTGAACTCTTCCACCAGGTCCCGGCGCGCCGGTTTTTCTACCCGTACCGTCGGGATCAGCGCCGCCGCCTTGGTCCGCTCCCGTCCCGCGTCCAGCCGCCAGTAGACGACCACGGCACCGACCAGCAGGACCAGCGGCAGGTAGCGCAGCGGGTGCTTCTTTTTAGTCGTTTCTTTCATGAGGGGGTCTCCTCCCGCGCCAGAATGCGCGAGCCGCGCAGCGTTTCGGCACCCACCGGGCTGAGCGCCCCAACCAGGCAGATCCGGATGGACTCGCGCAGCAGTTCGAGGCGCGGGCAGGGCAGGGCGTCGGGGTCTTCAAAGCGGATGACGCCGCCGATCAGGCAGACCAGCATGTAGGCAAAACGCCGGGGATCCACGTCCGACCGCAACAGGCCGCCGGCCGAGGCCTCCACCGCCATCCCTTCGATCAGCTCCGCCAAAAGCGTGCGCACTTCCTGATAGGTGCTGCGGAAATTCAGGACGCTGCGGGCACCTCCGGCGGCACGGACCGCGCCGGCCGATTCCGATCCGACTCCCAGGTTCCCGGCGCCCCAGAGCTCCCTGGATTCGCGGAAGCCGCGCTCCACGATGCGGTCCAGCTTTTCAACAAAGCCCAGGGACGCGTCCGCGGCGATGGTCCGCAGTCCGCCCACGATGCGGTCCATGCCCGTGGCCACCACTTCCGCCAACAGATCGCCCTTGCCGTCAAAGTGGTTGTAGATCGTCTTCCGGCTCACGCCGGTCCATTCCGCCAGCGCGTCCATGCTGAAGGCGTGCGGTCCGGCGGACCGCAGCAGCTCCAGCGCCCCGCTCAGGATGCGCTCCCTGGTATCGTCGGCCATTTTACCCTCTTTACACAAGTATTGAGTAATATGTGTAATTATACGACCAATCGGGCAGACATTCAAGCCACGAGGGGGCAATACGGCAAAGGCCCACCTGCCATCAATAATACTTGCATTTTCTCCTCAATGTTATTACAGTAATTACATGCACGCTCAATTGGTGAGGATCGGAAATTCCCGGGGCATTCGGTTGCCGCAAAAATTGCTGTCCTTGTACGGGATCAAGGATGGAGACCGTTTTACCATCGAAGAACGTCAAGGGGGGATTCTGCTTCGACCGGAAAAGGCACAGCCTGAAAAAATCGCTTGGGAAGCCGCTTACGCCGAAATGGTCGCTGAGCCGACGGAAGGGGATGAATGGACCGTGTGGGACGCGGTGAGCAGCGATGGCGTCGTGGATTGAACGCTATGGCATCTACTGGGTTAACCTGGATCCGGTAAAAGGCTCGGAGATTGCTAAAACCAGACCGGCAGTCGTCGTTTCCGATGATGCCATGAACCGGATCCTCGCCACGGTGGTGGTGTGTCCGCTCACCTCCCGGTTGCATCCCCTCTGGCCAAGCCGAATCCGTACGACGGTTGACGGTCAAGCATCGGAGGTCGCGGTCGATCAAATCCGGACCATCGACGCTTCCCGCCTTGGCCGGAAGATCGGCATGCTGGATGAAACCGCGGCGGCCTCCATCCGGCAAGTCATCACTGGAATGTACGGGGCGCTTTCCGTCGAATAAAGGTGCCGGGAAGGTAGTGGGCTTTGTCGGTCTTCTTCCAGTCCAGTTTCATGGAAGGCTCCTCAAGTGGCTGCAGGGGCGTCAGGCCCTGCAGCCGAAGCCAGACCCAAAGCCCAGGCAAACCGGTCCAGGTCGGCCTTCAGCAGGGGCATCGCCTCTTTAAAAAGGGCGATCAGGAACTCCGTTTTCCGCCAGTCAAAATCGAGCTCGAAATAATAGCGCTTGAAGTGGCGGAAGCGCATCAGCTCGGCGAGCTTCTGGTAGGTAAGCGCGCTGATTACCCGGGGGCGGATGCTCGGCACCTCCAGAGTCATCTTTTCCAGAAGGTCCGCATGCCAACGCCGGCTATCCAGATGGTTTTCAAAAGCCTGGGAAATGCGGAGAAAGAGGGTTTCACAGGCGGTATAGGCGTTCTCCAGAATCTGCACCGGGATCAGCACGCTGTCGGCGGTTTTGCCCAACAGGGGAATGATGTCGGATTCAAAGGCATCCAGGCGCTTGCCCATCTCGGCCATCAATTGCAGGGTTTGCGCCATGCGGGCGGGAATTTCATCAAAGCGGTCGTTCATAGATCAGCACTCCCTTTTTAATGATATCATCGGCATAGGCGGGATGAATGGTTTCGAGCTGCACGACGTGGAGCGGAAAGCGGGTAAGCTTTTGCGCCATTCCATACAAAAGAAAGAATTGTTCCGCGTCGACGATGCCCGATATGGCTACGTCGATATCGGAAATATCCTGGAAGGTGGTTCCCCGCACCAGGGAACCCCACTGGTATATCCTTTCGGGATTGAAATCCCGGATGATCATGGCGACGATCGACCGGAAGTCTTCCCGTGCCTGGGCCAGGTCCGCCTGGCGTCGTTCGGCGTCTTCCCGACGCTTGCGCTGAATAAAGGAACGCATCATGGCGACGCCATCCGGCTCGGCTTCCATAGGGCAAAGTATACGCCCGCCGCCGCCGGCTGTCGAGCCGGCGAGGCGGTGGCCGCCACTTCTCCACAACTTTCACCTGAGCGTAAAACCGTTTCTTAAACTTGACAACGACATTGGGGCAACCGCCTGGGAAACCACCCGCTACGACAATGAGTTGCGGGAAATTGTCTGAGAAACAGCACCAGGATCAGATCTGCCGCCTGCTAAGGGCTGAGCATGCCGGCAGACACCAGCTCATCGATCGTGTGTGTATCACCAGAGGAGGCAGCTGCGATCCGGTATCTTTCCCGTGTCGCCATTCTACGCATGCCCAGTAGTGTGGGAAGGGGAGATTTTCCACTGCCGGCGTTGGCGAGCGCGGACGGCACGGGGCCTGAGGGATCAACCCGTATCGTGTAGGTGACCAGAGTTTGGGTGCGACCCTGGTACTCCAGCACAAAGCCGCCCCGCATGCTGCGCATCCGCACCCGCGGCGCGGCTGGGGGACGACGCGCGTCGTCTACCGATGCGAGTTGGAACTCGACCCGACCCATGCGCCAATCAACGCAGCTGGAGGTCCGCAGCACGACGTCGCGATCCGAGATCGGCCAGGGAGCATCCATTACGTACCAGAAAATACGAGTGTGGGCGTCAACCGGCTCGATCATCGTCGCTTGTCGACAGCGGGGGAACCACATCGGAAAGGACTCGATGTCAAGCAGCAGGTGGTATAGCGCCTCGATTGGAGCCTCGACAAGGCCGACACCCATGAACTCGTGGAAATCCTGATCCGGGATAGGTCGGGTGTAAACCCGGATGCCATCGCGCTCCTCGGTAAGCTCCCAGACCGGTGGCTCAGCCGCACCGGCGCTCATAAGCAGTACCGTGATCCACACGAAGGAAAGCGATACCGCCCAATGTCGTCCTGCGGACCAGGTCATCGAAAACTCCGCGTGCCCAGGAATCGCGGGGTGGCATCCCGGTACGCCCGCCAAACCTCCCCGTATGCGGCTTCCAAGTAGCGTTCCTCGTGAGCCACACGGGCCCGGACAAGTGCGAAGAAGATCCCCGAGCTGGTCAGGAGCATCAATGCGGCACCGGCGCTCGCCTGGCCGGCCATCGACGAAAAGGCTGCTACCAACAGACCCAGCGCCACGTACATAGGGTTTCGGGTCCGCGCGTAGATGCCGCCAGTGGTCAGCCCTGTTTTATTCGTCATAAATGCGGCGATCGAAAGCAGATAGAGTAAAGCCGCCGGCAACAGCATGGACAGACCCAACCAGAACCATGGCCCTGTACGGAGCGGCGTGAAGACCGTGACCGCGACAAACACGGCAAAGTTGACGCTGAAGGCCGCAATGTTGGAGGGTTTGTGGTCCCCGCGATTAAGGATGGGAGTTCCGCGTGACCGCGTTGCCACGACCATGATTGCGACGACAGCGAGAAACATGTGTACACAACCGGACGCAGGCGGACCAGCCCCCTGAACTTATTAAGCGAATATTCGAAGTATCCTGCGGGCGCGCAACATATAAATAACTTGACAAATATTATCGATGATAATATAGTAAGACATGGAGCCTATCGATGAATACCGTAACCGTTTCAAGTAAATTTCAAGTTGTTATACCTAAGGAAATTAGGGAAGATGTTGGCCTTAAAGTCGGCACTGTAATGGAAGTTATTACGTATGGCACACGGATCGAATTTGTTCCTATACAACCAATTCATAACCTTAAGGGAATTTTCAAAGGAATAAATACCGATATTGACAGAGAAGATGACCGTTTATGAACATTGTAGATTCTTCTTGCTGGCTTGAGTATTTTTCCGCGTCAAAAGTTGGTGATTTAGTTTCTGGTGCTATTGAGGATTTAGAATCCTTAATAGTTCCGTCAATTACATTATACGAAGTCTTTAAGAAAATAATAATCGAAAAGGATGAAGACAGCGCTTTAATTGCGGTTGCGCACATGAAGCAAGGTACTGTTATAGACCTGGATGCTGATTTATCAATATATTCAGCAAAAATTGGAAGAGAATATAAATTGCCAATGGCTGACAGTATTATTTATGCTACAGTAAAAAAACACAATTGCATTTTATGGACTCAGGATAAGCACTTCAAAGAATTGGACTGCGTTAAATATTTTGGGAAGGAACATAAAATATAAAAAAACGCTGCCCAAACGCTTCAAGCTGACTCGCCTATTGGCACGGTAACTGATAAAAATCGTTTGTACGACTTCTTTAACAGAAACGATCGACGCGGACACGGAGCAGAATACCACCTCAAGATACACCAATCACCCGGGCGAAGGACGATCCCCGGCGCTTTCTGCACCTGTGCGCCGGTCGAACCGGACAGCTGGTCAACCTTTCCAAGCTCGCCGGCGAGTACGGCGGCACAGAGTCCTTCGGCTTCAGGGATGTCCAGATCGTCCCGTGGAATGCAACCTGGTCCGGCTTCCGGTGACCATCCACCGGCAAGCACTCCGCAAAATTTCTGCCCTGCGGGTTCAGCACAGCGGCAGCCCCGTTTTCCAATCCGCCCCGAATCCGCGCATACTATAGGGCATGAACACGCAGAAGCTGACCAAGATCGCAGCCACGATTTCCGACTCCCAGTGCGACCCGGCCTTCCTCACGGCGCTGTACGCAGCGGGAATGAACGTGGTGCGATTGAACACGGCCCACCAGACGCCGGAGGTCTCGACCCGGGTGGTAGCCTGAGCCGCTGGATCTGAAGGCCGGCGAGACGGTGACCATCCCCAAGGCGGACGCGGTGCGCGCGATGGCCCGCATCGCGACGCAGGTGGAAAGCCAGAAGCCCCGACGCGGGGCGATCCGCAGCGAGCCGAATCCGGACCGGGTGCGGGACTACAAGGCCAACGGCGTGGCCCTGAGCGCGCTGCGCCTACCATTCAAGGCGATCATCGCCGATACCGAGACGGGCAGCATCGCCCGGCTGATTTCCAGCTACCGGAACCACGTGCCCATCTACGCGTTCAGCCCGCAGATGACGACAGTCCGGGCCCTCAGCCTGACCTTCGGGGTGTTCTCCGAACAGTCGGACGCGCCGCACACGACGGACCAGCTGGTGTCGCGGTCGCTGCGGACCCTGGTGGAAGGCGGCGCCGTCGAAGCCGAAGACCTGGTGGCCATCATCGGCGGCTCGCCCGGCCAGAGCGAGACCACCAACTTCCTGCAGATCAACACCGCCGCTTCGTGCCTGGGGCAAAAGCGGTAGGGGGCGTACCAGCGGAAAAAGGCGCCTACTTTCATGTCTCCCGGATTTTGGCGTATACTAGTCTGATGCCGACCGGAGGTTCCGTTTTTTCCAAGCTGCCCGCCTCTTTTTTTTCACCCCTGGCCAGTCCGAACCGGGAAGACTACGCGGCTTGCCTGCTCATGTTTTATCGTCTGTTCCAGGACTATCCCGGCGGCGTGGAACGGTCGGCCCTGGTCGGCAAGTACGCGGAGTACTTTGCCGGGACCGGACGGATTCCGGGAGCAGCCGACGGCGAGGAGCCGATCGAGGCCGACCCGGAAGCCGATCGTCCTACCGGAGGTCCGGAGGAAGCCGGAGCCGATCCGGCACGGCTGGCCGCGACCCGAACCCTGCGGCTGCTGACGGCGGCAGGCTGGATGGGCGAAGAAACCTTGCCCGACTATACGCGCCTGATCACCATCGCCTCGGCGGCCAAGCCCTTCTTCGACGCCCTGGACGCCACCGACCGGGGCAGCGCCCTGGAGTACGAAAGCCACGTGGTGGCCATCTATTCCCTGCTCTGCGGCGACGCCGCCGCCGAACACGGCCACCACGCGGTGCTGAACGCCCACCATCACCTGAGCCTGCTGATCGATTCCCTCAAGGTGCTATCCCAGAACATCCGCGCCCATTACGAGCGCCTGCTGGAAGAGACCGCCGGGGCGGACATTCCCGACATCCTGCGGCTGCACTACGACCGCTATCTGGAAGAAGTCGTAGACCGGGCGTACGCCCGGCTCAAGACCTCGGACAACCTATCCCGCTACCGGCCGCGGATCAACAAGGCGGTCAACAACTTTCTGGCCGACAAAAAGTGGCTGTCAAAGACGGCCGCGGCTTTTTCCCTGCTGCGCCGCGAAGGCGCCCCGGAGGCGCAGAAGCGCCTGACGGCGCTGCTGGAAGACATCCGGGACCAGCTGCGCGCCCTGGACCCCACCCTGGACGAGATCGACCGGCGCAACATGCTCTACGCCCGGTCTTCCCTGGAAAGGATCCGCAGCCGCCTGCGGTCCGACGGGTCCGTCGCCGGCCGGCTGACGGCGATCGTCCGGGCGGTGTCCGCAGACGGCCGCCTGGCCCTCCGGCTGGCGCACCGCCTGCACCGCGTACGCTGGCTGGGCAAGGAGTCGCGCTACAAGCGCTGGTTCCGGGAGACCGCCGCGCCGCTGCTGGACGCCCGGCCGGCGGCGGACCTGGCCGCCCTGGAGCGGGCCGAGGCGGAACTGCGGCTGCGCATCGACCGGCAGCTGACCGCCGACCGCATCGCCGCCTGGCTGGACGGCCGGATCCCGGCCGGCGATTTTGGCCGGGCCGCCGACCTGGCGGTGGACGCCGAATCCTTCGTGCGCGTCCTCTACGCCACGGCCTACGGCGAATCCCGTCCCGGGCGCTTTCCCTACGCCGTGGAATGGCGGGACGGGGACGCCGCCGCGGCGGGCTGGATTTTCCGCGACCACGGCTACCGGAGGAAAAAATGATCACCGAGCTGGAAGGCCTGGGCGACCTGTCCAAGCTGGAAGAAGCCGACTTCGACCTGTTCCGCCTGACCGTCCGGGAGCTGCTGGCCCGCACCTTCGTCCTGCGGGGCGTAGACAACCGGCAGTACGACTTCGCGGTGCGCAACTTCGGCCTGCTGGAGCCCTATTTTTCCTGCATGGGCGCGGAGCTGCGCAAGGACGAAGGCCTGGGCGTCGTCGCCTGGCGCGGCGGCGGCGAAACCCGGGCCCGGTTGAACCGGGAAGAAACCTGCGCGCTCCTGGCCTTGCGGCTTTTATACGAGGAACGGCGCAACGTGGTCGCCTTGACCGATTTTCCCACCATCACGGTGTTCGATTTTTCCGAACGCTTCAAGGCGCTCACCGAGGGGGACCTGAAAAAGACGCGCCTGGCGGAGCTGATGCGCCGCTTTACCGCCGCCAAGCTGATTCGCGCTCCCCGGGAAGAAACCGACCCCGACGGCCAGGTCATCCTGTACCCCAGCCTGGCGCTGGCTCTGGACCAGGACGGCATCGAAGAGATCCTGGGCTTCATCAAGGCCGAATCCGCCGCTTCCCCCGGGTCGGAGAGCGACGAAGGCGGCGACCAATGATCGCGCTTCAGGCGGTCCGGCTGGTAGGCTGGCACTTCTTCGACGACGTCGTCATTCCCGTGGGCGAGGCGACGCTGTTCGCCGGGGACAACGGTTCGGGCAAGTCCACCATCGTGGACGCCATCCAGTACGCCCTGGCGGCCAACCTCAACCGGATCCGCTTCAACGCGGCGGCGACGGAAAAAAAGGCCGGCCGTACCCTGGAAGGCTACGTGCGCGGCAAGACGGGGCTGGAATCCGGCGAATACCTGCGGGACGACGCGGTAGCCCACGTGATGCTGCAGTTCGACCTTGCCGGCGCCGCGCTGTGCGCCGGGATCTGCGTCGAGGCCTTCAAGGACGAAGTGCAGGTCCGGGAATACCCCTGGATCGCCGAAAACGCGGACATCGCCGCCGTCGCGGTGCGGGACGCCGAAAACCGGCCGCTGTTGGGCCGGAGCTTCCGGGACTTTATCCGGGCCGCCGGCGGCACCGTGTTCGACACCAAGCGGGAATACAACGCCGAGCTTACCCATCGGCTGGGCGTCTTCCGGCGCAACGCCGAGTTCAACCCCTACCTGGACGCCCTGGTCCGGTCGGTCAGCTTTTCGCCCCTGACCTCGGTGGACCGCTTCGTCTGCGACTACATCCTGGAAGACCGGCCGGTGGACGTCTCGGCCATGAAGTCCAACCTGGAAAGCTACAAGGAAGCCGAGCGCGAAGCCGAGGCGGCGACGCAAAAAATCACCGCCCTGACGGCTATCGGCAAGGCCGCCGGCGACTGGGTCCAGTTCGACCGCCTGCTGGTCCTGCAGGAGTACGTCAAGCTGCGCGCCGAGTCCGAGCTGGCCGCCCAGCGCGCGGCGGGCCTGGAAAGCCGCAGCCGGGAGCTGGAACGGGAGATCGAACGGACCCTGGCCGCCTGGGAGCGGCTGACCCAGGAAAAGGCCAACCTGGAAGCCTCGCGCCGAGACGCGGAAGCCGCGCTGGCGCGGAACGACGCCTACCAGCTGGTGCGGAATTTGCGTGAAAAGCGGGAAACCCTGGCCCGGGAGCTGGCCCGGGCCCAGGAAAAAGCCGACCGCTGGGAACTGCTCCGCGGCCAGTGCGCCGCCCTGCTCGGCCGGCCGCTGGGCACCAAGAGGGCGCCCCTGGACGTGGACGCCGAACTGGCGGCCATCGAAGCGGAGCGCGCCGGGATCGCCGCTGCCCGGGCGGCGGCGGATAGCGGACTGAAGGAAATCGAAGGCGCGGTCACCGAAGCCGCCGCCGAGCTGGCGGACCTGGAAAAAGGCCTACCCCGCTATCCCGAAGCCGGCGCGCGGCTCAAGGCGGAGCTGGAGAAGGCCGGCATCCCCTGCTGGATCTTCGCCGACCTGGTGGAAGTAGACGATCCGGACTGGCGCAACGCCGTCGAAGGCTGGCTGAACACGCTGCGCTTTGCCGTTTTGGTGGAGCCCGGCCGCTTCCGGGACGCTTTGGGCGTCTACGACCGCCTGCCCCGGAACGTCGCCGGCGTGGCCCTGCCCAACCTGGAACGCATGCGCGGCGGCTCCGTCAGGCCCAACTCGCTGGCCGCCGTCGTGTCCAGCGATTCCCCCTACGCCCGCATCTACGCCGATTTTGTGCTGGGCGACGTCATGCGCGCCACCCTGGACACGCTCAAGGATTCCGACAAAGCGGTCACCAGGGAATGCATGAGCTACGCCCGCTTTACGGCGACCCGCATGAAGGAAGAAGTCTATTCCCGCTGGTACCTGGGCCGCGCCGCCCGGGAACGGCGGATGGAAGAACTGCGGGCCGAGCTGGACCGCCTGCGCCTGAACCGGCGCGAGCTCGAAGACAGGCTCCGCAGTCTGGCCGAACGGGACGAAGCCCTGCGCCGGTCCTACGGCGCCCTGCACGAGATGAAGGGCCTGGAAGAAGGTCGCCGCCGCGCCGCCGCCCTGCCCGCGGAACTGGCCGCCCTGGACGCCGACATCCGGGCGGTGGACCTCTCCGGCGCCCGGGACATGGAAGTACGCATCGAAGGCCTCAGCCGGGCCATCGCCCGGGCGGAAGACGACCTGGGCCGGGAGCGGGAAAGCCGGGGCAAGGCCGGAAACGCCCTGGACGTGAATCGCCGCAGCCTTGAGGACGCGCTTAGCCAGAAGGAAGCCCGCCAGGCGGCATACCAAGATTTTCTGGGGGGACGCGAAGCCCTGCGGGCGGACTGCGAAGCCTATTTTGCCGAGCGCATCGACGGCGCCGACCTCAAGACGCTGGCGGAAAACTACGAAAACGCCGTCAAGGGCTACCGCACCAGACTGGAAAAGGCGGCGGAATCCTACCGCAAGGCCGTGCAGGAGTACAACCAGCACTTCAACGCCCTGCTTTCCCTGGAGCCCGCCTTTGCCGACGAAGCCGCCGGGGTGCTCAAGCGCTACGAAGACTCCGAACTCCCCCGCTACCGGGAAAAGATTACCAAAGCCCGCTCCGATGCGGAACGGCAGTTCAAGGAGCACTTCGTCGCCCGGCTGAACGAGTACATCGAAGAAGCCAAAGAAAGCTTCCGGGAAATCAACGATACCCTCAAGGTGCTTTCCTTCGGCCGCGACCAGTACCGCTTTACGCTGGAAGAGCGATCCGACCGGCGCGGCCAGCTGGAGATCATCCGCAAGGCGGCGGACATTTCGGAAATCGAGGACGGATTGTTCGCCGCCCTGTCCGATCCGGAGGAACGGCGCGCCGTGGAAGCCCTGTTCGAACGCATCCTGCGCAACGATCTGGATTCCTTCGAGGTCCGGGCCATCTGCGACTACCGCACCTACTTCAGCTACGACATAAAACTGCGCGACCTGACCGCCCTGGACTCGCGCACCGGCAAGCCGCCGGAACTCTCCCTATCCCGGGTTATCCGGGAAAAGTCCGGCGGCGAAGCCCAGACCCCCTACTACGTGGCCATCGCCGCCAGTTTCTACCGCTTCTACAAGGACGATCCGGAGAACACCGTGCGGCTGGTCCTCTTCGACGAAGCCTTCAACCGCATGGACGACGAACGGATCGGCAAGGCCCTGGAGTTTTTCCGGCGCCTGCGCATGCAGGTGGTCACGGCGGTACCTACGGAAAAACTGGAAACCATCGCCCCCTACATGGACTCCATCGCGCTGGTGGTGCGCCACGGGTACCACGCCATGGTCCGGGATTTCCGCGCCGCCGCGGCGCTGCCCGTTCCCGAGGGCGCCGTTGCGCTCAAGTCGGGGCGGCCGGCCGCCCGGCGCCCCCGGCCGGCCGGGGAAACGACGCTGGGACTGGACCCCACCGCCGGCGGCGTCGACGAGGAATTTGAGGAAGAAGAATAGATGGAACGTCGAATCCTGCAGCGCTTCGCCGCGCGCTATCCCGGGTCTGCCCAGCGGCGGGGCGGCCGGTCGCTGCGCCTTAAGAATTGGGACCGGCTTCTGCCCGAAGCCTTTGCCGGCGCCGACGCGCGGCGCTCCTTTCTGGATGCCCTGGAGCGGCTGGAGCAGGCGGGCATTCTAAAGCTTTACTGGAAAAAGCACCGCAAGGGCGACGAACTGGCCGCTGCGGAGCTGGCCGATCCGCGGGCGCTCCACGAACGCCTCGGCCGCCCTCTTCCCGAGGATCTGGCCGGGCTGCTGGCAAGCAGCGCCTCGGCGGCCGCGGCGGAAGCCACGGATCCGGAAGCCCGGCAGATCGCCGCTTTTTTCCGCTTTGTCGCCGACCGCGCGGACACCCTGGGCGACCGGCTGACGCCCCGGGATGTCCGGGACGCTGCGGCCCTGTTCGCCTGCGACCCCGCCGAACGGGATCGGCTGCCCATCCGGGCTCTTTCCATCCGGCTCTACCGGGATTCCAAGCGCCTGGAGGCCCTGGTTTCCCTTTTGCGGCCGCTGCTGGCGCGGGCGTCCCTGGCCGGAAAGCTGCCGCTGCCCGAGCGGGTCTACCCGGAGGCAGCCCTGGCGGGGCACGCCGAGCTGGTATTCGCGGACCGGACCGTCTGGCAGATCGACGGCAAGCCGCTTACCCTGTCCCTGGCCGCCGCCGGCGCCCTGGAGCGCATCCGGGCTCCAGTCCCCCAGCCCCGGGCCCTTTCCATAGAAAACAAGGAAACCTTCCACGCCTTTTCAGGCCATCCGCTGGGCTTCGACGTTTTGCTGTGCACCGGGGGCCGGCCCAACCGCGCGGTACGGGCCGTCCTGCGCGTCCTGGCCTTGTCGGGTTTTACCGTTTTCCACGCCGGCGACCTGGACGCCGACGGGATCGCCATCCTGGGTGAGGCGCACGATCTTTCCGGCGCCCTGCCCTTCGGGATGGACGCGGCCGTCTTTGACCGCTACCTGCCCTGGGCCCGGGACCTGAACGCATCCCTGGTCTCCCGCTTGAGCTCTGTCCCCCGGGCCGTTTTCGGTCTGCCGGGCATTCCGGGCCTGGCGGAGCGCATCCGGCAAACCGCCAAAGGCGTGGAGCAGGAGATCATCGATTATGCGGCGATTCCCCCGGCCGAATCGACAAACCGTTTTCTAACCAAAAACTGACATCCGGGACACGCCGAACGGCTATTGTTTATCCGTGGTCGAAAGCCGTGTTCCCGATAACCTACCCGTTCCCCGTCCGGCGCCGATGGACGCGACCGCCATCGTCGGTACCCTGCCGGATTTCGCGTGCTCCCTGAGCCCGGGAGCCCTCGTCAACGAAGCCGTGGACGCCATGAACGCCGATCCGGACTTGCCGGGCATCATCGTCGGCCTGCCGGGGAGCGGTATCAACGTTCTTTCCCGCACCAAGCTCTTTGAAATCCTCGTCCATCCCTACGGCCGCGCCGTATTCCTGAACCGCCCCGTCGCCATGCTCTTCGATGACGCCAAGCCCAAACCGTTGATCGTCAACCGGAACGCCGGCATTGCCGAAACGGTCCGTCTGGCGATGAGCCGCGACGCATCGGCCCGCTACGACCCCCTGGTCGTCGAGAATGAGGACGGATACCGGCTGATCGACCTGCGCGTCCTGCTGCTGGCCCAGTCGACGATGCTCACCGAGTCGGCGACCATCGTCACCAGGCAGGCGGAACTGGCGCTGGCCCTGTCGGGGACGCTCGACCTGGACGCGGTCCTGGCCTTGGTGCTCGAGAGCATCCTGGAGCTGGTGCCGTACAAGCGGGCGGTCATCTACATGACCGGAAACGAAGGGTTGGTAAAAGCCGCCGAACGTTTTGGGCCCTTCGGGGACGGCGCCTCGTGCCCGCCGGACTTGCCCGGCGGGGTTGTCCGGAATGGAGAGGTCGCGCCGCCGACGGTTTTCCGCGACGACGAAGGCTGGACGACCTTTCCGCTGGCCAAGGGCGGCCATGCCCTGGGCTACCTCTGCGTGCAGCGCGCCGGCGACGATGGAACTCAGGGCTGGCGGGACATCGCCGGGTCCTTTGCCGCCAGCGCGGCCATCGCCGTCTCCAACGCCCGGATGTATTCCCGGCTGGAATCGATGGCCTCCGTGGACCAGCTGACCAACCTGCTCAACCGGCGGGCGTTCATGTCCGAAGCCATCCGCATCATGGAAAGAGCCGCCCGGGACGAACGGTCGGTTTCGGCCATCATGCTGGACATCGACCGGTTCAAGAAAATCAACGACGCCTACGGCCACGCTGCGGGGGACGAAGTGCTCCGGGCTACCGCCGCCCGGCTGCAGAACGAACTGCGCGCCGGGGATATCGCCGGGCGGTTCGGCGGGGAAGAGTTCGTGATCCTGCTGGCGGATACGGAAAAAGCCTCCGCCGGCGTGGTCGCCGAGCGGATCAGGGCCCGCCTGGCCGCCGCGCCCATCCAGTACAGCGGCGGCGCCATCGCCATGACCGCCAGCCTCGGCATCGCCGCCAAGCCGCCGCGGGCGACGGAATCCCTGGCAGCCCTGATCGACCGCGCCGACGCGGCGATGTACCGGGCAAAGCGGGCGGGACGCAACCGGGTCCGGTTTGCTGAAGCCGTCGACGCCCCGGGCCAAAATAGGGGAGCCCTCCCCCACGACTTCAAGGCTCCGGACCGCCGAAGGAACGGCAACATGCCGGCGCTCACCATCGGCGCGGAATCCCCGTCGGTCCCCTGCCTGGACTGCGTGTCGTCGATCCTGGAAGCCATTTCCTTCGGCGAGCCCTTCCCCGAGCTGGCCGCCCGGGCGCTGGACCGGATCCGCGCCGCCAGGCCGGATTCCGCGGTCACCCTGCTGATGCGCGTGCCCGGCGGCGACGCCCTGCGCACCGTCGTGCAGCGCGGCCTGTCGGACGACATCCTCGGCTGGACGCTGGCCCTGGGACAGGGCTTCGCCGGCCGATCGGCGCTGGAACGGCGTGTCGTGTTGGCGGACAGACAGTCGATCCAGCTCGAAGCCCCCGAACTGGGTTTGGTCATGGATGCCGGCGGGTTTACCCAGTTCCGCGCCTACCCGCTGACCGCGCCCGGCGCGGCCTTGGGCGTGCTGGAAGTATTCGACCGCGACCAGTCGTCGGCGCCGTCCCAGGGCTTTTCGGCGGTGGCGTCGGCGCTGGCCGCCGCGGCGTCGTCGTCGCTGCTGGTCGATGAAGCCCGGCGCCAGACGCTGGATCTGGAAGCGGCCTACGACGCCACGCTGGCCTCCTGGGTGCGCATGCTGGAACTGCGGGACCAGGAAACCGAAGGCCACTCGCGGCGCGTCACGGCAATGACCGTGGAATTGGCCGCGGCCTTCGGCGTTCCCTCGGACCGCCTGAACGACCTGAAGCGCGGCGCCCTGCTGCACGACATCGGCAAGATGGGCGTGCCCGATTTCATCCTGCTCAAGCCGGACCGGCTGAACGCCGAAGAGCAGGCCCGGATGCGGCAGCATCCGGGGTACGCCTACGACGTAATCCGCACCATACCCTTTCTGGCCAGGGCGGTGGACATTCCCTGGGCCCACCACGAGCGCTGGGACGGCGCCGGCTACCCCCGTAGCCTCGCGGGCCGGGCCATTCCGCTGGCCGCCCGGCTGTTCGCCGTCGTAGACGTGTGGGACGCGCTGCGCAGCGACCGCCCCTACCGGGCCGCGCTCAGCGCGGAAAAAGCCGCCGCCATCATCGCCTCAGGCGCGGGCAGCCAGTTCGACCCCGACGTGGTCGCCGTCTTCCTGGACCTCAGGCGGGAGGAAATAAGCGGCTGAGTCTGCCGGCTGGCCCGATTACTCTTCCAGTGTTTCCAGATCGGCAAGATCTTTTGTCCTGCCCAGAGCAAGCTTGTTTGTTCGATATTGCTCTTTGCCCAGGTATCTGACGGGAATTTCATCGTAGTTTCCCGGAACGGAACCAGCCCAAGCTTCATCCCAAGC
>DYPP01000038.1:2984-5067 GCA_020719845.1 Treponema denticola | reverse complement strand
ATACCGGGGATGACCATGCCAGGCCAGCGCGAAGGCGCCGATGATCACGTACCGGACTTCATTCTTGTTGAAGCACTCGAGCAACTCTTTGAAGTCTTTCCTGGTCTCCATGCCGCATCCTCCACAACGATTCAAGCGCGGCGATCCGTTCACCCGGACTCCGGGAAAGCCAGAAATGAAGGTCGTCGCGTTCTTGGGAATCAGATAGATTGCGGATTCGGACTACCGATTCAATCATACCTAAAAGATATCATAAAATGAAGGGAAACAAAAGGAAGGAATTTTAAAGCCGCCCCGTACGACAACACCCGCACAACCCCATCCTTAGGCCGCAACGCCGCCATCCGGGAGCGCGTCCTCCGGCCTCCCCCGACGTCAATTCTTCCGCTTGGCAACCACCGCCCGTACCTGGCGGTCGAACTCGGGGTACTTGCCCCGCAGCTCGTCGAAGTCCGTCTTGGACAGCCGATAGCCGGTGCTGTAGGAAACGGAAACCACGCTGGCGTTGCGGTGCACGTTTTCGATCAGCGCCGTCTCGCCGAAGGGCGACCCCGGCCCCAGGCGCGCCACTTCCGCGCCGCCCACCAGAACCCGCAATTCACCGCTGGTCAAAAAGTACATGCAGTCCCCGAATTCACCCTGCCGGATGATGTACTCGCCGGGCAGGAAGACTTCCGGCTTGAGCTGCTCGACGGCTTCCCGGATGAACAATTCGTCCGCCCCCTTGAACAGTTCTACGTGGTCCAGGACTTCCCGATTCAGGAACAGCAGGATTTCCTGGCTCAGGTTGCGGGGGAACTCGTTCAGCATCTGGGTGGAGCTGACGCCCCGCTGCCGCTCCCAGAGGTAGGAATAATAATCCCGTACCCGTTCCTGCAAGTCCGCGGGAATGCGCTGGGCGTGCAGGAAGGCGTTGATCTCTTCCAGCCGCCGGCGGTAGGCGCTCTTGGCCACGTCCAGATTGGCCACCAGGCTGGACACGTTGGCGATGACGTAGGAAAACATGGCCACGCCGAACAGCTGGATGATGCCGGTGTAGATGATCTGGCGGTTGCTGTCATGATCCGGGGTATAGTCGCCGTAGCCGATGGTGGAGATGGTGGTGATCGCCCAGTACATGGCGCGGATATACTGGTCGCCCGGCGTGCGATCCGCTTCGCCGGCGCCGATCACGATCCAGCCCAGGGCGACCAGGTGGATGACCGCCACCAGCCAGTAGGAAAAAATCACCAGCCGCTGCACCGCGGGAATCAGCCCCAGGGCTTCCTGCAGTTCCTTGAAGATCCGGCCGGCCTTGAACAGCTTGAACAGGGTGATCGCCTGCAGCAGCAGGTAGGTCCGATAGTCAAAGTGCCCGCCCGAGACCAGGCCGAGCAGACCAGTCAGCATGACCTCGACGGGCAGGGCGGCGATGACGTCGATGGCGAAGGCGGTGCTCAGATAGTTGCGGGCGATCTCCCGGGGCGTTTCCAGGCGGATATGCCCCGCCTTGACCTTGGTGATGAAGTTCAAGCCGATGTCGATGACAAAAAGCAAAATCAGCGCCACGTACAGGCCGTCGGCGGTGAAGGTGCCGAAGACGACCCGGTAGGTGATGCGGAACAGAAAAACCAGAATGCCGCCCAGCATGATGAAATTCCAGAAAATCCGGAAGCGGTGGTTATGCGCAAGAAGGTACATGCCTTCAGTATCGGAGCATCCCGCCCGGTCCTTGACCGATCCCGGGTTCCGGGGTAGTTTGGCCGCTGCATGAGCGCTTCGATTCCGCGTCCATCCTGAAGACCGTGCTCATGGTGTTGGGCATCAAAGCCTTCGCGGGGACCCTGACCGCTTTGAAGATCGCCCCGGCCATCGCTGCGGAGCTGGGCGCCGTCGGCCTGGGCGCGCCGGCGTTGGCCTTCGCGCTGCCCTTTCTGGCGGGCCTGGTGACGGGGGTCGGTTTCGGCTACGTCGGCGTGGCGCTGCCCATCGTGCTGGCCCTGGTCGGACCGGCGGGCACGGCCACCTACGACAGCACCATCATCCTGGCCGGCGCGTCGGGCTACGCGGGCATGATGCTGTCCCCCCTGCACGTCTGCGCCGC
>DYPP01000038.1:0-2884 GCA_020719845.1 Treponema denticola | reverse complement strand
GTCTGCGCCGCGGTCAGCGCCGGATTCTTTGCCGTCCCCCTGTCGGACACGCTCAAGCGCGTCATCCCGCCGGTAGCCACATTTCTGATCATCGCCTTTGCCTATGCCCTGCTCTTCCGGGCCCTGGCGCCCTTTTAGCGACCAATTTTAAGCGGAACAACTCTAAAAACCGAAGTCTTTGGAGTTGCCTTAATTTTATCGCCGACGGGCACTGCGGCAACCCGCCGGCGCGGCCGGGAGCTATTTATCCTTGGGCAGGTTGAACTTGGCCGGCTCAAAGCGGTCCGACCCCAGCCAGAGGTCGATCTTGGTGCCCTCGCTGATCCGGTTGACGTCGGCCTGCTTGACCTGCCAGCCGATCAACTGCAGCCGCGCCGCGCCGATCAGGTCGCCGCCGGCCATGGAACCGTAATAGTCCGCCAGCTCCGGCCGGGACGCGGTGTTCAGGGCCACCGAGATCAGCCGGAGTTCCTCATCCGTCCGTTTGGTGTCGTCCAGCACCGCCAGGTGCAGGCCGTCGGTTTCCTGGTGCAGGGAGATGACCATGCGGTTCGGCTTGCTCTCCAGAATATAGTTGGACATTTCCGCCAGCAGATGCATGATGTATTCTTTCTTGTTCATCGTTTCCCCCTGCCTAAGCCCGTTTTTCCGGTTTGTTCGACCGGATCCATTCGATGATGGCGAACAGGAAAGTGGCCACCAGTCCCGCCGCAAAGCCGTTGTTGTAGAGGTCCATCCCGCCGTGCCAGGCGGCGGTCTGTTCCACCAGCGTCAGATGCAGAAATCCCGCCGCGATGCCGACCAGGGGACCGAACTCCCCGGCCAGGGGCGCCAGGGTGGTCCCGAACAGCAGGGCCAGCAGCGGCCCCGGGGCGTTGGGCGCCTTGCCGTAGATCAGCGTCGCGCCCAGCACGCCCACCACCACGGGCCAGGTGTTGCGCAGGTTCTTGCCGAACAGGGCAAAGCCCATGACCGTCAGCAGGCCGCCCAGGGTCGGCCCGTTGAAGTCGCCGTCCACGGCAAAGACCAAGAGGCTCCCGGCCAGGCCCAGCAAGCCGGCGTTCAGCAACGCCGCGCCGGGAGAAATGATTTCCATAAAATCAGAAGGCAAGCGGCCGGACAGGCGCTGGATGGACCGCAGTCCTTTAAAAGCCGGACCGACGCCGTCCATTCCCAGCCCCCAGACGATGAACAGCAGGGACAGCAGGGGAATCAGCGCGCAGAGCAGCAGCGAATATTCCCCGTTCCAGACGACGGTGATGGCCAGATCGTGCTTGAAGCCCTTCAACACCGCAGCGGCGAACAATCCGAAGAACCCGGCGGTCAGGCCGACGTTGTACAGGTTGTAGCCCTCGTGCAGGCGCAGCATGGCCCGGGCCAGGGCGGGCAGGAACAGCCCCGCCGCCGTCCCTCCGGCGATGCCGATGACCACCCCCTGGGCGGGGGAAAAGCCGGTTTCAAAGGCCAGGAACGAAATCAGCGGCCCCAGGGCGGTGCCGAACAGGGCGATGATGATGTTGTTCTTGAAGGGTTTCTTCACCAGGAAGCCGGCGATGTACACCCCCAGCACGACGGGGGCCATGTTGAGCACCGTCTTGCCGAACAGGCTGAAGCCCATGATGGTGAAGACGGCGGCGAGGGTGGGGCCCGAAAGGCGGACGGCGGTGACCCGGATCAGCAGCAGGGCAAAAGCACCGCCCAAGGCCGCGTTCAGCAAGGCGGCGCCGACGCCGCCGACGACGGTAAAATCATTGATCAGCCGGGCCGGATGCTGCTGCAGCAACAGCAGGCCCTTCAGTGCCGCCGATGGTCCCCGGTGGACCACGCCCAGCAGGGCAAAAAGCAGCATGACCACCACCATCAGCCAATACAACGATTTTTCCGGCTTTGCCAACAGAACACCTCCCGTGGAATCCTCGGCGATCAAGAAAAGCCCGGCGGGAAGCAAGCTTCCCTGGGAAGCAAGCTTCCCTTCAAACGGGTTCAACCCCGGTATTATACAGGGTTTTGCGGCAAAACGGATTTATTTTTTATGAATTTCCGGATCCGGGGTACGTCCCCACCGACGGAGGGCGGCACTTGCGGGGTTCTTCCGGATGGATGATACTGGGAACCAAGGGGGTCCGCCATGGCCGTAGTGTATCTGGTCTTTGCCATTGTTGTTGCCGGGGGAGCGGTGGTTTTTGCCCTGCAGAACAGCGTTTCCGTCACGGTGACGCTGGTCGCCTGGACTTTTACCGGCTCGTTGTCCCTGGTTCTGCTCGTTACCCTGTTGATCGGGGTGCTCATCGGCGCGCTGGCGCTGCTGCCGGGCAGCATCAAAAAGTCCTTTCTGGCCACGGGACTGAAAAAAACCATCGCTAAAATGGAAAAAACGGAAAAATCAACGGCAGAGGCGCCGGTCGCCGCGCCGACGGGCGAAAAAAAGACGGATCAGGGCAGTCAGCTATAGGCTCGCGCCGCAGTTGAAGCATTCCGTCCGGTAGGTGGAATTTTCCGCCCCGCAGGAGGGGCACTTTTTAGCCACCAGCCCGCTGGAGGTAACCCGGGCCGCAGTCGACGGCGGGGCGGGCCGTTCCGGTTCCGCCGGGACGGCTTCGATTTCCGGAGCTCTGGGGGCGCTTTCTTTTTCCGGCGCCACGACCACCGTCGCCGGCGCCCCGGACGGCCCGCCCACGGTGACGTTGATGGTCTGGCCCGCCGCCGGAGCGTCTTCCTTGGCCGGCTTTGCGCGTACCTGGGGCCGCATCAGTTCCCGGTGGATCAACAACAGCTCCACCGAAATCAGCACCAGAAACGCTATGATGACCAATTCGAACAACTGCGGCATAGCTACAGTATCGAATAAACCCGCCCAAAACTAAAAGGGGAACTCGGAAAACTG
>DYPP01000037.1 GCA_020719845.1 Treponema denticola | reverse complement strand
GACGCCCCCGGCGGTTTTGATGGCCGCATACACCGTGGTGAACAGGCCGGGGGCTATGGCGCGCTCGACGATCCGCTGGGGCGGCTGGCGGAAAAGGGGACGGGCATGTCCGCCGCTGCCGCGGGGTACGTATACCGCGAAACACTCCCGCCGCTGCAGCAAGAAGCCGGCGTCCAGGCCCACCTGGCCGTGCGCAAAGGAGGCCTGGATTCGGCCTCGGCAACCTTCCTGTCCGTGGACAGCACCGTGTACGAATTGACCGCCTCCCTTGGGTACGCCCTGCGCTTTGCTTCCCTGGACGCGGGACTGCGCCTGCGCGCCGGCCTGGCCTTGTTCGACGTGGAAAACGACGGGGACCGCCTGTTCGCGCCCGCACTGGCGGCGTGTCCGGAATTGTTTGGCCGGTTTTATTGGGGCAAACCCCTCTTTTTTGGTGCCGCCATGAGTTTTTCCGGCTACTACACCCCGGACTATCCCGTCCTGAGCGCCTTCGACCTGAACCTGACTGCGGGCTGGGTCTTTGGCCAGTAAGGCGGAAGCCGCGGATTTCCCCCTTTTTCCGGGCTTCCTGGAATTTCCCGCTATAGTTGCTCAGACGGCAAAGCCGATGGTCCGGTTGGGCGGCGATTCCCGAAAGCCGAGTTCGGCGCGCAGGCGGGCGATGACCGTTTTATGGGTGATGTCCGACCCGGGGTTGGCCGCGCGCAACGGACTGAGAGCCTTGTAGACGGCGGCAAAATCACCGGGGCACAGGCCTTCGGCCAGCCTGATCCCTTCGCGGGCGGCTTCGTCGGGCGGTCCGCACAGTTCGCCGAAGTAGCGCGTGTACAGTTCCAGCCGCTGTTCCGGCTTTGGCGGGTTAAAACTAAGCTTCCATTGAAAACGGCGCATCGCGGCGGGATCAAAGTCTTCGCGGCGGTTGGTGCAGCAGATGAGGATGCCGGAAAAGTCTTCCATGCGGGTGAGCAGTTCGTTGGTCTGGCTGCGCTCCCAGCTGCGTTCGGCGTGGCGGCGGTCGATGAAGAGGCTGTCGGCTTCGTCGAGGAGCAGGATGGCGCCGCGCTGTTCCGCGTCGGTAAAGGCTTTGGCGATGTTCTGCTCGGTCGCGCCGACGAGGGCGCCCAACAGGTCCGACGGGCGGTGCTGCACCAACGGCAGGTTCAAGGCTTCGGATAGCCAGTGCGCAAAGGCCGTCTTGCCCGTACCCGGCCCGCCCGAGAACAGCAGCCTGGCTTCTACCGCTTCGTCCTCCTCGGTCTGATCCTTGCCCGACCAGTGCAGCCGCCGTTCGTTGAGGGCGGCGCGCTCGGTGCGCCCGCGGATCAGCGCGGCAACAGAGCCCAGCGCGGGGACCAGCTCGGACAGCGGAATGTCGACGTTGATCGCCTCGGGCAGATAACGCGAGGCTTCGCGGCGATGTCCGGCCAGATTGCCGTGCCGCCGGCCGGTCATCAAGGTTTCATGGCGCGACAGGAATTCGGAAAGGATGGCCAACTGATCGCCCGTTCCGTTGGCGGTGCCTTGCCCGTTGGTCAGGTAGCCCTGCAGACCGCGCAGGGCTATGTCGATGCCGCCGGCGTTCACTTCGTGGCTTTTGGCAAGCCTGACGATCTGGTCCGGCGGGATCGTCGTGTCCAGGCGGTAGGTGCGCACGAGATCGTTCCACAGGGAAACCCGTTGTCCCTCGGTCTGGGCACCGAACTCGAGGCTGTACACGTAACGCCGCTTGACGGCGTCGTGCACCGTATCGATGTCGTTGGCGATCCAGATGACCGTTCCCCGGTGTTTGTCCATGAATTCGGTAAGCCAGGCTTTTGCCAGCCGGTCCCCCTCGCTGCCGTTGCCCTCGGTGTTGATCAGGGAGTCGGACTCATCGATGACCAGGGTGGCGCCGGCGTTCTCCGCCGCGTGGGCCGCAAACCCGATCCGGAGAATCGCCGGACGGCCGTCCTCGCCGCCGCCGAGGGCGCTGAGAAAGAACGCGGGCAGCTTGAGTTCGCGCAGCATGCTGGTGACAAAGCTGGTTTTGCCCGTGCCCGGGACGCCGTGGATAAGGATGTTGCCGCTGCCGCTCTTGAGAATCGAAGCGACGATATCCCGGCTGAACGAAGAGACGGGAAAGCTGTCCAGATTGAACAACCGGGTGTCCTGCATCGATTCTATCGGCACGATGAAAGAAAAAAGGCTGTCCGGATCGCTAAAGTAGGCCCGCATGTCTTTTTCCAGCCTGAAATGCGGTGGCGGAAAGAAATCCGGTTCGACAAAGCCCATGCGGATCAGGTGGCCGGTGGTCGACAGCAGCCGTTTGGTTTCCCGGGCATCGCTCTGTACGCAGAGCGCCAGCGCGCGGTGGTATTCAGGCAGGGTCACGGAATTAAAGTACGCGTCCAGGGGCTGAAAGGCGACGCAGGTAAAGAGCAGCGCGAGGATCTCAATTTCCAGGCTCTGGATACCGAACACGGTCTTGAGGCGGCGCCGCTGTTCGGCCAGCGGGTCGACAAAGCTGCGCCCGGCGTTGCAGAACTCAAAGGCTTCGATGAGTTCCCGCTCCGCTATTTCCGGGTCGATGGCCGGCTGGTCGGGATCGGACAGGGCACCATTGCCGGGCTTCCAGTTCTGCATCGCGTCGGCGATCGCCCCGGCAAGCCAGTCCTCGGCATCCTCCTCCGGGGTAAAAGCGAAGCGGGAAGCGCAGTAAGCTTCGGGCAGCAGGGCCAGGGCGAGCGTACGGCGGGTCTGCGGATCAAGTACCGCAATCGTCAGGTTAACCAGCGAATTGTTCAAGGGAACCTTGCCGATGAGTCGATCGAGATAAACCACGGCCAGATCATCGAAGGGTCCGGCGACCAGGGCCTCCGACTTGCTGCGTAATTTGTCCGAGCCGCTGATCGTAATCATGTCATTCCCCACGAGCGCACCTCCTTAAGGCGCGTACGTTGGTAGGGTGGGTCGCCGGTTTTTTAAAATATTCGTGCGTCCGGCCGGGTGCTCATTGACCGGACCTCCGGCCTGTTCGATACTATGAAGCATGAGGCGTGCCGATCGGGAATTGCGGGACGTGGCGGAGCTGCGGGGGATTCTGGAGCGCGGCGATACGTGCCGGATCGCCCTGGTGGACGACGGCGAGCCCTACATAGTCGCCCTCAACTACGGCTACGAATGGGCGGACGGCGACGCACCGGTGCTCTACTTCCACTGCGCCAAGCAGGGCCGCAAGCTGGACATCATCGCCCGGAAGCCCGACGCCTGCTGCATCGTGGATACGGACCACCGGTTGGTGCCCGGAGAACAGGCCTGCGCATGGGGCATGAATTACGCCAGCCTGGTCGGTTGGGGTAAAATGGAGCTGGTCCAGGACCTGTCGGAAAAGAAGCGCGGCCTGGACGCCCTGATGCTGCATTATGCCGGCCACGCGGGCGCCGCCTACGACGAGCGCGTCTTCGCGGCCACCGAGGTGCTCCGCCTGCGCCTGGACGAATACACCGGAAAACGCCGAAGCTGAAGGCGGACTGCGGCGATGCCGCCGGGCATCGCCGCTTATCAGGCTGGTCCTGTGTCCCGCTCGATCGCTCCTATGATCCGCCGGGCGTCCTTACCTGCGGCGGCGGCCTTGATCGAACCTCCTTCCCGGCGGTACAGTACAGATCAAGACAAACGCGTGCGGCTCCGTGGCTACAGGAGACCCGTATGAAAACCAGTCGCGTTGTTTTTACGGTGTTGATCGTGCTTGCTTCCTGCGGAAATCGGAGCCAAGCGCCGCAAGCGCCGCAATCGCCGACGACCACGGACACGGTACCGACGGCATCCGCCGCTCCCGCCATCACGGCAGCTCCCGCCGCGCCCGCTCCGGAAAACCCCGCAGCAGCTGCGCCGTCCGTCAACCCTGCTCCGGCGTCGCCCGCCGGGGATACCGCGCCGTCCGCAGCGGCAGCGCCCTTCGCCGCAGCGGCGGAACGCGCGGCCTACGAAGCGGCCCTGACCGACCTGGCCGTCGCCGACGAAAGCGTGGTGCGGCGGATGGAACAGTGGGCCGACGCGCTGGCCGCGGTGGGGGAACTGGAAGCGGCCATTCTCCGGGTCGAGGAGCTGGCTTCCGCGCCCGAATCCCCGCCGTCGGTGAGCTTTGCCCTGTCCGTCCTCTACGGCCGGAAAGGCCTGGCGACCAAGCAGTACGCCGCCTTGGAGGTTACCGAACGCAAAGCCGCCGCGGCTCCGACGGTGGTCTTCAACCTGGCCGTGCTCTACGGCCGCAAGCATTGATTGGCCGCTTCGGACCGGGCGGAAGACATCCTGGTGGGAACGCTGGCTATCTCCGGCGAACCCGCCGACGCGGCCCTAATCCTCGACGACGCCGCACCGATTCCCCTTCCGACGGCGCCGCTGGCCGTAAAGGCGGGTCCGCATCGTCTACGTGTCGAACGGGACGGCTACGAGCCGTTTCAGGAGACCGTGGAAATCGGCGTCGGCCTGACTCTGTCCCGGACGGTTTCCCTGGTACCCAAGCCGGCTTTACTCACCATAACCGTCGACCAGCCGGGCGCCAAGTTGGCGATCGACGGAACAGCGGCTGCCCTGGGCGCGCCTCTGCGCTTAGCCCATGGAGTGCATTCCATCGCCATCACCGAGGCGAACCACGATACGCTGGAGCAAGAGATCGATCTGGGTCCCGGAGAAAAGGCGGAACGCCGTCTGGCCATGACGCCGGCGACCCGGACCTGGGAATTCTACACCCAGCCCCTCGGCGCCGCGGTGTACATCGACGGCAAGGAGATCGGCGTCACACCCCTATACGGCGTGAAAATCGTTTCGGGAATCCACCGGCTGCGGATGGTCCTGGAAGGCTACAAGCCCGTCGACCGGGATTACGCCTTCCTGGTCGACAGCATCGGCCGGCGGACGGTCTCCACGGACCTGCAGCCGGACCCCTACCGGGTGCCCAAAACGACGATCAAGCTGGACGGCAAGACCGACGACTGGGCCGGGATTCCGCAGCTCGCCGGGTCGACCCGGGATCCCATCGCCAAGTACCCGGCGACGCATCCGTCGGCCATCTACCTGGCCATGGACGACCGCTACGTATACTGGCTGATGGTCTTTGCCGACGGCACGCCAAAACCGGCCAACGACGTGAACTACGCAGTGCAGCTGTACCTCAAGGGCACCAAATGGCCCCAGCACATCGCCCTGAAGCTGGCCCCCAAAGGCACCAGTTACAAGCCCCACCTGCCCTACGGCCCCCTGGACAAGGACCAGGGAACGTCCTGGAACGACGCCTGGAACGACGCCGGCAGCGCCGCGGACTACAGGATCGGAACCGATTGCCTGGAAGCCCGTTTTTCAAGAACCGCCCTGTTGGGCAGGCTGCGGCGGGGAGAAGCCTACGAAGCCTTCATCGGGATCTATCCAAAAACCAAAACCGAATGGCCGGGCGTCTGGTTCGATACCCGGCCGCTCATCCTGGAGTAGCTCCGGCCGTCCCCGTTTCTTCCCGACAATGCTTCAGGGACAGGATCGCGGCGGCCACGGCACCACCCAGCAGGACGGGGATCAACACCAGGGCTGCCTTTTGGCCCTTGCCGTAGGACCAACCCGCCAGGAGGGACGGAGGCAGGAACAGTTCGTTGTAGGTCGCCCTGCCCAGGTACATGAAATACTGGACATGGAAATAACCGCTGGTTCCCGCCAGAAAGACGCGTCCCCGGACCGACTTCCGGTACAGCAAGACGTCGGCGACCAAAAGGGGCAGGCCGACGGTCAGGGTGAACAGGTCCTGGGCCAAGCCCCGGACGGTCACCTCTGCGGGCATGTGCCGGTACGGTCCACGGCCGTACCGGACGACGCTTTCCCCGCAGATCGAGGTGATCCGGCCGGGCCCCGGCTTCCGGGGAGTCAAGGCGGATAGGAAAGCCGGGGGCCACTTGGCGCCCCCCGGCTGCTTTCAGAACTTGACTTTGGGTATATCCACCTTTTTGAGGGCTCCCGCAGCGGCTTCCTTGGCTATGGCCGTAGCCCGGTTCTCAAGCTCCGTCTTTTTGGCGTCCAGGGAAGCGGTCAGCTTGTCCGCCGCCGCCTGGTCGCCCTTGGCGGCGCCCAGCAGGGCGTCGGCGTCCGCCTTGCCGCCCAGTTGGGCTTCCAGCTCGCCGGCGACGTATTTCTTGAAGGCCGCGTCCAGCTCGGCTTCCGCCTGCTTGACGTAGCGGTCCGCCGTCGCCTTGAGCGCCGCGGCGACCAGATCGTTCAGGTTGGTGGTGATCGAGAACCGGGCGTCCCGGCCGGCGGGCTTTTGGTAGCCCACGCCGACTTCGATGGACGGGACGGTCCGCATGGCTTCCGCCAACGCCTGGGCCAGCGTGCCTTCGGGTTTTTGTAAGACGCCTTCGGTGATGCTGACCGCCGACTGGGCCGACAGGTCGCCTGCGGGCGACCCGGAGCCGTCCAGGGTAAAGGCGGCGCGGCCGGTAAAGCCGCCGATGCCCGCGTCCTCAAGGGCATCCCCGGCGTCGACGGCCAGGCCCGAGCCCGCAGCCCGCAGGAGGAACAAGTCTTTGGCGTCCCGGCGTAGGTCCGCAGTCCCCTTGAAGGTCAGCTCCCGGACCGCGTCGGCCACCGCCAGGTCCAGGGTCGTCGGCCCGGGGACCAGATCGGGCTGACTGCTGGCTTCTTTGAGTTCCACCAGCCAGCGGACGCCGTCCACGCTGAAGTCGGCGTGGAAGCGGCCCAGCCGGAAGCGGGGATAGGCGGTAGAAGGGAAGTGGACGTCCCGGCCGGCCGCGACGGGCTCAGGGGCGGACGCCGACTCCCGGTCGTCGTCTTCCTTCAGTTTTTTAAGAACTTCCAGCCCCCGGGAACCGTACTCCACGTAGCTCTCCGCCTGATCCGACAGGATTTCTTTCAGACTGGGTTCCAGGGCTTCCAGGGCGGCGCCGCTTTTGGGGTTGATGTAGGCCTTGAGGTGCTTGAAGTCCGCCGCCGCCGCCGCGCGGGCCGCTTTTTCCAGCGCCAGGGCGGCGTCCACGTCGCCCTGGATACCCTTGACCACGCCGCCCGTCTCCCGGCCGACGGTCTGGGCCGCCGCCGTGGTGCTCTTGACCTCGGACAGCGCCTTGGCCACGGCGTCGGCGCTTTTCAGGTTCTTGACGTTGATGGCCAGCACCGCCGCGCCGGAGGTCTTGAGCTCGGCCACGCTTTCTTGGGCGGCTTCGCTTTTGGCTTGCCAGCGTTCGGCGGCTTCCGTGTAGGCCCGGGACGCGTCGGCGTAGGCCTGGGTGCTGGCCAGCTTGCTTTTTTCCCGCTCCAGCAGCGCTTCGGCGGAAAAGTTTTCCAGGTCGACCAGCGGCGTGCCGGCCGCTTTGGGCTTCTTGGCGGCTTTTTGCCGGGCCGGATAGTCCGGCAGGGCGCCGGAAACGCTCCGCGGGGTGCCGAACAGCAGCAGGTCGGCGCCGGCTTCTTCTATGTAGACCTTGCCCCGGAAAAGGGCTACCGGGTTCAGGCGCAGTTCGACGCGCCCCGTTTCGAACAGGTTGGTCAGGGGCTGGTCCCGGTCGGCGACGCTGAGGGCGTCGATGCGGACCGCCGGTTTGGACAGGTCCAGCTCAAAGCCCGCCACCTCCGCCTGGGCTTCGAAGGTGGTCGCCAGGGCGCCTTCCAGCGCTTTTTCCAGCAGGGGGTTCATGAAGAAGAGGACAAAAACGGTCAGACCCGCCGCCAGCAGAACTACCAAGATCAGGGGACCCGTCTTGACCACCCCCCGGTTGGCCTTGATCGCCTTGGCCAGTTCGGCCAGTTTTTTGAGCGTCCCCGGGTCGGCGTCTTTTTTCAGATGGAAAGCGCCGTCCTTTAGGACAAAGGCCGCCCGCAGCAGCTCCCGGTCCTTGGGCTGCTCGATGAATTTGACGAATTTCTTTTCAAACGCCTTTTCCGGAATGGGCTTGCGGAACAAAGCGGGGATTTTGGGCGTCTTGGTGTTGGCCATATCCGCCCCCTACCGCACCGCGCCGGCCAGGTCGGCGGCGGAAGAAAGGGCTTTGACCAGGCTTGAAACCAGGGGCAGCTTGATGAAAACCTGGTACGCCTTGCTCCCGGTAATCCGGGGGGCCAGCTTGTTGCGGTAAGCCGGCACCGCCGCCCGGATCAGCAGGAACGCCGGAACCCAGAGGACCAGGCCCGCCGCCAGGCCGCCCATGACCAGGGTGTTGTAGAAGCGGGTAAAGGGCGCCAGGGGCAGGTTGTACAGGGTCGTAAAGGTCCCCGCCAGCGGCGGGGCGTTCAGGATCAGCCAGCCCAGGGCGTCCAGAGGATACCCCAGCAAGGGCGCAACCAGCTTGAACAGCGCGATGGTCAGGAGCTGGGTGCCGTAATTGTTCTTTAAAAAGAACGAAACGACGAACAGCAGGATCCAGATCAGGTTGCCCGCGGGGACCAGGGCCAACAGCAGCCCCCAGGCAAATCCCGAGGCGATCTGTTCCTTCCGGACGTTGGTGTTGAGGGCGACGAGCGTCTTGGCTATGGCTTTGATCATACTGGAACTATGAATCCAAAGCCACCCAAAAAGCAAGGGGAAACCGATAATTTCAACGGGTCGGGTCGATCAGCGCAGGTTGGCCTGTACGAATTTGACCGACTGCGCCGCCAGGGCGTCCAGGTCCGGGTCGACGACGATATCCCGCCAGACGGCGATGTCCCGCCCGATCTGGCCGCCGGGCAGCAAGAAGGGTTCCATCACCAAAGGCCCGCTATAGGCGATGTCGTCCAGGGCCTTTTTTATTTCCGCCCAGGGTTGGCGGCCCATGCCGGGCAGCTTGCGGTTGGTCTCGCCGATGTGCAGGGAAGCCAGATAGGGCCCGGCCAGGCGGATGGCGTCGCCGATGGAATCTTCTTCGATGTTCATGTGGAAGGTATCCAGCAGGATGCGGCAGGCGGGGCTGTCAATTTCCTTGACGTAGGCCAGGGCTTCCCGGCAGTCGTTGATCAGGAACTGCTCAAAGCGGTTGATGACCTCGATGTTGAGCGTGACGCCCCGCTTTTCGGCGTAGGGCGCCAGCTCGCGCATGCTTTTCAGGCTCTGCCGCAGAATGGGTTCCTTGCCGGCCAGGCCTGCGGGAAAAACCGCCGGCCAGTAGCTGTGCACCGTACCGCCCACCATCCCGCCGCCCATTTCCCGGATGCCGTCGATCATGGCCTTCATGAAGGCTACGCCGTTCTGGCGCGTCCCCTCGTCCAGGGACGAAACGTCATATTTTTTCTGCAGGCCGATGCCGTAGGAAAGGGCGATGCCCGCCTGGTCGGCTTCTTGCCTGATCTTGAGCCGGGTACGGGAATCCATGGTCGCCACCGAGCCGCCGTTGAGTTCCAGCAGGTCAAAGCCGAGGCGTTTGACCTTGGCGATGTAAGGAATGAAGTCGACGTCCCACTCGTGGGTCCAGTAGGCGTAAAAAATACCGATCGGCCGGTCCATATGGCCCCCCCTATTCCATCTTCCGGACTACGCCGGATTTGAGGCCGCGTCTACGAGGCCTTCGACGTCGCGCAGGAGCAAGATCCCCGCGGCGACCGCGCCGATCAGCGCGACCCCCAGGGCTGCTCCGCCGTCCACCGCAGGCACCCGGATGTCCAGCGCGAACTGTCGCCGCAAAGCCTCGGCAAAGAGCGGATTCTTGCGCACCGCGCTGCCCGTAGCCACGATGGAATCCAGCCCGTCAAAAAGGGCGCCCCGCCCGGCGCGGAAATCCGCCAGTTCCCGCACGATGCCTTCCACGGTGGCCCGGACCAGGTTGCCCAGGTTCAGGTTGTCCATACCGATGCCCAGGATGGAACCCCGGCGCGCGCCGTCCAGGCGGGTGCCGTTGAGGGCGGTATCAAAGGACAGCGCCGACGGCGCTGCCGATGCTTCGGCGGCGCGGCGCATCAAACGGAAGACCGCTTCGTCGTCCGCTCCGGCGACGCCGGCGGCGTCCAGGATGCCCTTCAAAAAGCGTTCCACCACCTCGTAGCTCTTGCCCGCGCAGAGGGTGGCGCCGACGTGCAGATAGCCCAGCCCCAGGTAGGGCCGGAGCTCCATGCCCGGCGAACAGGCTTCGGAGGGCGAAAAGACCGAGATCTGGCCGCTGGTGCCGATGCTGAGCAGAGCGCTCCGGGTGGGGCGAGCCACCAGCCCGAAAAAGCCGGCCTGGTTGTCCCCCACCGGGTAGGCTACGGGAATGCCCGCCGGCAAGCCGGAGCCGGCCACGGTGGCCCCCGCCAGGGCAAAGGGCGGCGCCAGGTCGGGAAAGGCCGGCGACCCCGAGGGCAGGACCTCGGCCATCAGCCGGGGGTCCCGGGTACCCGATACGGGGTCAAAACCGCCGAAGGGCCCCAGGTTGCTGGCGTCGGTCCGGTCCGGCATCGCACCGGTAAGGATTCCGGTCACGAACTCGTTGATGCCCAGGATGCGCCGGGCTCCGGCGGGGACCTTGCCGGACAGGCGGTTGGCGTAGTGGGTCAAAAGACCGTACCCCGCAGGCAAGGTCTGGCCGGTCCGTTCGGCCAGCCGCTTTTGGAAGGTCGTACCGTCCATGACTTCCGTGCCCCGCCGGTCCAGCCAGTTGTACAGGGGCGACAGCGGCCGGCCGGAGTCGTCGACGTAGAGGATGCCGTGGACCTGTCCGGTTACGCAGACGGCGCCCACGGGCTGCTTCAGGGAAGCCAGCATCTCCCGTACCGCGGCGGCGATGCCCGCCGGATCCTGCTGATAGGCGTATCCGTCTTCCGAAGCCAGCCGCAGATTCGGGGCGGAGCGGCGCTCCGCGACGCGACCCGTTTCCAGGTCGACCAAAGACGCGTTCAGGTTGGTGGTGCCGACATCGATGCCCAGGGCGTACATGACTCCATTCAAGCATCCCCGGCGGCCGCTGTCAACCGGCGGTGTGCCGCCGCAGGCGGACGGGAGTACGCTGCGGATGTGGAGGCTGTATACAAACAGGGGAACAATATTGATCGAACTCCTTCCCTTCCGTGAATAGATAGGACGCAGCTCCATGGATCAAGGCACAATAGACGAAAGTATTTCATTCTGGGATACTGCCTGCATCATGAGCAAGCAAGCTGAAACACCGACTTCCGGGACTGGGTCGAGCCCTCAAACAGCCGCCAGGTCGGTTGATAAAGCCAGGACTACCCGAAAGGCCAGGGCTGCAAAGAAAGCGGAAACTGTTCCGTATCATCGCAAGCCGGATGCTTTGAGTTTTGAAGAATGGCAGACGGCCCTCAGGAAGCAGTTTGTACCCGGCCAGAATTTCACGATCGAGAAGCTGTCGGATACGCATCCATTTTTTGGTGATTATTCTGTGTTCAACCCGGAGTCTGGGGCCCGCTATAAGGTTGCGCTGCGCGATGGGGGGACATCGCGGTCCAGCGGGCTCAATTACTGCGATTGTCTGGATTTCAAGACCAATCGCCTGGGTACCTGCAAGCACATAGAGGCGGTCATCAGGTTTGTGGGCAAGAAGAGGGGAGCAAAAAAGGCTTTCAGGGAGGGCTTTGTTCCGTTCTACACGTCGGTATACCTGCACTATGGCGAAACGCGGCGTGTCCGCATACGTATTGGTACGCATAAAGCCGATCAGTTCGCGGAACTGGCGCGCGGGTATTTTGATGGCGATTTTGTGCTCGAGCCGCAGGCGGGTGGTCATTTTGAGATTTTCATGCAAAAAGCCGCAGAAATTGACGCTGGTTTCCGCTGCTACGACGATGCGCTGGCTTTTATTCTGGCGGAGCGCGAGAGCCAGAAGAGGCAGGCACTCATCAGGTCCAGATATTCGACGCCTGAATCGCTGGATGGGCTGTTGAAAACCAGTCTGTATCCGTACCAGCGTAACGGCATACTCTTTGCCGTGGCGGCGGGGCGCTCGCTCATCGCCGACGAGATGGGGCTGGGCAAGACGATCCAGGCCATAGGCACCGCGGAGCTTCTGAAACGGGAAGCCGGCATAGAGCGGGTGCTTGTCGTCTGTCCTACTTCGCTGAAATACCAGTGGCGCTCGGAGATCATGAAATTTTCCGATTCCAGCGTGGGTGTGATTGAAGGGCAGATCCTGGTGCGTGAGAAGCAGTATCGTGAAGGCAGTTTCTACAAGATAGTTTCTTATCACGCCCTGTTGCACGACCTCAAGGCCATCGAGCGCATGGCCCCGGATCTGGTGATCCTGGATGAAGCCCAGCGGATCAAGAACTGGAAGACGCGTATTGCCAGAACGGTGAAGAGCATCGAATCGCCGTATGCGCTGGTGCTTACCGGTACGCCGCTGGAGAACAATCTTGAGGAACTGTATTCGATAGTGTCTTTCATTGATCATTACAAGCTGGGGCCATTCTGGAAATTCCTTGCCGACCACCAGATCAAGGACGAGGGGGGCAAGCTCACCGGATACCGGGGCTTGCAGGAAATTGGCAAGATGCTTGCCGATATCACGCTGCGCCGCAGAAAGCGTGAGGTTCTGGGGGATCTTCCCGGCCGTATCGAAAAGCGTATTTTCATTCCAATGACCGCGCGTCAGCGGATGGTTCACGAGGAATTCCGGGATACTGTTGCCAGGCTCATTTTCAAATGGCGACGCATGGGGCATCTCTCCGAGCAGGACCGGCAACGGCTCCTTATACTCCTTAACCAGATGCGCATGTCCTGCGACAGCACCTACGTGCTGGATCAGGACCTGGAGCACAGGCACGATGCCAAGATTGGCGAGCTCATGAGCATCCTTGACGAGAGCCTTGCCGATCCGGAGCAGAAGGTGGTGGTATTCAGCCAGTGGGAACGCATGACGCGTCTGGTTGCCATGGAGCTGGATAAACGCGGCATAGGGTACAGGAATCTCAACGGCAACGTGCCCAGCGTGCAGCGCAAGGAACTGTTTGACGCTTTCAACGAACAAGCGGAGTGCCGTGTTTTTGTGTCCACCGATGCGGGGAGTACGGGGCTCAACCTGCAGACAGCATCGATCATCGTCAACCTGGACCTGCCCTGGAATCCGGCTGTGCTGGAACAGCGTATCGGCCGCATCCACCGGATTGGGCAGACAAAGAACGTAACTGTCCTCAATTTCATCTCCATCGATACCATTGAAAGCCGCATGCTCGACCTTATCGGTTTCAAGTCCGGGTTGGCGCAGGGCATTCTGGACGGTGGCGAGGATTCCATTTTCATGAGCGATGCCGAACACGGCCGTTTCATGAAAGCCGTTGAAGAAATAGTAACCGTGCCGGAAAATGGAGAATTGCCTGCCGCTTCCATCACCGCGGAAACAGGACAGACAGTGGAGGAAACCGAAGCAGCGGAGGCGGCGGAACTGGCCGGCATCGCCGGGCTGGAGGAAGCGCATGAGGCTGGTGTGGCGGCTGAGACACAAGATGCCGCGGCTGTTGCCGCGCCCGAAGCGCTTGAACTGATTACCCGGGGTGTCTCGTTTTTTGCCGATCTTTCACGCAGCCTGGCAGCTCCGGGCGGTGCCGAAGCCTTTGTCAAGGCACTCTCTGAAACCGATCCTGCTACCGGAAAAAAGTACCTTAAAATACCGGTGGAGAATCCAGCCGCGGCAGCCGGAGCCCTGTCGATGCTGGCGGCCATGTTTTCATCCCTGGCTTCGGGAGCAAGGGCAGGTCCGGAAAACAGGGATTCAGCGTGAGCAAGAGCCGTACCGGATTGTCTTTTCGCCGCCTCATCGGCACCAGCATGGCGTCAAAACTTTCTTGTCGATATTGGGCAGCGGATTTTCAATTGAGGCTGTCCCGTAACTCAGAGAGTTGCGGGACAGCCTCAATTAGCTTGACGGTTCCTCCGACTGGGCCCTACAATCGGATATGCGATTCGAACTGACCGAGGCGCTGATCGATCAGCTGCTCTTTGCCATGGAAGACCAGGATCAGAACCTGGTGCTGGACCTGAATTCGGGCATGGTGGTTGATGCCGACGACATGGATGCCGACGGCACGGCCACCGAATTGGTTCCCCTGCCCCAGTGGGATTCTTCAGACGGCTTCCGGTTGATGGAGCGTTTTGCCGCAGGCCTGCGCAACCCGCCGGTGCGGGACGAACTGAGCCAGGCGCTGGACCGGGGCAAGGGCGTTTTCCGGGCTTTCAAGGACGTGCTTTCCCGGCACCCCGAGGTGGAGCGCCTGTGGTATCTTCATAAAGGAATGGAAATGCGCCGGGTCATCCTGACCTGGTACAACGCGCTCCGGGAAGAATGGGGCCTGGACCGCCTGGGGGACGAGCCGGAAGAAACCGCCGATCTGGTGCTGGAGGACTTTACTTTTCGGGCCGGCACGCCGGAGGACGCCGCCGCGACGGAGGCTCTGCACCAAACCTGCATCCGGGAGTATGAGCAGAGCACCCCATCCAAGCCGGTCCGGACGGAACGCGACGCCCGCCGACTGTTCCCCGGCGACCTGAGCCTGGTGGCGGAGACCGGCCGGGGCGATTTTGCCGGCTGCATCGCCGGCCTCCGGGAGGGTAAGGTCCTGCGGATCACCGCCCTGGAGGTCAACCCGGAATACCGGGGTTTGGGCATCGGCGAAGAATTGCTGACCGCCCTGCTGGCGAGGCTGGACCCAATCCAGACGACCCAGGTATTGCTGGATCTGCCCACCGGTTCGGAATCATTTTCCCGGGTACTGCACCGCGGGGGCTTTCTGCCCTACATGACCCGGTACAGCCTGGCGCTGCGCAGCTCGGGGAACGGCGGGTAATTCCGGCACCCCCCCGGTTCCCGGGGACCAGCGGCGAATTCCAGCTTGATTCCGTACCTAAAAGCCGGTGGTCTTTGTTTTATTGGACAGATCAGGTATATATTCAACATGCACATATCCGATACCGATCACGCCGGAGGAACCCCCATGGCACCATATACCGTTCGGACGCGCCTTTTTCCGTTGCTCATTGCCCTGTTGGCCGGACCGCTGCTGCAGGCCCAGTCGCCCAACGGCGCGGACGCGGTCCAGGACCTGTACGCGCCGGTCTTCGCCGGCGCCGGCGCCTTTACCACCTCGGAGCTGAGCGCCCCGGCGGCTTCGGTCAATCCCGCCGCCGCCGGCGCAGCGCAGCGGATGGTCATCGACGCAGGCTACCTGGCCCTGCCGGGGCTGGGCGACGTCGACGGCCTGGGCCACGCGGTGGAGCTGGGCGCCCTCTACCCCACCAAGTACGCGGTCTTCAGCGGCGCCCTGCGCCTGATCTCCAGCCCCTTCGACAACCTGGCCGTCGGCACCACCCTGGGCGGCAGCTTCGGCGCCGCCAAAGAGCTGTACCCGGGCATGTCCGTCGGCGCGGGGCTCAACCTGGGCTTCGGCACCGACTGGACCACCGCCCTGGATCTGGGCTTCCGGCAGGAGCTGGGCACCCGAGGCGCCCTGCAGGACCTGACCTGGGCGCTGACCCTGTCCGGTCTGGGTAAAAGCTTTGCCCCCAGCGCCTTTACCCCCAACGCGGGGATTGCCTTCAACTTTCTGCGCGTTCCCGGCCAGGACCAAAAACCCGAAGCCCTGCGCCTGGGCGCCGCCCTGGACCTGGGCTTGCCGGGCTTCACCAACCTGACGGGCAAGCTGGGCTTGAACGCCACCCTCGCCGAATTGGTCACCATTTCCGGTTCCACGGGATTCAACCTCCGGGAAGCCCTGGACGGGACGGCAATTTCGCCCCTGCCCTCCATCGGCATCACCGCCAACTTCGTCCTTAAATCCGGCGGCAACCGGCCGGCGGGGGCGCTGCCCTCGGACGGCGAAGTCGCCGCTACCCTGGCCGCCCGACCGCTCTACGACGGCGTCTGGGCGCTGGGCGCGGGCGCCTCCTGGACCGTGGGCGTGGCGGACAAGAAAGCGCCGGAATTGAGCGTCGACTATACCGGCCCGACCTGGATCTCCCCCAACAACGACGGCAAGGCGGACGCCGTCGAATTCCCCATCAGCATCCGGGACCAGCGCTACGTAGCCGAGTGGACGCTGGAAATTCAGGACCAGGCGGGGAGCCCGGCGCGCACCTTCCGGAACAAGGAACGGCGCCCGGAAACCGCGGGGGTGCGGAATATCATCGACCGCCTGCTGGACGTCAAATCCGGCGTGGAAGTGCCGCCCACCCTCCGTTGGGACGGCATCCTGGAATCCGGCGCGGTCGCCCCGGACGGACTTTACTATTTTACCCTTTCCGCCCGGGACGACAACGGCAACGCCGCAGTTTCCGCGCGCCATGACGTCGTCGTGGACAACACGCCCCCAGCCTTGAGCCTGGGCGAAGCGGAGGATCCGCTCAAGATATTTTCTCCCGACGGGGACGGCAACAAGGATACCTTCGCCATTCCCCTTTCCGGATCGGTGGAAGACCGCTGGGCCGGCGGCATCTATGACGCCGCCGGCACCCAGGTCCGGAGCTTCGACGTAACCGACGGCGCGCCGGTACGGATTCTCTGGGACGGCAAGGACGACTCCGGCGGCATCGTGCCCGACGGGGTCTATACCTACCGCATCGCCGCCGTGGACCGGGCCCAAAACGCCGGCGCCGCGGTCCTGGACAACATCATCGTCAACACCGAACGGCCGACGGTCAGCCTGGTGATCGACCAGGGGTATTTTTCGCCCAATCAGGACGATGTCCAGGACCAGATCCGCCTGAGTCCCGGCGTGACCGTCAAAGAGGGCATCGTCGGCTGGACCATCCTGGTGACGGACGCCGCCGATAAAACCAGACGTACCTTCTCGGGCACCCAGACCGCCCCGACAGAGACCCTTTTTGACGGCCGCGGGGACGATGGCGCCCTTTTGCCGGAAGGCAGCTACAAGGCCAGCCTGACCCTGACTTACCGGAACGGCCACGTGTCTTCCGCCGCTTCGCCGGCTTTTATCCTGGACCTGACCGCGCCCCGCGGGGCGGTCCGGACCGAGTACCCCGCCTTCTCGCCCAACAACGACGGCAAGCTGGACACCATGGCCACCCTGCAGGACGCATCCGCAGAAAACGCCTGGACCGGTGAAATCCGGCGAGCCGCCGGCGCGACCGGCGCGGGCGTGCTGGTGCGCAGCTTCCATTTTGCGGGAACGCCGGATCCGCGCCTGGAATGGGACGGCACCGACGACGCGGGCAAACTGGTGGCCGACGGCAACTATGAATACCGGCTGAACGCCACCGACCGGGCGGGCAACTCGGGTTCCTCCAACGCGGTGGTGTTCGCCCTCAGCACCGCGGACACCCCGGTGCTGCTGAGCATCGACAAGCGGGCTTTTTCTCCCAACGGCGACGGCGTCAAGGACCAGCTGGTCATCACGCCCCAGCTGCAGATCAGCACCGGCATAGCCCGGTGGAAGGTTGCGATTCTGGACGCCGCCGGTACTCTCCAGCGCGGCTTTGAGGGCAACGGCCTGGTGCCGGCTTCGCTGAGCTGGGACGGCAAACTGGCTTCCGGCGCGGTCGCGCCGGACGGTGTGTATTCCGCCCGGGCGGAATTGACCTACACCATGGGCAACCAACCGGTAGCCGTATCTCAAACCTTCACGCTGGACACCAAGGCTCCCCAAGCCGCGGTTTCGGCGCCCTTTACGCTCTTTTCGCCCAACGGCGACGGCCGCCGGGACTTTGTCCCCATCCTGGTGGACGACGGCGCCGGCGGCGCCGAATCGGGCGGCGCCGATGAGTGGGCCGCGTCCATCCGGGACGCCGCGGGCAAGGAAGCCGCCGCCTGGCAGTGGCGCGGCGCCGCGCCTTCCCTGGCCTGGAACGGCACCGACCTGGCGGGCAATCCCGTACCCGACGGGACCTACCGCTTTGCCATGGAATCCACCGACGAAGCGGGCAACCGCACCCGGCTGGAGCTGGGCCCGCTCACGGTGGACGCCCGGCTGCCCCGGGCCTTCCTGACCGCTTCCGCCGCGGCGGTCTCCCCCAACGGGGACGGCCAGGCGGACGACGTCCGGCTGGGGATCATCCTGACGCCCAAAGACGGCATCGACGCCTGGCGGGTGGACATCCTGGACGTTGCGGGCACCGTCGCGCGCAGCTTCCCCTCCGCCCAACCGGACCAGAACGCGCCCCTCCCGGACAGCATCCTCTGGGACGGCAAGGACAATACCGGCGCCGTGCGGGAAGGCGCTTTCAAGGCCCGGCTGACGGTGGGCTACGCCAAGGGCGACCAGGTCAACCTGACGACGGCTCCGATCCTGGTGGACGTTTCCGGCCCGGTCCTGGGCCTGGATACCCGCCCCGACTATTTCAGTCCCGACAACGACGGCCTGGAGGACGAGCTGGGCATTTCCCTGACCGCCCGGGACGCCACGCCCATCGAAGCCTGGAGCCTGGAAATCCGCGAACCCCAACCGCCGTACCAGGTGTTCTACCGCCTTGACGGCAAGGGGGCGCCGGCGGAGCGCATTCTCTGGGACGGCCGGAGCAACAAGGGTGAACTGGTGCAGGCCGCCACGGACTATACGGCCACCTTTACCGCCCAAGACGCCCTGGGCAACTCCGGCCGCATCGACGGCCGCATCGGCGTGGACGTGCTGGTCATCCGGGAAGGGGACGTGCTCAAAATCAAGGTTCCTTCCATTATTTTCCGGGAGAACGGTCCGGATTTCAGCGGCCTGCCCCCGGCCACGGTGGAAAACAACGAACGCGTGCTGAAGCGCATCGCCCAGATCCTCAACAAGTTTGAGTCCTACAAGGTCAAGGTGGAAGGCCACGCCAATCCGGTTACCCGGACGGCGTCGGAAGAGCAAAAGGAACTGCAGCCCCTGAGCGAAGCCCGGGCCAAGTCGATCATGGACAAGCTGGTGGAATTCAAGGTGCACGCGGACCGGCTGACCTACGTCGGCATGGGCGGCACCCGGCCGGTGGTCAAATGGGAAGACCGGAACGACTGGTGGAAAAACCGCCGGGTCGAGTTCATCCTGATCAAGTAGCGGCAGCGGCGGGTCCGCTAGGCGGTGGCCACGGCGATGAGCATGCGGGCGGCCTGGTCGTAGGGACTGCCGTCCCAGTCGCCGCAGCAGCGCACGCCGGAGAATCCGGCGGCCCGAAGCAGGGCGCGCAGCTCGGTGGCGGCGTAGAGCCGCTGGGTAAAGCTGCGCTCCACCCGCCGACCGTCCTTGAGCAGGGCCCAGCGGTTGCGCAGGCCCGCCCAGTCGTCCACGCAGGAATATCCGGTCTGCACCGTATAGCCCGCGCGTTGGTATTCTTCGCCGGGGGTAAAATCCCGGACGGCGATTTCCTTGCCCAGGGTCTCGATGATGAAGACGCCCCCGGGGACCAGGCCGGCCCGGGCGTTGGCCGCGAACAGCAGATCGTCCTCCGGGTCGCCGAAATAGCCGAACGAGGTGTACAGGTTGAGGGCCAGGTCGAAGGCGCCGACCCGACGGAAACGGCGGACGTCGGCTTTGATCCATTCGACGTCCACGCCTTCGTCGGCGGCGCTTTCCCGGGCCGCTTCCAGATACGACGCCGTCAGGTCCACGCCGCAGACCCGGTAGCCCCGCAGCGCCAGCTCGACGGCGATGCGCCCCGTGCCGCAGCACAGGTCCACCGTCCGCGGCGATCCGGCGGGACCGTGACCGCTCAAGCGGGCAATCCCGTCGGCCACCGCCGGGACTTCCGCCCAGCGGTCTTCATCGAACATGATCGGGGCAAAGCGTTCCCAGAAGGTTTCGTCCTCGAACCATTCGGGACCCGCAGACCGCATGGCGGGTTTAAATTTCCACCGCCGGATTCAGCTTGGTAAAGTCCGACTCGATCAGCGCCTTGAGATCCGCCAGCGCCGCCGCTTCATCCGGACCGTCGGCGGAGATGGTGATTTCGTCGTTCTGGGAAATGTTCAACAGGATCACCTTGAGAATGGTTTTGGCGTTGGCCTTCTTGCCGTTCTTGTCGATCTCCAGCGCCGACTGGTACAGTTTGGCGGTCCGGACGAACACGTCTGCCGGCCGCGAATGGAGCCCGGTCTCATTGTGTATCGTTATCCTCAGTTGCTGCATCTGATTTTCCTTGCATAGAATTTTTGCGGCGACGGCGCAGGATCAGAACCACGCCATAGACGACCACCGCCAGGTTGATCAGCGTCTGGTGTTCCAGATAAAAATCCAGAATCAGCACGCCGTAGGGGCCCAGAATGGTGCGGGATACCTCGGCAATCATGTCGACCTCATACCAGGGTGACGGCCATTTTTTTGTCCGTCAAAACTTTCAAGACGTTTTTTCTGAGATTCGTGTCCGTGACGATCCGGTCGATGCGCTCCAGCCCCTCCAGGGCGTTGAAGCAGATCTTTTCAAACTTGGATGAATCGGCAATCAGGATGATCTCCCGGGAAATGGCCATCATTTTGCGGATCATGGAAATCATGCCGGTGCTGAAATAGGTCAGGCCGTATTCCAGGTCGATGCCGTCGGCGGTCATGAACAGCCGGTCCGCGTACTGCACGCCGTTCAGGGCCGCCGACTCGCAGGCCAGGCAATCCGAATACCCGTCGTTGATCTCGCCGCCCAGGATAAAGGCATGGATGTTGCGCTGCTTGGACAATTCCAGGGCCAGGGAAAGCGAATTGGTCAGCACCCGGAAATTGAGGTCCAAGCCGCCCATGATCTTTCCCGCCAAACCGGTCAGAACACCCGGGCCCAGCAGGATGGTGTCCTTTTCGGCCACCAGGGTAGAACAATATTCGGCGATCCGCACCTTTTCTTCGATAAAAGAGCTGAGGCTGGCTTCCTGGCTGGGACCGGAATAATCCTTGCGGAAGATGATGCCGCCGCCCAGGGTCTGCACCACCTGCATGGAACTTTCCAGATGCTTGACGTCCCGTCTGATGGTGGCGGTGGATAAATTGAACAGTTCCGCCAATTCGGTCAGATTGGTCCGCCCGCGGATCCGGAGAAGGTTGATGATGTCCGCCAGCCGCTCTTTTCGGTTCTTCATTTCCGATTTAAAGAAGATGGAACAAGCCCACCGTCCGCTGCCGCGCCACTTTCTTGTTGAACACTTCCGCCGCTTCTTCCGACGGACCGACAAAGACCTCGATGCCCCGGTGCTTCAATTCCGGCACCACCTGGTCGCCCAGGGTGACGGGGATCATGAAGCCCAGCCCGAAGACCAGCACCTCCGGCTCCGCCGCCAACGCCTCGTCCAGGTCGGCCAGCTCGATCCGGTTGCCCGCCTTGATCCACCATTTGGTGTTGATGCGGTCCTTGTAGACGATGGTGTCCGAACGGGAAACCTTGCCGTCAAAGAGCAGCTTGCCCATGGAAATGGAATCGATCATGCCCTACTCCTTGATGTAGGCGATGATTTTTTCCATATCCGCGTCGATGCCGATGCCGGTCAAGAAGGAGAGCGTCTGGATCACGGGAATGGAGCCCGTATTGCCCACCGGCGTCGTGGTGACGATCAAATCCACGCCGTCCATCTTGGAAGGAACTTCCGAGGCTTTGCACTGGTCCAGATCGACCTTGTACCCCCGCTCTTCCAGTATTTCTTCGATCTTCCGCAAGACCACCGTAGAGGTGGCCACCGCGGTCCCGCAGGATACCAGAATCTTCTTTCGTTTCATGCCTCGACTCCTGTTTCAGTGTACAGAACTTGCTTCAAATAAGTCCTGATTTCATCTTCCGTGGCCAGGGACAACACTTTATCCGCGATGTCGCGGCACTGGGCGTAGGTCAGGCTGCGGATCAACCGGATCGTCGACGGCAGCAGGCGGCCGGACATGCTCAGCTCTTCCACCCCCAGCCCGATCAGCACCGGCACCGCCAGCGGATTGCCGCCCAGCTCGCCGCAGACGCCCGCCCACTTGCCGTTCTGTGCCGCCGCCCGGACGCTGATGGCGATGGCCCGGAACACAGCCGGGCTGAACGCCCGGTAGAAGGCGCCCACGTTCTCGTTGCCCCGGTCCACGGCCAGCACGTACTGGGTCAGGTCGTTGGTGCCCAGGCTGATGAAGCCGCCTTCCCGGGTCAGCTCGTCGGCCAGCAAGACCGCCGCCGGGGTTTCCACCATCACCCCTGGCTCCACGTCCCTGCGGTAGGGAACGCCCTCCCGGTCCAGATCCGCCGCCGCCCGGCGGAGCAGGGTTTTAGCCTGGCGCAGTTCTTCCAGGGCAGAAACCATGGGAAACATGATCCGCAGGTCCCCCAGCAGCGCCGCCCGCAGCAAGGCTCTGAGCTGGACCAAAAATAGGTCCTCGTGCTTCAGGCAGAGCCGCAGGCCCCGGAGCCCCAGAAAGGGATTTTCTTCCTTGGGAAGCGCCAGGGATTGTACCTCTTTATCCCCGCCGATATCCAGAGTCCGGATGACGACCATGCCGCCCTGCAGCTGCCGGACCACCTGGGCGTAGAACCGGTACTGTTCCTCTTCATCCGGCGCCGTATCCCGGCCCAGAAACAGAAACTCCGTCCGCAACAGGCCGACGCTCTTGGCGCCGTAGCGCTGGGCCAGGTCCAGATCGGCCAGGGAGCCGATATTGGCGGATAGGGTGATTTTTTTGCCGTCCCGGGTTACCGGCGCGGCGTCCTTGTCGGCCAGCAGGTCGGCCTGTTCTTTTTGGTATTCTCCTGCTTGTCGGGACAAGTTGCGTTCCGTCTCCGCGTCGGGTTCCGCGTAGACCAGCGCTTTTTCCGGGTCCCGCAGGTCCAGCCAGAGCCGCTCTCCGGATGCGATGCCCTGCATCAGGCCCGGCGTGCTGACCGCCGCGGGCAAACCCAAGCTCTTGGCCAGGATCGCCACGTGGGAGGTGGCCCCGCCCTTTTCGGTGACGAAGCCCCGCACGTCCCGGGTGTTCATCTGGGCCGTATCCGAGGGCAGCAATTCTTCGGCCACCACGACGCAGTCCGCCGGCAGCGCCGTCGGCAGGGCATCCGCGCCGCCGACCAGCTTTTTCAGGATCCGCTTGCCCACGTCCTCCAGGTCCGCCAGGCGCTGGCGGTTGTAGGTGTCGTCCCCCAGCTCCTCAAACAGCCCGCGGTAGACGGCCAGCGTTTTTTCCAGCGCCGCCTCGGCGCAGAGCCGCTGTTCGGCGATGCGGACGCCGATCTCGGACTTGAAGTCCTCGTCCTCCAGCATGGTCATCTGGGCGCGGAAAATATGGCCGTATTCCTGGCCCAGGCCGTCGCTCATGGTGTCTTTGAGCGCCGAAAGTTCCCCGTGGGCCTGCTCGACGGCCCGGGACAGGCGCCGACTCTCCGTCTCCGGACCTTCGAACTTTTCCGGGTCGTAGCCCAGGTCCGCCTTGCGGTGCAGGTACGCCGCGCCGGCCACCAGGCCCGTCGAGGCGGTCAGGCCGCGGAAGGTCTTCATTGGCCGCCCTTCATGTTCCGGCCGACCTTTTCCCGGAGTATCCGGTACATTTCCGCCCCGTCCCGGGCCTTGATGAGCGCGTCCAGGGTGGCGTCTTCCTGATAGCTGGTGATCAGGGTTTCCAGCAGGTCGCCGATCAGCTTCTTTTCTTTCAGGGCGAACATGGAAATCAGGCGCACCGGGATTTTTTGGGCCGGATCGCCCATGACGGAGAATTCCAGGGGTTGCCTGAGGCGCGCGAAGAGCAGGACCGACTGTACCACGTGCTCCGCGTCGGTGTGGGGAATGGCGATCTTGTGACCCTCCATGGGCAGTCCGGAGGGATAGTTTTTTTCCCGTTCCTGGATGGCTTCGATAAAGGATTCTTTGACCAACCCCTTTTGGTGCAGAATGCGGCCCATTTTTTCCAGGGCTTCTTCCTTGGTCGCCGCTTCCAGGTCCGCGATTAGGCAGTCTTCTCGTAGTATGTCGTCGATATTCATGGAATACCCGCTCCTGTAGCTCAGGGACCGCTGGTCCGGATCAGTGTGTTTTTGGGGAAAGGTCGGGTCTCCGCCCGCCGGCGCGGCGGTGCGGGACCCGGAACGAGTAAATCAGGACGCGCGGAATGTACTATTCCGCATTCTCTTTGCGGTAGCCCGCCAGGCGGTGCCAGCCTTCGGGGTTCTTTTTCAGGCCCCAGAAAGCCAGGGCGACCAGCACGGCGATGACGATGTTGCCGACCCAGAAGAAATCCGAGACCCAGAGGAACATGCCGGCGATCCAGTTGCCGCCGTCGGCGATGGAGGTGATCAGGTTGGCGCCCTCGGGGATGGCGAACTTGGCGATCTTGGCGGCGGCGGTGGTGCCCGCGGCCAGGTAGTTCATGATGTACAGGGAGGGAACCATGAATACCGTGGAGATGATGACCGCCCGGAACACGTTGGCGCTGACGATGGGGATGACGATGGCCACCAGGAAGGGAATGACCGCCAGATCGGCAAAGGGAATGACGTGGTTGCCCGGCAGGATGACCGCCAGGATCAGGGTGATGGGCACCATCAACAGGCCCGTGGCGATGGCCGTGGGATGTCCGACCAGGATGGCCGAATCCAGGCCGATGTAGATTTCCCGGTCTTTGGAATGCTTTTGCAGGAAGACCCGGGCGGCGTCGGAAAGGGGAATCAGGCCTTCCATCAGCAGCGAAACCATGCGCGGCATCAGCACCATGACGGCGCCCAGGGTGATGCCGGTGTTCAGCATCTTGCCCAGCCAGTCGGTCCAGGCGCCCAGGCCCAGGTAGGCCACGCCGGACAGGATCAGGCCGATGACCACGCCCATGATCAGCGGTTCGCCCAGCAAACCGAACTTCTTCTTGATGGTCTCAGGGTCGCCCTCGATCTTGTTCAAACCCGGGATGAGGTCGATGAGCTTGTTGATCACGATGGCGAAGGGCACCGCCGCCGCGGAAAACCCGTGGGGAATGGAAATGCCCGGCAGACGCAGGGTCTGCTGGATGGCGGGACCGGTCCAGTCGGCCAGGAACAGCATGGCGGCGGCAAAAACCAGGGCGGAAATCAGGCCGTACCAGATGTTGCCCGTGGACCACTGCACCAGTCCGCCCACGAAGGCAAAGTGCCAGAAGTTCCAGATGTCGATGTTGATCGTCTTGGTCACCCGGGCAAAGATCAACAGCAGGTTGAGCAGAATGCCCGCGGGAATGATGATGGTCGAAATCTGGGAGCCGAAGGCGATGGAAGCCGCCGCCGGCCAACCGACGTCGATGATGTCCAGCTTCAGGCCGAAGCGCTGCACCATGCCCTGGGAAACGGGCCCGATGCTGTTGCCCAGGAGGCCGATCACCAGGTTCAGACCGATGAAGCCGACGCCGAACATCAGGGACGAACGGATCGCCTTGGCCGGTTTGGCCCCGAACAGCAGGGACAGCAGAAAAATGATGATCGGCAACAAGACCGACGCACCCAGTCCCAGAAAGAAACTGACCACCGATTGCAGTGTACCCATTTCCTTGTACGCTCCTTTAAGAAGAATATGGATCGATTCTACGCCGACTTTAGAATGTTGTCAAATTTTATTTATCCATTTGCAGTTTTTTGCAATTTTATTGCACATACGCCACTAATAGCGAATGTGATCCCGAATGGCGGCGTTCTGCTTCAATTCTTCTATCTCTTCCGCCGTCGGCCGCTGCGGCACATCCCGCTCCCCATTGACCAGACAGAGAAAGCCCAGGCTCGATCCCCGGTCGGCATAAAACTGGTGCCAGGACAACGGCGGGATATAGACGGTATCAAAGCTTTCGATCGCCGTGATGCGTCCGTCCAGCAGCACCGACCCCCGACCGCGCAGGATGACGACCATGTGTACGTGGTCGTGCCGTTCCAGGGCCGAATATCCGCCTTCCCGGGCTTCAAAATAGCGCAGTTCCGCGGGCAGCCGCTCGTCGGCGGCGCACAGGATCTGCTTGGTCATGCCCCGGGACTGGGTGCCCGTGGCGTTGTAGTTCTTAGCCGCCAGGCCATCCCAGCGGTACATGCCGGCTTCTTCCCTGAAGACGCCGATCAGCTTGCCGACCCTATCCATGCTCCGGACTCCTTGAGTGAAATTGAGGCTGTCTGATAACTCGGTTAGTTATCAGACAGCCTCAGTATTTTCTCGGATTTTGGCGGATTTAAACGGTTTGTGTTGCTAGAACCAGGTAAAACCGCCAAAATCCTGCGAAAATACGATATTAAGGTAGCTGTCCCGTAACTCCCTGAGTTACGGGACAGCCTCAATTATATCCATGGTAGCCGAGCCGGCTTGGTCTGTCAAATATTAT
>DYPP01000131.1 GCA_020719845.1 Treponema denticola | reverse complement strand
AGCGGGCGCCATCTTAACCGAACGTGAATGCGTAGGCCTCGGCTTTTCCGCGGAACTCGATCTTGATGATGCCTTCGGTCGGAGTGTCGCCGTCCAGAAGCGTATACATCCTGTCGCCGTCCAGGGTCAAGACTCCGTCCTTCACATCGCCGCCGGAGACCGGCTTGCCGTCCACGGTCACGTAGGCTTCGCGGGAGCCGCCGGGAGCCGGGTTGGCCACCAGGTACGCCTTGGCGGCCCGGAAACGATAATATAAGGAAGAAGACGCCTCGGCCGCCGCGCTTTCGTAGCCGATGAACCACTCGCCTTCAAAAGCCCAAGCGTCGCTCTCCAGTCCCTTCGCGGGCAGCGTATAGCGCATCTTCCGGTTCTCCGCCGCCGCCTCGGCGCTGGCGAAACGCTCCATTCTTCCGTAGCCCAGGTAGGTTTCCGGGGACCTGTCCCTCGCGACCGCGACCGGGACCGAGCCTCCGATGAGGGCGGAGGAGGCCGGCCCCGAGACTCCCAGCAGTTTCTGTATCAGCTTTTCGGTTTCTTCGTAGGCGCCTTCCCCGAAATGGCTCTGGACGAGCTTGCCGTCGCGGCCGTAGAGGTAATGGGCCGGCCAATAGCGGTTCGAATAGGCGTTCCAGATGCCGAAATCGTTATCCATGACCACCGGCCAGGTGACGCCGAGATCGGCCGCGGCCTTGCGCACGTTCGTCTCCGACCGCTCGAAGGCGAACTCAGGCGAATGCACGCCAATTATCACTAATCCAGCGGAAGCGTAGCGTTCGTGCCAAGCGCGAAGGTAGGGCAGCGTCCGCACGCAATTGATGCAGGAATAGGTCCAGAAATCCACCAGAACGACCTTTCCGCGCAGGTCCGCCGAAGCGCTGGGCGGCGAATTGATCCAAACGCCGGAACCGAGCGAGAGCGGATCCGAAGACGCGGCGCCGGAAAAGTCGGGGATTGCGGGCTTGTCCGCACCAGCTCGCGACTCGAGGGCCTTGCGCACGGAATCGCGCTCCTCGATAGCCGTCAAGCCGGAACCATATGACGGAAATACGTCCAGGAGCCAGGTCTGAAAGCTTCGGTCGGCGCCCGTGAACAGGGCGACGGCGGTTAAAACCATCAAGCCTCCGAAAACCTTTTGGACCTTGTCCGCGTTGGCCGAAAGGAAGGAAAATCGATTGAGGAGTCCGCGGCCGCCTTTCATGATGAGGAAGAGCGGCACCGCGGTGCCTGCGGAATAGGCCAGGGTGATGAGCGCGCTCCCGGCGTCTGTCTCGCCGCTGAGCGAGAGGCTGATCACCGAGGCCATGATGGGCCCGACGCAGGGCGTCCAGACCAGGCCCAAGCTTATGCCCAAGGTGAAGCCGCTCAGAAATCCCTTTTTCGGAGCGCCCGGCGCTGCCTGCTTGCCGAATCGAGTGGCTAATGAAGAGGCGATGCCCGAAAAGCCTTCCTTCAGGAGGGGGACAACCATCACGAGGCCGAACAGCAGGACCGTAGCGGCCGCCACGTAGCGCATGAAGTCCGCCGGGATGCCGAGGGCGCGGGTGATCGCCGAAAGCGTCAGGGTGAAAACGGTAAAGCTGGCGATGAAGCCGGCGATTATTCCCCAAGGCCGGGACTTCCCGCCGCCGACCGATCCGGACAGCACGACAGGAAGCACCGGGAGAATGCAGGGAGACAAGACCGTGACGATACCCGCCAGGAACGCGAACGCTAGCAATAATGCCATGATTGTCTCCCTGGGCTCTTTACATCATCGACGCTTTCGCGACGATATCGCTTACCGTCGTCGAACCGGACCACACCTTCTTCGGCTCGCCCATTCCTCCTATCGAAACGAAGGTATGCTGGTAGCTTACCCCGTACTTGGTCTTGAGCGCCCCTTCCTTATCGTAGTCCACCACCACGATCACCAAGTCTGCCGGAACCGACATGGCGCTCGCCTTGAGGTCGCGGTAGGTTTCCCGGCAGGTCGGGCACCAGGAAGCCGCGAAGAAATAGACGACGCGCTTCTGAGCGGCCATAGCCTGGGCGTCGGCTTCCGTAGTGAACGGAATCACTCCCGGGGACAGCCCCGTCAGGTCGAAGACAGGCATAGTCGGCGCCGCCGCCATCATCGAGTCGGCGGGTTTCGGAGCGTCCTTGGACATCATCGAATTGCCCGCAGGCTCGGCTTCCTTCGTACCCCCGGCTTGAACCGCCGCCGCAAGAACGGAAAACGCAACCAGAACGCTTAGGTACTTCTTCATGATCAGACCTCCCTGATATATGACATAATTAGTAATATAAAAGAAAATATGGAAAAAGTAAAGTTAAATATACATTTTGTAAACTAAGCATTACATTTCAGGAATCGCTTGGAACTATCTCGCTTAATCGTCGTGCTGGGAGAGTTTGAGGGCCGCCAGCTTCACCACGATCATAATCCCCAGTATGAGCAGGAGATACGGGTCAAGCGCGTGCTGGAGATCCTGGATGACGATGATGACGGAGATCGCGACTATGCCCACCAGGTAACCCAAACGATTCGCGCGGTAGAGGAGAAAGCTCTCCCGCTCGTCGCGGGCTTTTTCGCGGAATATGACCCCGGCGTAGAGGGCGAAGGCAGCGACGAAAACGGCGAGGAGGACCATCTGGGTGGCGGTGGGCATGAACAGATGGAGGGGGTCGAGTTTGAGGAACAGGACCACGAGCAGGGCCGCCGAAACGATCAGTTCACTCGCTTTCTTCATAAAAAAGATCCTCCACCGGACAGCCCAAGATTCTAGCCAGCCGCAGCGCCAGCAAAACGGACGGCGTGTAGTTGCCCTTCTCTATGGCGATGATGGTCTGCCTGGTCACGCCGGCCGCGTCGGCCAGGTCCTCCTGGGTACGGCCGGCGACGGCCCTTCGTTGCCTTACCCGGTTCATCACCTTGATATCCATACTATTTGAACCTAACGGAGATTCGGTGCCGGGTCAAGCGCGGCCGCCTCGCTCAGCGAGATGCCCGATACGCGGCGACCATAGCCGGTTCCGGCGCTCCGTCGGGGACGAAGATCATGGAAGCCGAGTTCATGCAGTAGCGCAGACCCGTGCCTTGGGCGAATTCGGCCGGACCCGGGCCGTCTTCAAAGACATGGCCCAGATGGCTGCCCGAACTCGAGTCGATCACCTCGACCCGTTCCATACCGTAGCTCCTGTCCATTATGAGCACCACGGCCTCCTGCTCCATCGGTCGGCTGAAGCTTGGCCAGCCGGTGCCCGACTCGAACTTGGTCTCCGAACGGAACAGGGGCTGGCCGGTCGCGGCGGAATAGTAGGTGCCCGCGCGGTGCTCCTCCCAGGTTTCCCCGGTAAAGGCGCGTTCGGTGCCGGCCTGCCTGAGTACCTGGAAGCGGAAATCGCCCAACTGCTTCTTCCACTCGGCGTCGCTCCTGGTCACCGGGAAATCGAGGTCGCGCGCGGAGGAGACCACCGGCAAGCCGTACCACAGCTCCGTGGGGACGGCGGAGGCGTCCGTCGCGGCCGATCCTTTCGCCGGCTTCTTGAAGCTTTCGGCCAGCAGGTCGGGGTAGGTCCGCTCCAGAGCCGCCACCTTCGGCCTATCGTGGTAGACGATGTAGGGATACTCCGGATTCAGGCGCATGAAATCCTGGTGGTAATCCTCCGCCGGATAGAATTTTTCCAGCGGAACGAGCTGGGTGACGATCCGCGCCGGATAGACCTTGGCCTCGGCGAGGGTCCCGATGTAGGCTTCCGCGACTTTCCGCTGGTCATCGTCCGCGAAGAAGATGGCCGAACGGTACTGGGGTCCATGGTCGGGCCCCTGGTAGTTCAGCTGGGTCGGATCGTGGGCGATATGGAAGAAGACCCGCAGCAGGGTTCCGTAGGAAATAAGGGCCGGATCGTACTCGATGCGCACGGATTCGGCGTGCCCGGTCAAACCGGTGCCGATGGCTTCGTAGAACGCGTCCTTGGCCGAGCCGCCGGAATAGCCGGATACGACGTCCCGCACGCCTTCGAGCCGTTCGAATACGCCCTCGACGCCCCAGAAGCAGCCGCCGGCCAGCACCGCGACCTGTACGGTACCCGGCGCCGCAGGCACCGAGTCCGGCGGCGGCGCGGGCGGCGCCGGAAATGGCGCGCCCGTCTTCCCGGCTCCGCGCGAAGCCGATTCATGGGCGGCGGACGCCGATGCGTCCGCCGAGGCGGCGCAGGAAGGAAGGACGAAGAGAACCGCCGCTCCCAGAAGCGGAACGAAAAACTCTCTGATATTCCTCATGATAGTGCCTCCGTAGGTAAAGATACCTATCGGACTATGTAAAGTCAAGTTTACATTATTTTTTTTATCATATATGCCAAGAGAAGAACGGCCTACTTCCGGGAAGGAAAGTAGGCCACTATTTTTACATGGGAATTTTGTGGCTACAATTTCTGTGGTAGCGCCGTCGCCCGGGCCAGCAGTCCAGGGGGGATCTGGTCGGCGAGCACGATCTTCAGTCCTTCCCCGTCCGTCGACGCCAGGTTCTTGTCCAGGGGAACTATCGAGCCTGCTCCTTCGACCTTCCGCAGGATAACTTTAGTTGTAAGCCTCCGTA
>DYPP01000036.1:22124-26205 GCA_020719845.1 Treponema denticola | reverse complement strand
CTAAAAACTGAAGTTTTTAGAGTTGACTCATTCTTTACCGGAAGTTGAGCGGTTGCAAAGGGAGCTTTATTCGTCAGTCAGAACCACGCGTATGGCGGCAGCGGAAAAACCGGCCCGGCGCAGACGGCTCCGGACCAGCTGGACCTCCGTGGGGGCGCGCAAATCCAACCGTTTCTTTTCCGCGTAGCGGCGCAGCAGCCCCGCCTCGGTCTCCGGGTCCACCAGATCGGCCAGGGCCGCCTGCACCAGGCGGCGATCGATGCCTTTGGCCTGCAGGGCGGCGGCCAGGCGCACCGGACCTTCGCCGGCGCGGCGCAGCCGGGACCGGATCCAGAACTCGCAGTAGCGGCGATCGTCGAGCAGTTCCAGGGACCGCAGCCGGGACAACACCAGGCGCACGCTCTCCGGGGGGTGCTCCTTTTTTTGCAGCTTGCGCGCCAGCGCGGCGGCGTACTGCTCGGACCGGGCGATGAGCGCCAGGGCCGCACGCTCCGTCAGGTAACACGCGCCGCTGAAGCGGAGCGCTTCTTCTTCCCCGGCGTCCAGTTCGGATCCGACGCGCAGATCCGCGCCGAAGCCGGCGGGCAGATAGACGGTGCGGACAAAAAACAGGGAGCCGTCGGCCAGCCCTACTTTGAGGACCTGCGGATCGGCTCCCGTTTTGACGGAAACGACCGTCATGCTGCTTTCCGGACGTCCTGCGGGCGTCCCCCCGTCTAGCGCTTGGAGAACTGGAAGCGCCGCCGGGCACCGGCCTGGCCGTACTTCTTGCGTTCCACCATGCGGGGATCCCGGGTCAGAAACCCGTTGGCCCGGAGAGCGGTATAGTTGGTTTGATCGACCTGGCAGAGCGCCCGGGACAGCCCATGGCGGCAGGCTCCGGCCTGACCGTTGGGACCACCGCCGTAGACGTTGATCAGAATGTCGAACTTGTTCTCGCTGGCGGTCGCGTTGAGGGGCTGGCGCACCATCATGGCGTGTTCGCCAAGGGTAAAGTACTGGGCCAGTTCCTTGCCGTTGACCACGACCTTGCCGCTGCCTTCCCGCAAAAACACGCGGGCCACGGAGGTCTTCCTTCTTCCGGTTCCGATACCGAGATTCTTGATCACCTTGCTACCTCTCGATTACCAGGCACCATTAAAACTCGGTCAGTTTTTAATGGCGCCTAGGCAAATCCTTACAGGATTTGCAATTTAAATTTGTAGACCTCTAAAAACCGAAGTTTTTCGAGGTCCCCTATAGTTCAATTGCCTGCGGATTCTGGGCTTCATGGGGATGAGCCGCTCCGGCGTAGACTTTGGCGTTCTTGAAGAGCTTCCGGCCCAGGGGGCCTTTGGGAAGCATGCCTTTGATCGCCAGCTCGAGCGGATCCGCAGGATGGCGGGCCAACAGCTCCTCAAAAGTGTCGGCTTTCAAGCCGCCGACAAATCCGGAGTGCCGATAATACATCTTCTGCTGGGGCTTGCGGCCTGAAACCAGCACCTTTTCGGCGTTGATCACCACCACGTAGTCGCCCATCTCTTGATGAGGCGCGAAGATAGCCTTTTCTTTGCCGCGCAGGATGGAAGCTACCCTGGCGGCTACCCGACCAAGGACCTTCCCTTCCGCGTCAATGACGAACCACTTTCGTTCCGCCGCTGCGGGATTAATGAACACAGTCTTCATATAGTACCTTTACACAGTGTTTTCCAACCACGGATTTATGATCGTCCAGCTCGGGCATCGCGCCGACGATCGCGTGTACGGGGCATCAGGGATAATCCCATAGAACCGGAACAATGTCAATACGGACCAGGACCGGCGGAAAAGCCTATTTGGCGGCGCTTTCGGCGGTCTTGCGCTCTTCTTCCTCTTCCTTTTTGGCCTCAAGCCGGTCCTTGATGTCGGCGATGCCGATGAACACGGCGATCAAGCCGATAAACGCGGCCATGACCGGCGCCGCGCCGCGGAGAAACAGCAAGACGTCCTGCCCCCAGCCCAGACCAAAAGGAAGCACGGCGACCACCGCCAAAAGAAGCACCACCACGCCGACGACCAATGCGACCATATTCGACCTCCACTCCCGAAGTTCAATTGAGCGCTGCTCCAAACCCAACCGGGTCTGGACGTGCCCTATAAAACCAGACTATGTCCGCCCCGTCAAGGGGACCCCCGCGCCTCAACGGCGCCGGGACTTGCGGGCCACCATGACGACGAACGCGGCGATATAAAAAGCCGTGGGCAGATTGGGCAGGATGATGGAAACCAGGGGGATGGATCCCAGGCGGATCTGCTGGTCGCCGCCGATGCCGAAGGTGTCCAGGATGGCGTAGACCGTTTCCGCGTAGGCGGCGATGGTGCCCATCACCATCAGCATCCAGGCCACGTCCCGGGTCTTGGACCAGAGCATGATGGCAAAAAAGGAAGCCAGGGCGCCGAACAGCAGACGGCTGCCGATGAATACGATTTCGCCGATGTCCATGGCTACAGTATCGCCCCTCCCGCCGGAATTGACAAGGCACGTCCCAGTTGGGCTTCCTCCCCCGGGGAAAGCTCCCCGGGCAGGATCAGCAGGCCCCGGGGGTCGGGGGGCAAGAGGAATCCGGCGCGCAGAAAGGCGGCGAACAGGGCCGCGTAAGCGTCGTCCGTTACCCCGTCGGCGCCTGCGTCTTCCCCCAGGTGCAGGTAGATGCCCCGCCGCCGCCAGGCCGACCGGGCCAGCGCCGCTCCCAGGCGCCGGAACTTGCCGCTGCCGTGTTCCGCCGGCATGGCCGCCAGGTCGTCCACCGCCCGGGCCGCCGTGGCCAGGACCAGGGGCGCGATCTGGTCCGAAGGCGGAAACCTTCCGGCGACCGCCGCGTCCAGGGTCAGGACGACGGGCCCGTTCTGCCAGGGCAGGGGCAGGATCGGAGCCTGGATGGCCGTGGCGGCGTTGGGGCACCAGGGGCGCCACTTGCTGGCCACAGCGTCCGCCCCGACCTCGCCGCGCCCCGGATCGGGAAAATCGGCGCAGCCCAGGGCGCCGTAGCCCGCGGCCGCCAAAGCCGCGTCCGCCGCGGCGGCGCCGGAGTAGACGCGGATGTCCCGCTGGGGAAACAGGCGCCGCAGGGCGCGTTCCAGCCGCAGGGCGCCGGGATGGGGCAGGGGCACAAAAAGCCCCCGGGAGGCGGTGTTCTTGAGCGCCGTCAGCAGCCCGGGGGCGGTATGCCCCAGCAGCGCCGCGCCGTCGTACTGCCACAGATCGACCAAGCGTCGACCCTCCGCCGTGTACAACCGATAGTCCCGGGCCCGGCGGATGGGGGGAACCAGATCCAGAAGCCGGCTTTGAGCGCTATTCATCGTTGCCTATCCTCATAAAACGGGAACTCTGGTATTTGCTGAGGAATTTTACTTCCCGGCCGTTTTCAAAGCGGGCGTGGACCACCGGGCCGTCTTCGGTCTCCCGGATCAGGGCTACCGCGCCGTAGCCGTAGTCGTCGTGGTACAGCCGGGAGCCCAGTTCCCAGCGGCCGTCGGAGGACAGCCGCCGGACCGGTTTGTCCCGCTCCGCCGCCGCCGGGCCGCCCCGGGGCGCAAAGCCGCCGCCCCGGGCCCCGCGGCCCAGCACGCGCAGGGCGTCGGCGGGAATTTCCCCCAGGAAGGGGGACGGCGCGGAGGGCAGGGTCCGGCCGTACATGCGCCGCTGGGCGCAGGAACTCAGGTAGAGCTCGTCCATGGCCCGGGTGGCGCCCACGTAGAACAAGCGGCGCTCCTCTTCCAGGTCTTCGTCCTTTTTGTCGTCCCGGGGAAAAATCCCCTGCTCCAGGCCGGTCATGATGACCCGGCGGAACTCCAGGCCCTTGGTATTGTGCACCGTGATCAGGGTGACCGCGTCGCTGGCGTCCTCGGCCCGCTCCATGGCCCGGTCCAGTTCGATGTGCTCCAGGAACTCCGCCAAGCCCTGTCGGCCGGCGGCGTACAGGCTGGCGGCGTTGGCCAACTCCTGCAGGTTCGCCAGCCGCTGGGTGCCGGCGATCTCGTCCTGGGCGGCGTGATGGTCCGCCAGACCGGTGCCCGCGACCAGCGCCACGACGCAGACCGAGAGCCCCTCGCCGGCTGCCAG